>CAZNZF010000003.1:28879-73674 GCA_964577465.1 uncultured bacterium | reverse complement strand
TTGCGCCCGTCGGCGTCCATCACGAAGATTTCCCAGTCCCCGTCGCGGTCGGAGTAGAAGGCGATGCGGCGGCCATCCGGACTCCAGGCGGGACAATAGTCATCGCTTGTGTTGTTCGTCAACTGGGTCTGGTTGCGCCCGTCGGCGTCCATCACGAAGATTTCCCAGTCCCCGTCGCGGTCGGAGTAGAAGGCGATGCGGCGGCCATCCGGACTCCAGGCGGGACAATAGTCATCGCTTGTGTTGTTCGTCAACTGGGTCTGGTTGCGCCCGTCGGCGTCCATCACGAAGATTTCAAAGCTTCCGTCGCGCAAGGAGGAAAAGGCGATGCGGCCCGCCCCGGAGGAAACCGATGTGGAGCCGCCGCCCGAGGTCCCGCTGTACGGCAGGCCGGTGAGCGCCGCCGCCAGCCTGCGGCACACATCGGGCAGCATCCCCTCGCCGTCGGCCGTCTCCGTTCGCCCCAGCGCCGCCTCCGCCGTCTCCACGTCAATGTATCGCACCGCCACGGTATAGGTGCCCGCCAGGCGGCTCACACTCCCCACCGCCACGTAGTCCGCCCCCACCAGCTTGCCGAACTCTGCAATGGTGCTCGCGTCCACCATCCCCGACAACTGGAAGGAATGCTCCTCTATGATTTTGGCGAGTTGCGCCCGCTCGATGACCCGAAAGCGGCCGGTGGCGATTATTTCGGTGCGCATGATCTCGCCCACCGCCTTGGCGATGCCCTCGTCGCAGTTCACCGCCTCGAAGTCAACGATGGCGATGGCCGGTTGCTCGGCCTGCCCGGCGACCGCCAGTAAAGTCAGCAGAATTATCAGTGAACGCATAATTCACCTTTTATCAAATGTAGCCCTCACCCCTGCCCGTGCCTCGCTCGTTGCGATGGTGTAGGGCGGCCCCCCGCGGGCCGCCGCTGCGACCCTCACCCTAGCCCGAACCCGCCCCCGTAGGGGCGCCTCTCTGCGGGCGCCCGTGGCCCCAGGCCCGCAGCGCCTGTCCCAGTGCGGCGGTTGTTTTGCCCTTGCCGTCGCCGGTGTAAACCTGAACCGTGCCGATGCGCTCGTCCTTCGTCATTGCGGGTGGTGGGGGGCGGGTCGTCGCCGCCCGGTCGATGGGCCGTTAAACGGGCTATTTCTATCACGGCCGCCCCGGGTTGTCAACGGTCGCCGTCCGGGGTGTAAGGCCACATCTTATTTATATCGCTATTCTTCCTTAATCCGGAACTCCCAGGAGCAAAAACCCCCCGCGGGAAGCTCATCGGGGGGGCAGAAGATACAGCGGGTGGTAATTCGGGGGTCGACCGTCCCGGCGAAGCCGGAGAATTCCGTGGTCCCCACCGGCTTGCAGGGGAAGAGGGGGAGGCCCTTCCGGCGTCGGGCCGCCTGGACGCGGCATTCGGTCATGGTGAAGAGCAGCCGGTCGCCCTCCAGCTCGGACTCCTGCTCGTTCAAAAAAGAGTACATCCGGAATCGCAGCGCCTCGGCCAGGGCCGCGAGACCGCCTCCCGGGGCGATTTGCCGGGCCTCCATCACCCGGCGGGCCTCGAGGGGGGCGAAGCGGGACCAGGAGCGCTCGTCCTGCCGAATCGCCTCCTCCAGGCCGCGCTCTTCCTCCACCGCCAGGAACCAGCAGCCGTCGTGGGCCAGCCAGCTCTTGGCGTAGGCCCGGATGAGACGGTGGAGCTGTGCGCTGGACAGGTCCTCGTGCAAAACCGCCCCTTTTGTTCGCCAGAAGGAAGTAAATTATAAAGAAAAGGGCGGGGACGGTCAAGGTTCGTCTCCCGCCCGGTGGCGCTGGGCGGCGGTTATTAGGGCGCAGCCGTCGGGATGTCCGGTGGTATAATCGGCCCGGTTTTGACCTTGAGGGGGGAAATCCCCCACTTCGGCCCATACCCTACACAGATTAACAGGTGAGTGATGGGTCCGGAAGAAAATCATCCCGAGGCGTCGCCGGCAAACCGAGCGAAGCGAGCTATGCCCCTGGCAAATCATCCGAAATTGGTCACAGATTTGAAGCACATGCTGCGGGCCTTCAGGTATCGCAACTACCGGCTCTTTTTCCTGGGTCAGGGCATTTCCGTCGTCGGCACGTGGATGCAGATGATAGCCATGTCCTGGCTCGTCTATAAGCTCACGGGCTCGGCCCTGCTCCTCGGCGCGGTGGGGTTCGTCACCCAGATTCCCTCCCTCTTCATCATGCCTTTCGCCGGCGTCCTCATAGACCGACTCGACCGCCGGCGCATACTCATCTGGACGCAGGGGCTTGCGACGCTTCAGGCGGTCATTCTGACCGTCATCGTCTACACCGGCGTCGTCCAAATCTGGCACATATTCGCCCTGGGCCTCTTCATCGGCCTGGTGAACTCCGTGGATATGCCCACGCGGCAGGCGTTCGTCATAAAGATGGTCGACCGCCGGGAGGATTTGGCCTCGGCCATAGCGATGAACTCGGCCCTGTTCAACGGCGCGAGGCTCGTCGGACCCCTAATCGCGGGGCTCGTAATCGCCGGATTCGGCGAGAAGGTCTGCTTCCTGTTGAATGCGGTGAGCTATCTCGCGGTCATCGTCTCGCTCGCCGCCATGCGCATCGAGCACGCAAGGCCGGCCGGGGGCGCAGGAAAGGTGTTTACCGAGCTCAAGGAAGGCCTGTCCTACACCTTCCGCTCGCTGCCCATACGGTCCATCCTTATCATGCTCTCATTTTTGAGTCTCACGGCCATGCCTTATATAACGATCATGCCGGTCATGGCGAAGCTCGTGCTGGCGGGCGACGCCAGCACCTACGGATTCCTCATGGGCGCCATCGGCGTGGGCGCGCTGGGCGGAGCGGTGTTTCTCGCGTCGCGCAAGGCCTTCGTCGGCCTGTGGAAAATCATCCCCATCGCCGCTTTCATCTTCGGCACGGGGCTGCTTCTCGCCTCTTTTTCGAGAACGCTCTGGCTTTCGCTCGTCCTCATGGTCGTCGCCGGTTTCGGGATGATGGCCCAACTGGCCACGTCGAACACGGTCATCCAGAACATCGTGGACGAATCGAAGCGCGGCCGGGTGATGGCCTTTTACACGACCGCCATGATGGGGGTCCTCCCCTTCGGGAGCCTTCTCGTGGGCGGCCTCGCAGACCTCATAACCGCGCCGTGGACGATGTTCGCGGGCGGGGTCGCCGCCATTCTCGCCTCGATAGTCTTCGCCACCCGGCTCGGGAATTTTCGGGGGATAACCCAATCACTCCTTGCCGATACCTCGACCCAGCGCCGGAAGGGAGTCGGGGTATAGATAAAAGGGTGGTCCGGTCGAGGCTCACCTCCAGCCCGGTCGCGCGTTGAGCCAACCATCGGAGCCCGGGTCGCCGGATGGTATAATGGAGACGGGACGGGTTCACCCTGGCGACCGATGAGCCGGTGTGCTATCCTCCGCGAAACTGAGCTCGGCGAGCTACGCCTCCGGCGAACCGAGCGAAGCGAGCTATGCCCCCGGCAAATTATCCTCCGGTCGCGGCGCGTGCCCCGGGTTTCACCGGATTGGAATCGGGAACTGGTACGACGGTTTTTTATGGTTGAAGGCATCATCTTCGAAATCATCACGCCCCCCCAGTCCTGGCGGGAGGACAAGGCCCGGGTCTGGGCCTCCCGCGTCGCCCGTATCCTGGCGGCCAACGACCTCACCCGGTTGAACATCCCCGAGGTGGTGAGCGAAAGCCGGGACGGCAACCGGGCGGTGAGCTTTTTGAAGAAGATGGACCAGGTGCGCTTCGGTGAGATGGTGCGGGAGGTCTTGCCGGGAGTGGCCCTGGTCCCGAATAAAATCTGCGTCCGCGTCCCGCCGCCCAAGTTCCGGGACTGGGTCGGGGAGGTCCACGCCGGGGGCGTCCGGGACCTCATTCTGGTGGGCGGCGAGTCCAACCGCATCGATTACCCGGGCTGGTCCGTCCCCGAGGCGGCGTCCTTCGTCCGGGAGAATTACCCCGACGTGAGGCTTGGCGGCATCACCATCTTCACCCGCCCCCGCGAGGCGGACCGCATCGTGGCCAAGATAAAGGCGGGCATCGATTTCTTCTGCTCCCAGATCGTCTTCGAGACGGCCAACATGAAGCAGGTTCTCGCCCAGCTCGACCGCCGGTGTCGGGAGGAGGGACTCCCGTTCCCCGAGATCTACGTCTCCCTCACCCCGGCCTCGCGCATCCGGGACATCGAGTTCATGACCTGGCTGGGTGTCGAGTTTCCCTCGGCCGTGCTGGACTACCTGGTGGAGGAGGAGGAGCGAATCGAGCAGCGCACCTTCGAGGTGGTGGAGCGGGTCATCGATGAGGTTTTCGATTTAAAGGCCAAGGACCTGCAGGATACCGGGATAAAGCTGGGGTTCAACGTCGAGCACGTGATGTACTCGAACCTGGGGCTCTCCGAGAGGATTCTGGGCCGCATCCTGGGGAGATTGGGCTGAGATGGACGTTCTTCTGCCGGGCATCATGCCGCGTTCCGAGGGGCTGGTCCGCGCCACGCGGGATTTCGAGCGGGGGCGCATCGGGCGCCGGGAGCTCGAGAAGGCGAGACGGGCCGACGTCCTGGGCCTGCGGCGTCTCCAGGAGGGGCTGCCCCACGCCTCCCCCGGTATGCTCGCCTGGGGCGACCTGTTGCGTCCCTTTTCGGAAATCGTCCCCGGCTGCGCGGTGGACGGCCTGGCGAGGTTCTTCGAGACCAACTCCTTCTGGCGCACCCTCGAATTCCCCCCCGACGCCGCGGTGGACGCCTCCCGCCTGGACGACTGGGTCGGCCGATACTTCCTGACCGACGGCCTCTTTAACAAGGACGAGGGGCTGGTCTTCACGCTCCCCTTCCCCTTCGTCTTCCGCGATTTCTCCCGGGGCCTCGGTCTGCCGCGCATCGCCGAGATTCTGCTGGAGGCCGCGGAGCCTTTGGTGAAGCTGCCGAACAAGGCCCTGTGCCTCTTCGAGCCCGGCTTCGGCTACCGCGGCTTCGGCGATGAGGACCGGCGTATCGGCACCGACTTCATCGCCCGGCTCAAGGCCCTGTCCCCGACGCCCGTTTATCTGGTGAGCGCCTTCTTCCCCCTGGGCGATGACCTGGAGTATTTCTTCGGGCTGCCGGCGGACGGCTTCGGGGTGGACCTCTACGCGAATCCGCTGGACGACGTCCTCGGGCGCATCCCGGACGGCAAAGCTTTCCTGGCGGGCGTCCTGGCCACCGGCTCGACACTGGTCGAATCCCCCGACGTGCTGCGGGGCGTTCTGGCGAGCCTGCGCGACAGGCTGCCGGATGATAAAATCCACCTGACCCCCAGCGGGCCGGCGGAGCTCCTCCCCCGGACCGTGCTGGAGGCCAAGGTAACTAATCTTCGGGAGATACTGGGATGAGGCCGCTTCCGACGCACGAAATCGGCTCCATGGCCAAGCCCCCCTGGCGGGTCAAGCCCTTCCGCCGCATCCCGTTGGACGAGGGCGACCTCGACCACGCCCGGGAGTGGGGAGCGCGGCTGGGTATCGAGGAGGCGGGCGGGCTCCTGGAATTGCTCTCCAAGCGGGACGGCTTCACCGCCGAGGAGAAGGACCGTATCGTCCGGTTCTCCTCCCTCTACGGCATTCGCCTCCAGGAGCGGGCGGGGCTCGACCTGGTGTGGGACGGTGAGCAGCACCGGGTGGAGATGTACGAGTACCCGGTCCGCCGGATGGGCGGCTTCACCTTCCGGGGCCACGTGCGCAGCTTCGACGACAAATACTACCGCAAGGCCTCCTGCGTCGAGAAGCCCATCCTCGAAGCGCCCTACCACACCGATGAGTACCGGACCATCGCCGCCTTCGCCCGGCGGGAGGTCAAGATTCCGGTCACCGGCGCCTACACGCTGGTGGACTGGTCCTTCGACGAGCACTACCAGAGCGGCGTCACCCCCGGCGCCCGGGACGTCGGAGAAACCCGAAAAGAGGCGCGCAGACGGTTCCTCACCGACGTGGCCGGGGACATAGTCTATCCCAACCTGCGCGCCCTCCATGAGGCGGGCGCCCGGTTCCTGCAAATCGACGAGCCCGCCGCCACCACCAAGCGCGACGAAATTCCCGAGTTCATCGAGGCCACGCGCGCGAGCGTCGGCGACCTGGCGGGGAAGGCCTTCTTCACCGTCCACATCTGCTTCTCGAACTACGACCTCCTCTTCCCCCGGCTCACCGAGCTCGAGGGGGTGCTCGATGAAGTGCACCTGGAGTACGCCAACCGCGACTCCCGGGAGCCCGGCGTCTCGAAGGATAAAAGAATCGGCTACGGCATCCTGGACTCCCTCAAGGACACCGGCTTCATCGTGGGGCTGGGCGTGCTGGACGTGCACACCGATTTCATCGAGCCGCCGGAGCTGGTACGCGACCGCATTCTCTACGCCTGCGAGGTCATCGGGGACCCGGGGCGGGTCTTCGTGGCGCCGGACTGCGGCCTGCGCACCCGCAACTGGGAGGTGACCTTCGCCAAGCTCTCCAGCATGGTCGCGGGCCGAAACCTGGCGGCGGAGAGGCTCGGCTTATCACCGTAATTGACTAGGGATTTATATATTTTTTTGCCACTCCGATTTACCATCGAGTGGCCTTTTTATTTGTAAATACTGGACATAAATTGGATTTTACACCTCCGGGATGGCCGAGCCCTTCCCTTGACAATACCCTTTTCGTACCTTACTCTAGAAAATGCGTTTGAATGAATGAACTCTTCTTACCCCGCAACGGTGTTAATTCAGTCAGGCGCTCTTTTCACGAAAATCCCGTAAACACTTTCAATGAAGCACTGAAGCTTGCATGTCAGGAGGTTCAGATGAGCTGGTTCATCCCGGAAAATAAGAGCGTCTGGCGGGAGCCTACGGGCAAGAAGGTGGGCGTCGACGACAGGGCCGAGCCGGAGCTCTTCCGCGAGGCGTTCCCCTACACCGCCCCACCCATGATTCCCTTCGACGGCAAAGACGTGCCGATGGACCCCCCCGACGAAATTTTCATCACCAGTACCACATTCCGCGACGGCCAGCAGGCCCGGCCGCCCTATTCGGTCAAGCAGACCGTGGACCTGTTCAAGCTCGAGCACAAGCTCGCGGGCCCGAAGGGCATCCTGCGCAAATCCGAGTTCTTCCTCTACACGGAGAAGGACCGGGAGGCGGTGCGCAAGTGCCTGGAGCTGGGGTATGACTACCCCAAGGTGACGGCCTGGATTCGGGCCAACATCAACGACTTCAAGTTGCTCAAGGGTATGGGCCTCAAGGAGACCGGCGTCCTCACCTCCATCTCCGACTACCACATCTACCGCAAGTTCAAGAAGACGCGCCAGCAGGCCGTGGACGGATTCCTCAAGGTGGTGGACGCGGCGCTGGCCGATGGCATCGAAATACGCTGCCACTTCGAGGACGTCACCCGCGCCGACTACTACGGCTGCGTCATCCCCTTCGCCCAGGTCCTGATGGAGCGCTCGAGCCAGGCCAAGATACCCATCACCATCCGCCTGTGCGACACGATGGGCTACGGCGTCCCCTACCCCGGCGCCGCGCTGCCGCGCAGCGTGCCCAAGCTGGTCTACGGCCTGCACCACGAGGCGGGGGTCCCCAAATCCCAGATCGAGTGGCACGGCCACAACGACTTCTATAAGGTGCTCATCAACGCCAGCACGGCCTGGCTCTACGGCTGCATGTACGCCAACGGGACCCTCCTGGGCTACGGCGAGCGCACCGGCAACACCCCCATCGAGGGCCTGGTCTTCGAGTACGCCGGCCTGAGGGGGACCCTGGACGGGATGGACACCGTGGCCATCCACGATATTACCGACTACTACCAGATGAACTTCCCCCACCAGAAAATCCCCTCGAACATGCCCTTCGTGGGGGCGAGTTTCAACACGACACGGGCCGGCATCCACGCCGACGGGCTCACCAAGGACGAGGAAATCTACAACATCTTCGACACCACTAAAATCCTGAACCGCCCGCCCGGAATCGCAATCACCGACAAGTCCGGACTCGCCGGCATCGCCTACTGGGCCCATTCGTTCTTCTCCGGCGCCAAGGACGCGGACAAAATCGACAAGAACGACGAGCGCATCAAGCGCGTCGCCGCCTGGGTCGAGCAGCAGTACAACGAGGGCCGCACCACGGCCATCTCCCAGCAGGAGATGATAGAGGTCGTGGCCAAGGAGTTCCCCAAGATGAAGGAAGAGGTGGACAGGCTGCGCCGCACCGGTTTCTTCGTCCAGGACACCCAGTAGTAGGAGCCCCATGGGACAGACACTCGCCGAGAAAATCATCTCCGCCCACGCGGGCGGTCCGGCCGCGCCGGGGGAGCTCGTCATCGCCGACGTGGACGCCGCCCTGGTTCAGGACGGCACCGGCCCCCTGTCGGTGCGGGAGCTGGAGAAGGCCGGGAAAGTCCAGGCCGCCCACCCGAAACGGACGGTCATCTTCCTGGACCACGCCTCGCCGAGCCCGCGCAAGGAGCTCTCCAACGCCCACGCCATCCTGCGGGATTTCGCCGCCAAGACCGGCGTGATCGTCTCCGAGATCGGCCAGGGCGTCTGTCACCAGCGCATGGTCGAGGACTACATCCGCCCCGGCGACCTTCTCGTCGGGGCGGATTCCCACACCGTCACCTCGGGCGCCCTGGGGGCCTTCGCCACCGGCATGGGCTCCACCGACGTGGCCTTCGCCATCGCGCTGGGGAAGGTCTGGCTGCGGGTGCCGGAGAGCTTCAAGATCGAGCTCGCCGGTTCCTTCCCGCCCGGGGTGTACGCCAAGGACCTGATGCTTTCAATCATCGGGCACATCGGCGCCGACGGGGCGACCTACAAGTCCCTCGACTTCACCGGGCCCGGGGCGTCGGGGCTGACCATGTCCGAGCGCTTCACCCTCTCCAACATGGCGGTGGAGGCCGGGGCCAAGTCCGGCATCTTCGCCGCCGATGACAAGACGAAGGCGTTCCTCGCCGAGATGGGCCGGCCGGGGGATTTCTCCCCCATCGCCCCCGACCCCGACGCGGTGTACGAAAAAACCTTCGCCTTCGACCTGGGAAAGCTCGAGCCCACGGTGAGCTTCCCCCACACGGTGGACAACACGCACCCCGTGGGCGAGGCGAAGGGGATAAAAATCGACCAGGCCTTCATCGGCACCTGCACCAACGGCCGCCTGGACGACCTGGAGGTCGCCGCCGGAATCGTCAAGGGGAAGACGGCGGCGGCCGGGGTCCGCTTCCTCGTCTGCCCCGCCTCGCGGAAGGTGTACCGCGCCGCCCTCGACGCGGGACTCGTGGGGATTTTCGTGGACGCGGGCGCGACGGTGCTGCCGCCGGGCTGCGGGCCCTGCGTGGGTATCCACCAGGGTGTGCTGGGCGACGGCGAGGTCTGCATCGCCACCCAGAACCGCAACTTCCACGGCCGTATGGGCAACCCCGAGGGATTCATCTACCTCGCCTCCCCGGCGACGGTGGCCGCCTCGGCGCTGACCGGGGAAATCACCGACCCGCGTCGTATCTGAGCCCGTCGGGCAAGGAGACAAGGGATTTTGCCAGAGGCATAGCTCGGTTTGCCGGGGGCATAACTCGCTGCGCTCGGTTCGCTCGGTTAAACCCCTTGCCCCTGCAAGGAGGAATGCACGTGGACGTACTGAAAGGCCGGGCGTTCAAGTTCGGCGACGACATCTCCACCGACCACATCGCCCCGGGGCGCTACTTCCACCTCCGCAACGACCTGCCCAAGCTGGCCGAGCACACCCTGGAGGACGCCGACCCCACCTTCGCCTCCCGGGTGAAGCCGGGCGACTTCGTGGTGGGCGGCCGCAACTTCGGCCTGGGCTCCTCCCGCGAGCACGCCCCCCGCGTGATAAAGTTGTGCGGCGTGTCGGCGGTGCTGGCGAAATCCTTCGCCCGCATCTTCTACCGCAACTCGTTCAACGTGGGGCTGCCCGCCCTGGTGTGCGACACCGACGCGATTGGAGACGGGGACGAGCTCGAGGTGGACCTGGGCTCGGGCGTCATCCGCGACATCACCAAACGCACCGAGCTCCGCTTCACCCCCATCCCGGACTCCATGCAGGCGCTTTTAGCCGACGGCGGCCTCACCGAGCACATCGTCAAGCACGGAACCTTCAAGCTGTAAGGGGGTTGTGCCTCTCCTTCCGTTAAAGTAGGTTTACAGGGGTACAGGGGGAGGCGGAGGTCGTAGGAGAAAGAATCTTCGACGCATTCCTCAGATAAAGGAGAGTATGAGCCCCGATAAAATCACCGTGAGGGACGGGCGGCTGGATATTCCCGACGAGCCCGTAATCCCCTTCATCGAGGGGGACGGCATCGGCCCCGACATCACGCGGGCTTCGATGCACGTGTGGAACGCGGCCGTGGAGAAGCTCTACGGCGGCCGCCGGAAAATCCACTGGAGGGAAATCTACGCCGGTGATAAGGCCTTCGAGAAGACCGGCTCCTACCTCCCCGACCAGACCATCGACGACATCCGGGAGTACGTGGTCGCCATCAAGGGGCCGCTGACCACCCCGGTGGGCGGCGGGTTCCGCAGCCTGAACGTCAGCCTGCGGCAGATTCTCGACCTCTACGCCTGCGTCCGGCCGGTCAAATACTACCGCGGTGTCCCCTCGCCCATGCGCGAGCCCGAAAAGCTCGACGTGGTCATCTACCGGGAGAACACCGAGGATGTCTACGCCGGAATAGAGTGGGAGGAGGGAACCCCGGAGGCCAAAAAGCTCATCGGCTTCATCGGGAACGAGCTGGGGAAGAAAATCCGCCCCGACTCCGGCATCGGCATCAAGCCCATCTCCATCACCGGCTCCAAGCGCCTCGCGCGTAAGGCGCTCCGGCACGCCGTGGACCAGGGGCGTTCCTCCGTCACCTTCGTGCACAAGGGCAACATCATGAAGTATACCGAGGGCGCGTTCAAGCTCTGGGGCTACGAGGTGGCGCGGGACGAGTTCCGCGACAAGGTCATCACCGAGACGGAGCTCTGGGACCAGGTGATGGCCGAGGACGGCGTAACCCCGACGGTCAAGGACGGCGCCTTCGCCGGTCTGCGCGGCGGCAAGCCGGCGGGCGACCCCGGCGGGCGCGTGGTGGTCAAGGACCGCATCGCCGACCAGATGTTCCAGCAGGTGCTCCTGCGCCCCGACGAGTACGACGTCCTGGCCACGCCCAACCTCAACGGTGATTACCTCTCCGACGCGTGCGCGGCCCAGGTCGGCGGCCTGGGCTTGGCCCCCGGAGCCAACATCGGGGACTACGTCGCCCTCTTCGAGGCCACCCACGGCACCGCCCCCAAGTACCGCGGACAGGACAAGGTCAACCCCGGTTCGCTCATGCTGTCCGGGGTGATGCTCCTGGAGTACCTGGGCTGGAACGAGGCCGCCGACGCCATCAAGACCGCCCTCGAGAAAACCATCCTGGACCGCGTCGTGACCTACGACCTCGCCCGGCAACTGGACGGCGTCCGGCCGGTCAAGGCCAGCGAATTCGCCAAGGCCATCGCGGCCAACCTCCCCTAGGGGGACCGATGAACTGCACGTGCTGCGGCCGGGAAGCGGTGGACGACTTCAGGTTTTGCCCCTACTGCGGCGTGATCCTGGGGGTCGACGACAGCGAGTGCTACCGCCGCGAGGGAGCCCGTCTGCGTTCCCGGGGCAAAATCATCGATGCCATCAAGGCTTACGAAAAGGCGGCGAAGCTCGTCAAGGACGACCCCGCCGTCTATAAGAACCTCGGCGACCTGTACTACCTGCGTGGGGAGCCGGACAAGGCCATCGCGACGTTCAAGCACTCCCTGGAGCTCCTCGACAACCAGAGCTTCACCTGGTACGCCCTCGGCATCGCGTACTACCGGGGCGGGTACGTCGGCAAGGCCGTGGAGGCCCTGAAGCGCTGCCTCGAGTGCGACCCCGACTTTGCCATGGCCTACTACTGGCTGGGAATCGCCTGCTACCACATGGGCGACCTGCCCCGGGCCAAGGAGTACAACGAGAAGCTCATCAAGCTCCACCCCGAGTCGCGCATCGCGAACTACCATCTGGGAATCGTCTGCAACGCCCTGGGGGAGTACGCCAAGGCCATCGAAAATTTCGAGCAGGTCGAGGAGCGCAACCCCAACGACCCGGCGCTCATGTACCACATGGGCTACGCCTACAGCTGCCTGTACCAGACGCCCAAGGCCATCGCCAAGCTGCGCCGCGCCCTGGAGATAAACCCCAACCACCGCCAGGCGAGGGTTCTCCTCGACAACTACCTGGATTCGGGCGAGCCTTGAGTCAGTGTTTCTTACTGGTACGGCCCCTTCGGGGGCCTCTTGTTATCCGAATGCCGGGCGGGGCTTCTGCGCCCCGTCGCAAACTGAAAGAGGTAACGTCCCCGGCTAAATGAGGTATCATTCATCCAACCGACCGCACATCGACGGGAGACACTCATGGACATCACCGAAGGCCTGATGCGGGAGCTCGCCCGGCTCGCCGAGAGCGAGCGGACCGTCCTGTCCGTTTACCTGGACCTCTCGCGGGGCTGGGACGGGGCGGAGGCGTTCATTAAGCGGGAATCCTCCCGCGTGGAGCGCCTGGTATCCGGCGAGGAGCGGGAGTACCTGGAGGCGTCGGTCTCCTTCCTGGCCGATTTTCTGAAGGAAAAAAAGACGCACGGCTTCACCGGTCCCGGTCTGGCCTTCTTCGCCGACCTGGGCGCCGACGGCGCGCCGTCCTACGTCCGGGGCGTGGAGTTGCCCGCACCTCCGAAGCCGCTTCTGGCCGTGGACTCAGGGGCCGTCCTCTTCCCGCTGGCGGTCCAGCTCGACGAGTACGAGCCGGTGGGTGTGATTCTCCTGGATGCCTCGGGGGCGAGGATTCTCGTCACCGCCGGCGAGACGGCCGAAGCGGAGGACTCCCTGCGCGAGAAAATACACCACCGGTCCAAGGTGGGCGGCTGGTCGCAGATGCGCTACCAGCGCCGCCGCGAGAACCAGGTGAAGCACCTGGCCAAGGAGCTGGCCGACCGGGCCGAGGAAATTTTCCGGGAGGAGGGCGTCGGCCGCGTCGTCCTGGCCGGCCACGCGCGGATGCTCACCGCCCTGAAAGAGGCGCTGCCCCGGTCGCTCGCGGAGAAGGTCATCGGCGAGATTCCCTGGAACCTGAAGGAGGGGGACTCCGAGCTTTTGGACAAAATGGAGCCCCTGGTAGAGGCGGTGGAGAGGAAGCAGGAGAAGAGCTACCTGGAGCACCTTACGGCCGAGCTGCGGCGTGGCGGCCTGGCCGTCGCGGGACCCGAGGACACGCGGATCGCCCTCACTATGGGCGCGGCGGACGTGCTCCTGGTTGGGGATACCCTCGCCGCCGACGTGCGGGAGCGCCTGACCGACCTCGCCGAATCCACCGACGCCCACGTGGAGTACGTTCCGGGGAGGGGCGGAATCCTCGACGGCCTGGGCGCCGTCGGGGCGCTCCTGCGGTTCAGGGTCCGGCGCTGACGGGAAAGTCGTGGTTGGGACGCGGAACGGAGGGAGTATCATGGCTCAACTGGAAATCGGGGAGATGGACCCCTCCACCGAGTACTTCGTGGGCACCTGCTCCCACGTGGGGGAGAGCGCCGAAATCGACGCCTGCGGGCGGCGGCGGGTGGAGTGGCTGAAAGGGATGCGCGGAAAGGGCCTCCGGGTGCACGTCGCGCTCCTGGGCTCGGAGCCGGTGGGCTTCATCTACTCCATGCCCGTCGAGGTCTGCCCCTGGGGCCCGGCGGGCCGCGGACTGACGGCGGTTCCCTGCCTGTGGGTTCTGGAGAAGGGTCGCGGCGTCGGCGCCGGTAAGGGGCTGGTGGCCGAGGCGGAGAGGGAGGCGAGAAAACGGAAATCGAAGGGCGTCTGCACCGAGGCGTACTACTGGGATTTCTGGTTCCTGCCCGGCGGGTTCTACGAGAAGCTCGGCTACACTGTGGTCGAACGCCGGGGTGACCAAGCTCTCCTATGGAAGCCGTTCATTGGTTCCGCCGAGCCGCCCCGCTTTTTGGATAGCACCTACCGCTTCGAGCCCGTCCCCGGCAGGGTCGTGGTGGACCTCTTCTGGAACCGCCTGTGCCAGACCTCGGAAATCGAGGCCCAGCGCGTGCGCGAGGTGGCGGCGGAGTTCGGCGACCGCGTGTCCCTGCGCGAGTTCCCGGCCCACGAGCCGGTCGTACTCGCCCGTAGCGGGCTGCCCCGCGGCATCTACGTGGACGGGAAGGAAATTTTCTGGGGCTACGAGGCGCCGCGTGAGGGCATCCGGGAGGCCATCGAAAAAGCGCTGAATCCGTCCACCTAGAGGAGGGACGCCGGGGCCTGACGGTAGGTTCGTCTATTCAAAAACGGGCGTCCGGACGCCCGTTTTCTTCAGATTACCCCTGATAGCGAGCCGGTGCCGAGCCGGTCCTACCGGCCGACGACCAGCCGTCGCGTTAGGGTCCCCTCCGACGCCGTCAGGCGGTAGAGGTAGACCCCCGCGGTCAGGGAGGAGGCGTCGAACCCTACCTCGTGACGGCCGGCGGCGAGTACGCCCGAGACCAGGGTCGTCACCCGGCGTCCGGCCAGGTCGTAGACCGCCAGCTCCGCCGGGCCCTCCGTGGGCAGGTTGAAGTTAATGACCGTGAGGCCCGTGGTCGGGTTCGGGTGGCTCTGCTCCAGCACCAGGCGTCTCATCTCCCCGTCTGGGCCCGCCACGGCGAGGGCAGGCCCGAACTCGGAGACGGAGCCTTCCCCGTCCACCGCCCGAATCATGTAGGCGTAGCCCCGTCCGGCCTCGACATCGTAGTCCAGGTAGCGGCCGAGGGACGCCGCGGGCAGCGGCAGGTCGTTCAGCTTGACGTACAGCTCGCGGTGGTCGGCATTCGCAGCCGAAGCGCGGAGGAGGTCGAAGGCGCTGAATTCACCCTCGGCGGTCCAGCTCACCAGCACCCCCTCGTCGTGGGTCTCGGCCTCCACGGCCACGGAATCCGCGTCCAGGTCGCCGTCCAGGTAGTACACGTCCACCTGGTACAGGCTGGGCGACACGTCGGAGTCACTGCTGGTCATTTCCACCCTGTACTGTAAGTAGCGCGTGCCGTCTCCGATTTGGTCCCCGACGTCGAACTGGGAGTGGAAGGGTCCGCTCCAGGAGGAGGCCAGGAGCTCGTCCACGTCGTTTCCCCCGCGGACGTAGAAGGCGATGTCCGTGCCGGTCTCCTCGAATCCCTCCCAGACGCAGTAGAGCCAGTCGGGGTTCTCGAACTCGCACTCCAGGATACCCGAGTCGAGCGTGCCGTGGTCGCGGAAGCCCTCGGTTATCGCCCACCAGTCGACTGTGTCCTCGATGCGGGCGGTGGAGATGGCGATGGGGGCCTTGGTGTCGGTGATGTCTCCCGTGCGGACGCCGTGGGCGCCGTCGTAGCTCGTGGTCCACGACCGCTGGGTGAAGCTCATCCCGCCGTCGTTCTCCCACCAGTCCAGGCTGTCGCCGGTCTCCGTGGCGCCGAGTATATCGATGTCGCCGTCGTAATCGGCGTCTATGGGGTAAACCTCACGGCATTCGGCGTAGCTCGAGGTGATGGGATGGTCGGTGAAATTGCCCGCCCCGTCGTTCTCGAACCAGTCGATGCGGCCGTTGCGCGAGCTCGTCACCAGGTCGGGGTCCTGGTCCCAGTCCATGTCGAAGGCGACGCAGGTGTAGGCTTCGGTCATCCCGGTGTAGATGACGTGCTCGGTGAAGGCCAGAGTGGGGTCGGTCCAGTCCTCCAGGTACTCCCACCAGACGACCTCGCCGTTCCAGCGGCAGCTGAAGGCCACATCCGTCCAGCCGTCGCCGTTGAAGTCGCCCGTGGTGAGGCCGATGTTCTCGCCGCCGTAGTGGCCCGAGGGGACGAGGGTGTGGATATCGAATGTCTCGTCGCCCAGGTTTTCGTACCAGCGCAGGGGTGACGACTGGTACGCGCCGGCGAAGAGGTCGAGGTCCGAGTCCCGGTCGAAGTCCACCGCCACGGGCAGGTCCACCTCGGTGAAGCTCGGATCCACGACGTGCTCGGTGAAGTTACCGTCGCCGTCGTTTTCCAGCCAGGAGAGGTGCGCCGGGCCGGGGTTGTCTATGCCGATGATGATGTCCCCGTAGCCGTCCTCGTTGAGGTCCACGATGTTGAAGGCGGCCCACTGGTTGGGGATGATGGAGCGCGGCGTCGGGTCGAACTCCCCGTTCCCCAGGTTTTTGAACCACACGAAGATGGATGCGTCCGAGGACGAGACAACCACGTCCATGTAGCTGTCCATGTCTATGTAGCCCGCCTTGACGTAGTAGGCCCCGTTGACGTCCCCGATGTGCTGCTGCGTCGGAGACAGGTTCGGTGAGAAGGCGAGCCATAGCTGCTCGAAGTAGTAGAAGTTGATGTTCGAGCTGATGTAGAAGGTCGTGCCCCAGGCCGAATCCGGCTCCGTGTGACCCGGTCCGCCGGTCCAGTCGTTCTGGCGCCGCCGGTTGCCGAAAGCGGCCAGGGCGAGGACCAGCAACAGGATGACAACCGTTAAACGTCGCATGACCCCTCCCGGATACGAAGTAACGCTACTGGCGTAACTGCGACGGCGCAGCCGTAAATGAAGTTTGTACTCCCGGCTGATCGACGGCTCCCTCGTCTCCGTCGGGTGCGGCGCGAAGTGTGCTTTTTAATCAACTCAGGTAGACAATACTCCCTACATTAATATAGTACACTTTGTACCACTTGGCAACATGCCGTCCCCGCCGTTCCCGCCGGATACCCCTAATCCGCGCCGGAGAAGCCGGAAAACCGGCCCGCGGCGCACTTTTTCCCTTGCCTTTTTTTCCGTTCTTTATTACACTCCACCGCCCGGCGAACCTTTCCCGGCTCACACCCTTCGGCAGGTAAGTATGCTCCGGCTGCACCGCCTGGAAAAAAACGACATGCGCGAGACCGTCCCCGAGTTCGAGGTGGGCGATACCGTCGAGGTGTCGGTCCGCATCGTCGAGGGAGCCAAGACGCGCATCCAGAAATTCACCGGCATCGTCATCGCCAAGAACCACGGTGGTGTGCGCGAGACCTTCACCGTCCGCCGCGTTTCCGGGACCGGGAACATCGGCGTCGAGCGCATCTTCGCCCTCCACTCCCCCAACGTGGACGGCGTCGTCGTCGTGCGCCAGGGCAAGGTCCGCCGGTCGAAGCTCTACTTCCTGCGCCGGAAAATCGGCAAGGCGGCCCGGATAAAGGACAAACGCCTGAGCTGAGCCGGTCGGCCGCCTGAAAGAGGCAAGGTATTTGGACCCCTTGTCTCCTCGGATAGCGGGGTTCTCCCGGCGAAACGAAGGAGCGCCCCAACGAATTGACGGGTTGAAGTCGCGCGGACCTCGGTTCGCGCTTTTTTCACCTTCCCCGGAATGAGCCGCCCATGCCTCCCGATAAACTGAATCTTTGCTTAATCTGGCACCAGCACCAGCCGCTCTACCGCGACCCGGCCGCCTCCGGGCCCCGCGGGAGCTACCGCCTGCCCTGGGTCAGGCTCCACGGGCTGCGGGATTATTTCGGCATGGCGGCGAGGCTCTGGGAACGTCCCGGGATGCGGTGCGTGGTCAACCTTACGCCCATCCTTATTCGGCAGTTGAACGACTACCTCGCGGGGGCCACGGACCGGCTGTGGGAGTTTTGCGAAAAATCCGTGGACGGCCTGAACCCCGCCGAGACGCTCCGGCTCCTGCGGGACGCCTTCGACGCCGACTTTTCAGGTCAGATTGACATCCACCCCCGTTACGCCGAGCTCTTCGGGCGGTACTCGCCGCTGAGCCAATCCCTCGCCGACCTGGACCTGTGGGAGGCGAAGGGCGTCCCGTCCCGACTCGCGGCGGAGGCGGTGGGCATACCCCGGCGGGACCTGGTGGACCTCGCCGTCTGGGCCAACCTGGCCTGGTTCCCCGTGGAGCTGCGCGAGGGGGAATGGGTGACTCCTTCGGGAGAGGCGCTCTCCGTTACCGGTCTCGTTGACAAAGGTGCGGACTTCGACTCCGGCGACGTGGCCGAGCTCGGGCGGGCCTGGCGGCGCACCCTGGCGGCCGTCATCCCCCTGCACCGCGCCCTGGCGGGACGCGGCCAGGTGGAACTCACCGCGACCCCCTTCGCCCACCCCATCCTGCCGATTCTGGTGGATTCGGATGACGCCTTCCTCGACCGCGCCGGCAGCGTCCACCCGCCGCGCTTCTCGTACCCCGCCGACGCGAGGGGGCAATTGGAATTGGGTTTAGACGTGCTCCGCGAGGCGTACGGCTTCGCCCCCTCGGGTTGGTGGCCCGCGGAGGGGGCGGTCGGCCGGAACGTCGTCGGGATTTTCAAGGACGCCGGGGCGCGCTGGCTGGCCACCGACGAGGGGGTCCTGGCGCTGGCCCTGGGCCGCGAGCCTACGGCGGCCGAGCTGGCCGTGCCCTGGAACGCCGGGGTGCCCGTCTTCTTCCGCGACCACCCGCTGTCGGACGCCGTCGGTTTTCACTACAGCCGCCTCGCCCCCCGGGAGGCGGCCGGGGATTTCCTCTGGGGCCTGCGGCATCGCTACGCCGGGCGGTCGGGCGGCTGCGCCACGGTGATTCTGGACGGCGACAACGCCTGGGGCGCCTACGCCCGCGACGGGCGGGACTTCCTCCTCGCCCTCTACGACGATCTCCTCCGGGCACAGGACATCGCCCTGACGACCCCCGGCGAGTATCTGTCCGAGCTCCGGGAGCGGGGCGTAAAATTGCCCGTCATCGAGAACCTGCCCCACGCGAGCTGGATCGACGAGTTCGGCTCGGCGCCGGGGAACGACCTGGGCACCTGGATCGGCGAACCGGAGGAGAACCGGGCCTGGGAGCTGGTCGCCGCGCTGCGCCGCGCACTGGATGACGCGGGAGTGACCGCCGAATCCCGACCCGACGTGTTTTTCAACGTATACGCCGCCGAGGGGTCGGACTGGTTCTGGTGGTACGGGACGGACCAGGCGGCGGCGCCCAAGGCGGAGCGCGAGTTCGACCGCCTGTTCCGCGCCCACCTGGCCGCCGCGTACCGGACTGCGGGTCTGCCCGTTCCCGCGGAGCTCGACCGCCCGGTGATTCTGGACTACCTCGTCTGGACCCCCGAGCGGGGGGACGTGGGGATTTCGGCGGGGACGCGGCTCTTCGTGCAACTGGCTACTTCGGGCGGCCTCGAGGTGCGCTGGCCCGACGGCACCCTTACCCGGCCGGATTTCAGGCCCATCGGCGGGGTGATGGGGTTGAAAACGGCCTGGCGGGCGGAGTTGGGCTATCCCCCCATCGGTGAAATCGAGCTCGTGCTGGGCGGCCGTCGGTCGGTGGTGCGCGTCACTTGACCGCGGTCCGCCGGCGGGATAAACTGAACCTGATTTCATTCCGCACCCTCGGACGGACGTGGCAGAGCTTAGCGTCCAAGAACCGCACACGGGCCTGCTGGTCTTCACCGGCAGCCCGCTCAAGGTCAACGTCGCGGCGCTCATCGACGGGGGCGAGGCCGTGGTGGTGGACTCGACGGCCACCGTGGCCCAGGCCGGTCAAATCCGCCGCCGCCTGCTGGACGCGGGCCTGCGGCCGGTCGCCCTGGTCAACACCCACTGGCACTCGGACCACTGCGGGGGCAACGCCGGCCTCCTGGACGACGGGATGCCGTTAGTCGCCCACCGGCGCCACTTCGAGACCATCTCCCTGGAGCGGAACATGGTCTCCCGCGGCCCGGCGCGCATCGCCTTCGAGCGCCTCGTACGGCCGCGCATCCTGGTGGACCGCCGGCTGGACCTGCGCCTGGGGGCCGGGACCGTCGAGCTCCTCCACGCCCCGGGGCACAGCCCGGACCTGGTGATGGTCTGGGACCCGGCGCGGAGAACCCTCGTCGCCGGGGACAACCTCCTGGCCGGTGACCGGCCCGAAGACCCGGCCATCCCCTACTTCTACTGGGGGGACCCCTGGCGGCTCGTCGGCGCCCTGGAGCGCGCCCGGTCGCTCTCGCCGGAGATTATCATTCCGGGGCACGGCGTCCCCCTCGCCGGGGAGCACGCCGGGAGGGCCCTCGATTACGCCCTGGCCTATCTCCGCTGGGTGCTGGACCGGACGGCGGGGCTGCCGCGGGACGTACCCTTGGAAGTGGAAGACGAGCCGCCGCCCGCCTGGCTCGAGGCCGCGCCGCTCTCCGATTACCACGCCGACGCCGGGGCGCCGGACTGGGTGGCCCGCATGCACGAGCTGAACCTGCTCCGTGTTTTCCTCGGCGTCCGCTACTCCAACCCGTAGGAACGAGATGCGCCTGGACAAGTTTCTGAAGGTTTCGCGGATTATCAAGCGCCGCCCCGTGGCCAAGCAGGTCGCCGACGCCGGCCGGATAAAGGTGAACGGCCGGGCCGCCGACGCGGGCAAGCAGGTCGCCGTGGGGGACGAGCTGGAAATCCGGCTCGGCCCGACCACGCTGGTGGTGCGCATAGAGAGTATTTCCGAAACCGTGCCCAAGGGCGAGGCCGAATCCCTCTACACCGTCCTCGAGCGGAAGGGCGGCCGGGACGACCTCCTCTCCTTTTAACGAACCCCAACCGAAGGATTGAAAATGCGTCGTTTATTCATCCCCCTGCTGACAGCCTGCCTGTTCCTCGGGCTCGCCGGTTGCGCCACCGAGGGCGGCGACCCCACCGAGGCCGTCCCGACGGGAGTCTTTCAGGTGGTCTACGTTCCATCCGTCGCCGGCCTGTGGGACGGCGCCGAAAACCTGGTGAACGAGCTGCGCGCCGTGGCCCCGAATCTGGCGGACGAGGTCGTGGGGAGAATCGGGGAGCTCGTCAAAGAGATGTTCGACACCGAAGAGCCACCCGCGGATTCCCTCCAGGGCCTCTGGGACCTGGGCATCGACGTGGACAAGCCGCTCTGCATCGCCCTGGGCGGTATTCCGGAGCCGCAGCCGGTCGTCATCATCTCCCTCCAGGACCCTGAAACCTTCTCCGATTTCTTCTATAAAACCCTGGGTGTGGAAAAGCCGGAGCCCGTCGAGAATTACGCGAAGGCCGAAATCAGGGTCGTCAGCGGCGTTTACAGCACCGAAACCGGCGGCCTCTTCATCGCGGGCGAGTCCCTGTCCCTCGTGAAGAGCTGCCTGGACGCCCTGGGCGACCCCGAGAAGCGGTTCTTCGCCTCCGAGAGCGTCAGCCCGCTGGCGGAGCGCTTCCAGAACGATACCGTCTCCGTCATCGTCGACATGAGCTCCATCCGCGGTTTCCTGGCCCTGGCCCTGACCCAGGCCCCGCAGGTCCCCGCGGCGGTCAAGGACATGCTGACCAAGGTCCAGAGCGCCGGGCTGGGGCTCAGGATCCAGCCCGAGGGAGTGACGTTCTCCGCGCTGGCCTGCGGCGAATTCACCAAGTCGGACGAGCCGGAGACCAAGCTGCCCGTGCCCCGGGACAGCCTCGCCTTCCTCGGCGGGGATAAGGGCCTGGTTCCACTGGAGGAAAAAGAGGGGATATCCGGGATGCTCATCGGGCTCCTCTCCCAGTTCCCGGAGGCGTCGCAGTTCATCGCGGCCGTGGGTGAGGAGAATCTGACGAGCCTCATCCAGAGCGTCGGTGGGGGCTTCTTCCTCTTCCTCACCGACACGGGAATGATACCGGGCTTCACCCTGGGGCTCACGTTGGACGACCCGGCGCTCTTCAAGCTCATCTACGACTCCAAGCTCCGGCCGCTCATGGCGGCGGCCATCGAGGGCGAGATGGGCGGCGACGTATCGCTGGAGCGCCGCACCGACGGCGACGTGGAGCTGGACGAGCTGGCCGTGGCCGGGCCGATTTCACTGCCGGTGAAGCCGGCGCTGGCCTTCTACGACGGCTACCTCATCCTGACCTCCGACTCCGGGATCGTGTCCCAGGTCCGGGACGTGGACCTGGGCCGGGCCGAGGGGATTACATCCAACTCCGACTACAAGCTCCTCGAGGGCCAGTTGCCCGGGTACAGGCTGCTGGGCTTCGCCAGCGCGGACAAGCTGGTCAAGCTCCTGGCCATGACGCCGGGGCTGGAACTGCCCGAGGCGGTGCAGATTCTGGCCGACCACTACGCCCTGGTCTCGGGGGGCGTCACCCTCGACGGGGGCGTCGCCGAGGCGGTCCTTTTGGTCTCCACGCGCGCCTACTCGCCGGACGGCGAGGTGACCCGGAGTGAAATCGCCCGGGGCCTGCCCTGGTGGTTGTGGCTCGTAATCGGCCTGGGTGCCGCGATTGTCGTCATCCTGGTCGTGGTCCTCGTGACCCGGAAAAAGCCGCAGACGTAGCGGATTGAAGGGGCGGGCGGGACTCGCCCCTTTTCGTTCATCGCTCCGGCGGAAGTGATTTATCGGGCCGTCCCGCGGGGCGGCCCCAGTCGACTCACGCCGGGCGCAATCCGTGCTAAAATCCACGTCTGAAACGGACGAGGCCCATGCGCATAGCCCTCTTCTCCAGCGCCGCCAACGTGCACACCCCCCGCTGGGTGGACTTCTTCACCGGGCGCGGCCACGAGCTGCACCTGGTGAGCCTGGAGCGCGGCGTGAAGCTCTGCGCGAATCAGCACGACCTCACCGGGACGGACGGCGTCAGCCAGTGGAAGGTCTTCGGCTCGGTGGGCCGGGCCCGCCGCCTGATTCGGGAAATAGACCCCGACGTCGTCCTCGGCCAGTACCTCCCGAGCCACGGCTTCCTGGCCGCGCTGGTGGACCGGCACCCGCTCGCCGTGGTGGCCTGGAGCCCGGACATCCCCTACGCCGTGGACCGCCACCCCTACGACCGGTGGCGCGTGGGGCTGATTCTGCGGCGGGCCGACCTGACGCTGGTCTGCGGCCGGCATCTCCTGGACCACGCCCGGCGGCTGGGGGCCGATGAGCGACGGACGGCGGCGACCTACGTGGGGGTGGACCCGGCCGTATTCCATCCGGGCGCGGACGGGGTTCGTGAGCCGCATCTTATCTTCACCAACCGCGAGCACAAGGACATCCTCCACGTGGAGACCCTGATTCGGGCCCTACCCGAGGTCGTCGGTCACGTCCCCGACGTGCGCGTCGTCTTCGCCAACGACGGGCCGCGGCGCGTGTCCCTGGAAAAACTTGCGGAAAAGCTGGGCGTCCGCAACAACTGCGAGTTCGTCGGGAGGCTCGACCCGAAGGCCACAGCGGGGTACCTGCAACGCTCCTCGCTCTACGTCTCCTGCTCCGAGGTGGACGGGATGTCCATCTCGCTCCTGGAGGCGCTGGCCTGCGGCGCCTACCCCGTGGTGACCGACATCCCCGCCGACCGGGAGATTGTCGAGGCCGGGGCGCGGGCGGACCTCTTCGGAGTGGGGGACACTTCCGCCCTCGCCGAACGGCTGATAGCACGCCTGGGCGAGCCGGGTGGATTGGATGAGGACCGGCGGGTGAACCTCGACACATTCCGCCGCGTGGGGCGGCTGGAGGACAACCTGGCCCTGGTCGAGCGGCGGCTCGCGGCCCTGGTCGGGGGCGAGCCCTTCGTCGGCGAGACCTGGGCGCGGGGACCGGTATGAGGCGGCTTTTAATCATCGCCTACTACTATCCGCCGCTGGGGATGGGCGGCGTGAAAGAACCGCTGCCCTACGTCAAGTACATGGCGGATTTCGGCTGGCGGCCCGAGGTGCTCACCGTGAAGCCGATTCTCTACTACGCCTACGACCGCGAGCTGGAGCGCGACTTCGCCCGGTTCGCCGAGGTGCACCGGGCGGGCTCGCTGGACCCGGCGCGGCTTTTATGGCTGGCGGGCGCGCGCCGGGCGGGGTTCGGCTCCGGCGGATTCCGCCACGGCGGTCCCCTGTCCCGCCTCCAGCACGTCCTGCTGAAGCCCGACCCCAAGGTCCTTTCCGTCCCCTTCTTCTATGCGCGGGGCCGACAGCTGGGACGCACAGGACGGTACGACGCGCTCCTGGTCATCGCGCCCCCCTTCAGCCACCTGCGGTTGGCCGACCGCCTGGCCCGGAGCCTGAATATCCCCTGGGTCGCCTACCTGGCCGACCGGTGGGTGGACGGCTGGGTGGCGAAGACCACGGGTCATTTGGCCCGGCCCATCGCCCTGCGTGGGGAGGCCCGGGCGGTGGCGCGCGCTCGTGCGCTTCTGTGCGCCTCGCCCGTGGAGACGGAGGACCTGCGTAAGCGCTATCCCGCCGCGGCTCGGAAAATCGCCTGGGCGCCGCTGTCCTACGACCCGGAGCCGGATGCCGACCTCGGCCCCGTCGAGCGCGACCCGTCCCGGTTCCTGGTCTCCATGGTCGGCACCCACCGGGACGACGAGGGCCTGCCGGCGGTGTGCCGCGCCCTGGCCCGGCTGGCCGGGGAGAACCCCTCGCGCAGAATCGTCCTGCGCCACGTGGGGACCAGCGTCGGGCGGCCATTCCTGGACGTGGCCCGGGAGAACGGCGCCGGTGCCTTCACCGAGGCGCCGGGCCAGGTCCCGTACCGTGAGAGCCTGCGTCGGCAGCGCGAGGCGGACGTGCTCCTCCTCACCGCCGCCCGGGACAACCCCCACGGGCTGCCGGGGCGCACCTCGGATTACGTCGGCGCCGGACGGCCCATCCTTTTGGTCTCGGCCAACCGGGCCGCCCGCCGGACGCTGGAACGCTTCAATCTGGGCGCGGCCCACGACGACGACGACGACGGGGGCGTGTACCGTTCGCTCAAAGGCGCCCTGGAGGGGACGGGTCCGCTGAGCCGGTCCGTTCCCGAGACGGCCCGACGCTTCTTCGCCGCTCCGGCCCGGGCGGAGCAGCTCGCTGAAATCCTCGACCATTGGGACGGCGGCCGTGCTCGCTGAACGCCGGGTGCTGCTGGTCGGCTACTTCTTCCCACCGCTGGGCGGCGGGGGGATGCTGCGCGCCCTGAAACTGGCGAAGTACCTCCCCGCCGCGGGGTGGGAGCCCGAGGTGCTCACCGCGGACGATTCCCGGTATCACCTGCGGGACGAGGCGGCGCTGGGGGAGGTGGACTGCCCGGTCCACCGGGCGCCCGCACGGCGCTATCCCAGCGCGGCCCGGCTACTGCGCGTCGGCGGCGGTTCGACCGTTGCAAAAGCCGCCGGTTCCGGGTGGCGGGGGAGGCTGCGCACACTCCTGGCCCGCCTGGGGAACCTGCCCGACCAGCAGGTGGGCTGGTCGCGCACCGCCCGGTCCCTGGGCCTCAAGCTGGCCCGGCAGGGGCGCTACTCCACCGTCTGGACCACCTCACCCCCGGTGAGCGGCCACCTGGTGGGCCTGGCGCTCAAGCGGGAGCTGGGGCTGAAATGGGTCGCCGATTTGCGCGACTCCTGGACCCTCGGCCCCTTCTTCGACCCGGCCACGCCCCTCCATCGGCTCCTGCAGCGGCGGCTGGAGCGGGCCGTCGTGGAGGCGGCGGACGCCCTGGTCTGCGCCACGCCGCGGATGGCGGAGATTTACCGCCGGTTCTTTCCCGACTCCGCCGGAAAAATCACCGTCATCACCAACGGCTACGACGAGGCGGACTTCGCCGGTCTGGACGTTTTGTCTCCCCATCCCGGGACGGCAATCGGTCACGCGGGGACGTTCTACGGGGCGCGGCGGCCCGACGCCTTCCTCGCCGCCCTGGAGACCGTCGCGGACGAGCGGCCGGAGGCCGGCCTGCGCTTCCTCGAAATCGGCACGTCGGGGCTGGAGGCCGAGGACGCCCTGGGCCGTTTCGCCCGGCGCCGACCCGAGCTCATCACCCGCCGGGGGAACCTGCCCCACCGGCGGACCCTTGAAGAATTGGCCCGCTGCCGCCTGCTCCTCGTGGTCGTGGGGAACCAGCCCGGAGCGCAGACCGTACTTACGGGGAAGCTCTTCGAGTACCTCCGCCTGGGGCGGCCGATTCTGGCCTGCTGTCCGCCCGGCGACGCCGCCGACCTGGTCCGTTCCCTGGGCGCGGGGCCGACGGCCGACCCCGACGACGCGGAGAAAATCGCCGGGGCGCTCCGCCTCCTCCTCGACGACCCGCCAGAGCCGATCGACCGGGGGCGGGTGGAGGCGTACGAGCGGTCGAGGCTGGCCGCGGAGACGGCCGCGCTCTTCGAGGGCCTTTGACTCGGGAGGTTGGATGAGCTTCCCCTTGACCTGCCTCCTGGTCGTCGACGCCGTCACCTCGGCGACGGCGCCCCAGCCGATTACCGCCGACCCCCAGTCCGTCGAGCAGCTCGTCGAATCCCTCGGTTACGCGCTGGGCACCGCCGACGCGGACCTGCTCCTCGAGCTGTACTGGACGCCGGCCTGGGACCAACTCACCGCGGAGGAGGTTGCCGCGGCGAGGGTGGAGGCCGCCGCCGCGATGGATAACGAGCGGGTCCGTGCCGCCCGGGAGGCCGGGGAGCTGGCGCTCACGGTGCAGATGGTTGGGTTCAAGCTGACCGCGGAATGCGTCGAGATGCAGCTCGTTTTCCATTACGCTGACGGCGCGGTCGAGGAGGAAACCCGACGGGCGGTGTGGCGCGAGGACGGCTGGAGGCTTCTGACCGACGTATTCGATACGACGCGAGGGACATGAAAAGAATCCTGATATCGCTCTTCGCCCTTTTGCTCCTGGCCTGCGGGGAGGAGCGCCCGGTGGACTTCGTCCCGGTGGAGGGGGACCCCGACCAGGAGATAGAGAAGTTCACCCTCCGGCAGAGCGAGGGCGGCGAGCTCACCTGGGAGCTGGTGGCCGAGCTGGCCCTCGTCTGGGACGACACGCATCAGGCGGTGGCCAGGCACCCCCGGGTGGATTTTTACAAGAACGGCGGGCACGTGGCCGTCCTCAACGCCGAGGAGGGCACGGTCAACCTGCTGACCAACGACATGGAGGCCCGGACCGGCGTGGTGGTCGTTTCCGACGCCGGGGCCACGTTGAGGACCGAGGTGCTCGGGTGGGACAACCGCCAGCAGCGCCTGTTCACCGAGCGGGCCGTGAGCTACGAGAAGGCGGGACTTTCCCTCACCGGCTCGGGCTTCGAGTCCGACGCCGACCTCACCGACTGGAAAATCCGTCATCCCCGGGGCACTGTCCCGCCCGAGGAGCTCGGGGGCGAGGTGTTCTAGCTCGCAATCAAAGGGGACTTCGGGGGCGGTCGGTGCGGACCGCCCTTTTTTTTCGCCCGAACGCGGGCGAGCCCACCGCCTAAAGGGAGGGACAAGGGGGAAGTGCGGTCAACTACCGGCGGGGGAATTTATGGGATTGATAAAGTTGGCGACTTTTATTATCGTATGGTGGTTGGGGTAAAAGATTTTATACCTGGGAGGTTGGAGCGATGATCCGGAGAAGAAGCGGATTCAACCGGTTGGCCGTCTGTATCGTTGTCCTTGCGGCCTCTCCCTTTCTTTCTGCGGCTGAGGATGTTCCGACGGATGTCGGATGCACCACCGTTCTACCCGACGGGGTCGAGGGGCCGGGCGCCTGCGTCGGGATCGACCTGGCCACCACCGGCATTTTAATAACCGGCGTGAAGGGGCTCGCCCCTTTTGCTTTCCGGGAGGAAACCTCGGAGGGAGAGGGCGTCCTATCGCCTGAGATGGAGCCGACCTACGACTGGCAGCTCATCGACGTCTACCACGGGCGGCAGATGGTGCCGGAGTCGGAGTACTTCGCTCTGTACTTCGATCGGGCGAGTGAATCCCTGGTCGATGTGCCGCCGGAGGACCCGTTGACCGAGCTGGCCCACCAGGCGCTCGATTACGCGCCGGACTGGCTTTACGACGATCTTGCAACCAATCTCGGCCGATTCGGCCCATCCATCCAGGACAGGGCGGCTCAGGCCATCCTCTCGGCGAGCCCCCCCTACGTGGACGAAGTCGCCTTCCAGGTGGCCCACATCTCCTACTTCAACTTCATCCCACTCGACGAGGCCCTGTTGGAGGTAAACGCCCGGCAGTGCTACACCAACGACGAGAAGCTGAACTACGTGAACATCGTGGACCACGGCGCTCCCCCGGGTGACTACTACTCCACCGTCGAGTACTGCGTGGAAGACGGGGGCGTCAAGACCTGGGTCGAGATGCCGCGGGAGATTTACTACTGGTACATCGTTCATCCCAAGTGCTCCGACGAGGCGCCCAAGATGGACGAAGAGGTCTACAACGAGTTCTGGCGTGAGTTCCTCTTCGACTACACCCATCCCGACTACCTGAACCGCGAGCTCTTCGACCTGCTCAGGGAGACGGAAGTCGTCTGGGACCGCGAGGAGCACGACACCCTGGACGGCGGTCGGCCCTTCTCGGACGACGACATGGCGCTGGACGTCATCGGTAACTGGGTGTCGCGCCACGTCGCCAACCAGGCCTCGAACCCGCGGCCCATCCAGCCGAACCTCATCATCACCGACCACAACGGCAACTGCGGCGAGCTTCAGGACCTGCTGTGCGCCGGCACGCGGACCGCCCTCATCCCGTGTATCTCGGCGATGGACATCGTCGAGGACCACGTGTGGTGCGAGTTCTGGGACGAAGGCTGGCACCCGTATCAGGTGAGCTGGGGGGCCCCCTCCGGCTCTCCGCCCTCCCCCGGTCCGACACACATAGACAACTACGGCATCTGCTACGACCCCGATTCGGGCGGCGGCAAGGAGGTGTCCGGCATCTGGGACTGGCGCAACGACCACTACAACTACCAGGTGATCGACCGGTACTCGGAGTACTGCACCCTGGACCTGGTCGTGCGGGACCTGGACGGCAACCTGGTCGACGGCGCCTTCTGCAAGATAGCCACGGACGGCCTGTACGGGGGCATGGGCTGGACGGCCTGGGATACCACCGATTCGACCGGCCATGCCTTTTTCGTCCTCGGCGACGATGACCCCGGCTACGGGCCCGCACAGGGCAGGGATTACTACCTCAAGGTTTTTTCGGCCGAGCTCGGCGGCGGCTACCCCCAGGGCAGCGGCACGATGCAGGTCATTAACAACGCCCAGGCGGGGGAGCACTATGAGCTGGACGTGAAGCTGGAGAACGGCGGGACCATGCCGCTGTTGCCGGTGAGCGAGGCGGACCCCCCGTCGAACCCCGCCAACCAGTACAAGCTCGAGGTGGATTACGCGCTGCCCTGGGAGTACAAGTTCGGCGAGTGCGTTTACGGCACCACCTACACCTATAACAGCACGGATACGGGCAACCTCGAGCTCTTCTTCTGCGACGAGGCAAACTACCAGTCCTTCGTCTCCGGCGAGCCCTTCGAGGCTTACGGGGTGACCGAGGATTCCGGCTCCGGCTCGCTGACCTTCATGCTTCCCGACAACGACGAGTGGTATCTGGTTTTTTCCAACACCGATCAGGTCAACTGCGCCCAGGTCGGGGACGTCACCGTCCGTCTCTACATTGATCAGGATGCACTGGACATCGAACTGACGGATTTTTACGCCCGCGTCGTCGAGGAGGGCGTCGAACTTTACTGGGACACCGCCGATACCGTTGAGGACCTGAAGGGCTGGAACCTCTACCGTCGCCAGAATGGTCGCGGGGCCGTGATCGGTATCGGCGACCGGGTCGCGGCCTCTTCGCCGTCGACCACCCAGGCGGGTTGGATGAAGCTCAACGACCTCCTGCTCATCGGTGATCCGCCTCTCGCCTATACCGATACCGGTGTGAGGGACGGTGAGACCTACGAGTATAAGCTGCAGGCGGTTTTAACAGACTCTGTTTCCGACTACGGTCCCATCAGCGCCGTGGCCGGCCGGGAGGCCCGTCCGAGCCGGTACGCCCTGGCCCAGAACTTCCCGAACCCCTTCGCCGTCCAGTCCACCATCCGCTACAGCCTGCCCGAGAGTGGATACATCCGGTTGAGCGTCTACAACCTCGCGGGGCGTTTGGTGGATACACTGGTGGACGGCTACATCGAAGCGGGCGAGCACGAAGTCGTCTGGATCGGCCGTGACGCCGGCGGAACCCCACTCCCCAGCGGTGTTTATTTCTACCGTTTCCAGGCCGGTGATTTCGCCACCGTCAAGAGACTGGTCATCGCCCGTTGACGATAACCCGCACTTAAAAGGTGGGACATGGGTAGAAACGAAACGAACCGAGTAACCCCCCGGCGTAACTGCGCCCGAAGGGAAAACGCAAAGGTTCTATTGGCCTGCCTGGCCGTTCTCTCCCTTCTGTCGGTTTATTGTGACACGGGAACGGGCCCCGGCGATAAAGGTTATGAGTTCTCCTTCGCCTGGGGGGGCGAGGGGGAGGGGGAGGGGCAGTTCCAAAGCCCGCGCGGCATCGCGCTCGATGACCAGACGAACGTCTACGTCGCGGATGTGGAGAACAACCGGATACAGGTCTTCGACTCGGAGGGAGCCTTCCTTCTGACCTGGGGAAGCCTCGGCACCGGGGACGGCGAGTTCCTGTACCCCAACGACGTCGCGCTCGACGGCGGCAACGACGTTTACGTCGTGGACACCTTTAACGACCGCATCCAGGTCTTCGACACCGCCGGGACGTTCCTCAGGGCTTGGGGGGGATCGGGCCTGGGCGACGGCGAGTTCGACCGTCCCTTCGGGATTGCCGTGGATTCCCAGGCTCGGGTCATCGTCGCCGACACTTACAACCATCGTATCCAGATCTTCGACACGGAGGGCGGCTTCATCTCCTCCTGGGGAACCAAGGGCGATGGCGACGGAGAGTTCGACCGGCCCGCGGCCGTGGCCGTCGACTCCGCGGACAACATCTACGTGGCGGACCTGATGAATTGCCGCATCCAGAAGTTCGCCTCCGACGGAACGTATCTGACCGCGTGGGGCGGGCTGGGCGAGGAAAACGGCGATTTCCGCTATCCGCAGGGCGTCGCGGTCTCGGGCGACGATGAGGTTTTCGTCGCCGACACCAACAACGACCGTGTTCAGCGGTTCGACGCCGATGGAGCTTACGAGCTCAAGTTCGGCGTCGAGGGAGACGCCGAGGGCGAGTTCAACCAGCCCCAGGACGTCGTCGTCGACTCCCAGGGCGGCGTCTACATAGTGGACACGTCGAACCACCAGGTCCAGGTGTTCGTACAGCGGTAGATAAACCCCTGAAAAAGCGTGGGACAAGGCCGGAGCGGATTTTCCTCCGGCCTTCACGCAACCCCAGTTACACCGTAGCGACGGTCGGCTTTCCCCCCTTTTCGTGCGATTGACCGTGGGGCGGGGGTCGCCTATAATCATCGCAGCCTACCGGAGGTGCCGATGAAAAGAGCGACAGGGTTGATTTTTCTGCTGCCGGTGCTGGCGGCGGCCGGCGTGACCGACACCGACACGGTCCTAGTGACCGGCGGGGACGGGACCGTGGCGCAGCTCGGTTACGATACCCGCGTCTCGCCCTCCGCGGCGGTGTGCCCCATCCCGCCGCCGCCCGATTGCGACGTGCTCTGGCAGTACCACATCGACGACGGTGGGCCGCAGCGCAACTGCGTCGCCATCGGCTTCGACGACGGGTACGTGTGGAGCGGCGGCTGGTACGGCGGGGGGAAGATGTTCGAGATGCAGGGCGACGGGACCCCGCTGTGGGAATTCGACCGGGAGCGCGAATTCGGGGTGGCGGCGGCCGAGGACGCCGACGTGTTCTACGGCGTCTGGTACGACGACCGCGACGGCAGCTTCGAGGTGTTCAGGTTCCACGCCTCCTCCCCCGAGCCGGACTGGACCTGGGACGGACAATATGCGGGCTACGCCCCCTACGGCGTCGACAAGCCGGGGCGCGTCGCCTGCTCCGCCGACGGGGGTGTCCTGGCCGTGGGGGGCAACGACGGCGATTCCCTGGCGGTGATGTTCTTCTCGAAAAATTCCCCGGAGCCCTTCGCCGTCTACGAGGACGAGGGGATTCCCTACAACCCCCGGCAGCTTCGCCTGACCGCCGACGGCTCCAAGTGCATCTTCCGGGCCAACGCCGTCTGCTACCGCGTAGACGTGGCCACGGCCGCCCTCGAGGATTCCTACGACCTGGGCGCCTCCACGGACTGCCTCGGAGTCAGCCCCGATGGCTCCATCGTCGTGTACGGCTTCGGTGGGATGAACGTCCTGGGGTGGAACGGCAGCGAGTACGAGCACCTGTGGTACTACGCCCACCCCGGTTCCAACTACGCGGGGGTGGCCGACGTGGCCGCGGACGACGAGGAAATCGTCCTGGTCTGGTACTCGACCACCTACCTCCAGAACTGGGTCACCCGCTTCAACGTCTCCGACGGCCCCGAACCGCTGTGGGTGTACGAGACCCATCCCGGCGGCGGCGGTTACCAGGACGTCCCCGCCTGGATCGAGCTCTCCGGGGACGGCGAATGGATTTGCGTCGGGTACTGGGGCGACCAGACCAAGGCCAACCCCGAGGTGCAGATTCTGCGGGATTCCAAGCCCGACGGCCTGTGGTTCGGCTACTACACGCCGGGGTCCGTCTTCGGGGTGGACATCTCCCCCGGGGGGGAGTACGTGGCCAGCGCCGGCAAGGGGGTGCACGCCAACCAGATGGGCTCCGGCGGGGACGTCTTCGCCGCCTATGTGGACCCGGAGTCCGACGTCGCGGTCGTCTCCTTCGAGGCCGAGTCGGCGGATGAAGGGGTACTCGTGCGCTGGTGCGCGGAAGGGGCCGTAGGGGTTGAAATCGCGCGGGACGGGGAACCGCTCGCGGATTCACCGCTCCCGGCCTGGGGCGCCTATCTGGACACGGGATTGGGCTCCGCCGGGACCTACGCCTACACCCTGCGCGCCTACGATGAGGCCGGGGTGTACGTCGAAGCGGGCCCCGTCGAGGTGGAGTACGGCCCGGACGGGGATGGGCTGTGGCTCGCGGCGCCCTATCCCAACCCGGCGGGGATTGCGGCGGCCGTTTCCTTCAACCTGCCGGGGGAGGCCCGGGTGACCGTCGGCCTCTACGACCTGGCGGGGCGCCGGGTGGCGACGCCGCTGGACGCGTCCCTGCCGGGAGGCCGCCATTCCCTCGCCCTGGACACGTCCGATTTGCCGTCGGGCGTGTACCTGGTACGCCTCGTCGCCGATGGTGAAGCCGTCACCACGCGCCTGGCCGTGACTCGTTGAATTAGCCCGGTCCCGGGACCGATGGCGCCGGGCGCGTTTGCGGATTTATGTCGAATTAAAAGGATGGGATGGTCGAGGCGTTCAACCCGCTCGAGCCGGCGGCCGTGGCCGAAATCGGGGACCTCCGCCTTCGGGCGCGCCTGGTGGTGGAGGGCCTGCTGGCCGGCCTGCACCGCTCGCCGCTGCGCGGGGTGGCCCAGGAGTTTGTCGAGCATCGCCCCTACCGACCCGGCGACGAGCCGCGCCTGGTGGACTGGCGCGTCTGGGCCAAAACCGACCGGCTGTACGTGAAGAATTTCCGGCAGGAGGCCGACCTGCGCTGCTGGCTGGCGGTGGACACCTCGGCCTCGATGGATTACGCCGGCGGGCGCTCGCGGGGCGTGACGAAGCTGGGCTACGCGGTGAGCCTGGCGGCCGCCCTGGCCTACATCGTCGTCCGCCAGGGGGACGGCCTGGCGCTGGCCGGCTTCGGCGAAGGAATCGAGCCCTACCTGCCGCCGCGAAGGGGACCGCTACAGCTTTCCATCGTCCTGGCCGCCCTGGGTGAGCTGAAAACGGGCGGTCAGACCGATTTCGCCGCCCTGGCCCGGGAGCTCGCCGCCCGGACCACCCGCCGCGGCCTCTTCGTGGTCATCTCCGACCTCTGGGGCGACCCCGACGTACTGGGGACCTCCCTGGTCGCGCTGGCCGCCCGCAAGCACGAATTACTCTGCCTGCACGTCCTGGACCCCGACGAGCTGGAGCCCGATTTCAAGGGGGCCCTGCTGCTGGAGGACGCCGAGGATTCCAGCCGCCTGCCGGTGGACGGCGAGGCGCTGGCCCTGCGCTACCGCCGGCGCGCCCGGGAGCATTTCGAAAAAATCTCCGCCCGGCTGCGCTCGGCGGGCATCGACTACCTCCGCCTGACCACCGACGAGCCCTTCACCGGCCCGCTCCGCCGCTTCCTCTCCCGGAGGGCCGACCTCGTGTCCGCGGTGGGCCGCAGAACCATGAGACGGTAGCCGTGCTGCAATTTTCCGCCCCCTGGCTGCTGGCCGCCCTTCCGGCGGCGCTCCTGCCGCTCCTGTTGTACTGGTGGAAGCGCAGACGGCGGCACCGGCGCCGCTTCCCGTCCCTGCAGCTCGTCCGGGAGACGGCCGCGGAGCAGGCCCGTCGTCTGCGGCTCCGGGAAATCCTGCTGCTGGTGTTGCGCATCCTGGTCCTGGCGTGCCTCGTCCTGGCGGCGGCGGGACCCGTCATCCGTCCCGAGGGCCTCCTGGGCGGCGCCCCGGAGAGGGTGGTCGTCCTTCTGGATAAATCGCTCTCCATGACCGCCGTGGATTCGGGCGGGGAGCGGTTCGAAAGGGCCAAGAGCGCCTGCGCCCGGTATCTCAAGCTGCTGCCCGCCGGGACCCCGGTGGACCTAATCGCCTTCGACGACCGCCCGCGCCCCGTGGCCGAATCCGTGGGGCCGAGCGAGGCGTTGGCGGCCCTGGGCGGCGTCGAAGCGGGGCTCGGCGGCACCGACCTCGCCTCGGCCCTCGCTCTCGCCGCTTCCCGATTGGACTCCTCCGGCGGGAACGGCCTGGCGGCGCTGTTCAGCGACCTCCCCGCCGCCTGCGTCACCGAACCGCTGGCCTTCCCCTACCCCCTCCTGGTCTACCCCGCCGGTGTCTCGGCCCGGAACGGGGGCATTACGGAGCTATCAACCCTCAACGCCCTGCCCCTCGCCGGGGCGGAGCTGGGGCTGACCGCCGAGGTCACCGGCCCACCCCGGGACTACCGGCTGTCCACCGACGGCGAGGAGGCGTCGTCGCGGGGATCGGTCGGGGGTCGGTTCGACATGGGCCTCGTTCCCGCCGAGCCCGGCTGGACGGTCGTCCAGCTCACCGCCGAGCCGTCCGACGCCTTCGGGGTGGACGATGTGTTTCGGCTGGCGGTCCTCGTGCATCCGGCGCCGCTCGTTTTCACCCTCGACGACGCGGGGCTTCTCGGAACGGCCCTGGACACCGCCCCCGGGCTGGCCGTCAGGACGACCGACGCCGCCGGGGCCGACGTGCTGCTCTGGAACGCCGAGCGGCCCCTGAGCGCGGAGCAGGAAGCACTGGTGAGGGGCCGGCTGGATAGAGGCGCCGGCCTGGTGCTCGCCGTGCCGCCCGAGGACGGGCTCGACTTACCCCCCTGGACGGGCATCGGGTCGGCGGTCCGCCGGGAGGCGGCGGCGGGGTACAGGCTGGGCCAAGTTCCCGAGAACGAGGTCACCCGACCCCTCGCCGGTCCACTCGGCGAGCTGACCCGGAGCGCGGTCGCCGACCGCATCGCCGCCTGCGCCCTGAGCGACGAGTGGCGGGTCCTCGTGCGCTACTCGAGCGGCGATCCCGCACTGGCTTACCGCCCATTCTCGGATGGACGGCTGCTCCTGTGGCTGCTGCCCTATCGGCTCCAGGACGGGACCTTCGCCGCGACGGAGGCCTTCCCGTCCCTGTTCAACCAGGCGCTCCGGTTCTGCGCTTACGGCGAGACCGAGCCCGCGGCGTACACCGCGGGGCGGGTCCTGACCGTCCCGGCTGCGGGCGGGGGGAGTCTCACGGCGCCCGACGGAGAACAGACCGGCCTGAACGGGGACGGGCCCTGGAGCGTCGAGCTCAATCGTCTCGGAGTTTGGAGGTTGGAATCGGACGCGGGCGAAAAGCTGTTCGCCGTCAACGCCCCGACCGGCGAGGGCGACCTCACCGTCCTGGACCCCGGCGACTACGGGCGGCTCGGCCCGACCATCGAGGTGCTGAGTACGGAGGGATTGGCCCCGGAGGCCGTCGGTAGTCCATTCCCCCTGTGGCGCGTGCTCCTGGCGCTCGTCGTCCTCCTCCTCCTGGCGGAGCTGGCGCTGGCCGACGCCCGTTGGGATTGACGCCGGCACTCCCCCGCCCGTGCCCGTGTCATTGCGGGTTGTGGTATCATTGGTTTTTATTCTAAACTGCGGCCGTTTAACCACATGCGGATAAAGATCTTCAAGTTCGGCTGGATCGCCCTCCCGCTGCTTCTGGTCGTGCTGACCACCCTGACCCTGTTGTTCGACATCGGGGCCGGGAGGGAGGCGGTGCAGGATTTCGCCGCGGAGCAGGAGGACCTTCTGCACTCGGCGGCGTACGGCATCACCGAGGCCTTCAACGACCTCTCCAACTCCATCTCGATTCTGGCCCACCCCGAGGTCGCGCGGGGACCGGCCGAACTCCGAGCGGCCATGGCCGCCGTTTATGAACATTCCCAATTGCGCGGCACCAAGAGCTTCCTCCACATCGCCTTCTACGACGAGTCCGGCGCCCCCGCCATCGTCTACCCGCCCGGTTCCACCGCCCCTTCTCTTCCCCCGGACACCCCATCCCCGGCGGAGTCGCTCGACGGGGTGAGCGTGTCCGTGCCCCGAGTCACCGACCAGGGATGCGTCGTAACCGTCAGCACCCCGGTTCGTAACGGGGCCGTTCAGGGCCGAATCGTCGGCTATCTGAACCTCTCCCGCGCCTTTACCGCCGGGCGGGACGAGGGCGGCTACCTCTCGGGGGTCATCCATTCGGGGGCGACCTGTTACGTCCTCGACGGATCGGGCGCCGTCCTCCAGGGTCCCGACAGGTCGCCGGACTGGAAAAGCGCGGCGTATGGCGCCCTGGTTCAGCCCGCGGGGGCGGTGGTCCGGGAAGCGGCACCCGGCGGGGTGATGGGCGGCATAGCGGATGCGGATGATCCACGGTCGGCGCTCTTTTCCATCTTCGTGACCCACGGCTACGGCGGTTTCGTCCGGCTGACCCCGGCCGACACGCACCGGGGGGCGCGGCCTACGCGGCTCGCCGAAGCGGTGGGCGTCCTGCACCCCTTCGAGCTCGGCGGGCACCGCTTCGAGCTTCTGAGCCTCAGAGACACCGAAGGGGTCATCGCGCCGGCGAAGAGCGCACAGAACAGGTACTTCTTCGCGTTCCTGGGATTCTTCCTCCTCCTGGTGGCGGGCGGCATCATTTACTGGCGCTATAACCTCATCCGCCTGAAACGGGACCGGGAGGAGGGCGACCGCGAGCGGCTCGCCGAAGCGCATGAGCTGGAAATGGTCGGCCTGACGAATATACGGGAGATAAGCCAGGCCCTCACCCGGGAGCTCGAGCTGTCGCAGCTCCTGGAACTCCTTTGCGGGAAGATATCCGAGGCTCTGGGGCTGGTCGGCCTCCAGGTTCTCGCCCCGGTCGGAGAGGCTCAGCCTACGCGGGACGTGAAGTACCGCCTGCTGGCGAGCCACTTATCCGACGAACTGACCCGGGCCCTGGACCGACGTAAAGGCACGGGAGGCAAGGACACCCCGTCCCGCGGCAACCCCCTCTTCTCCGCCGAATCACTCCCGCGGGTAATGGGCGACGTCGTGGAGCGGATGAAGACGACGGGACGTTCCCTGCGTCTGGGCCACGACAGTGGGGATGACGGGGAGAGCGGGGAAGGCACGCGGTTGTTCGGCGAGCTCACTCCCCTGTGGGACGAAGCCCTCAGGTCGGCCCGGGGGGTCGGGATTGCGGAGTTCATCGTGTCCCCCCTGGTGTCGAAGGACCACTTCGAGGGGGTGGCGGTGTTCCTGCCGTCCAGGGGAGGGATTCCCCTGGAGCTCTACGAAACCTTCGCCGCGAACCTCGCCCAGGCGATTGCCGGTGCACACGACATCGAGCACCAGAAGAGAACGCTCGAGGAGCTGGACCGGGCCTATGGGCGGTTGAGGGCCTTCTCGCGCATCGGCGCCGAAATCGTCCTCCAGAAGAATTTTTACAAGATAGGCCAGACCATCGTGGACGCGATAACCACTTACTCCACGTTCTCGCGGGCGGTCCTGTCCCTCGTCGAGGGGGACGGGATGCGCAGGGTGGCGTTCTCCAAGCTGACCCAGGAGGAGATAGACGAGCTCATGGAACGGCGGCCGTTCAGCCTGGAGGATGTGGAGAGGATAAAGGCGAACGCCGATAAAATCAGCCGCTCGTACTACCTGCCCGCGGCGCTGGTCGAGGGGACCATAGGCGAGCAGGGATTGACCTCGAGCCGCACGCGGGAAGAGTTCATAGACTGGGACCCCAACGATTTCTTCTTCGTACCCCTCGAGGGGCCCTCGGGGATGCTGGGTATCATCTCGCTGGACGACCCCCGGGATGGGCTCGCGCCCACAGAGGCGACGATACAGCCGCTGGAATCCTTCGCCTATCTGGCGGCCCAGGCCATCACGACGTCCAAGCTGCGGTGGGAGCTGGAACGCTCGCAGAACGATTACCGCAACCTCTTCCGGGACGCCACCGACGCGCTCTACGTTCTCGACGAGGAGCTGGGGATCAGGGCCTTCAACCGCCAATTCTCCAACCTGGTGGGTGAGCCGGGGGGCGACTTCGTCGGGACGAGCTTCCTGGACCTCGTGATGCCCGACTGGCGGGCCGCGGTGAAGCGCGCCTTCGAGAGGGTGCGGTCGGGCCTGGGACGCCAGGAGCTGGAGTTCCACCTGCAATCGCGCGTGGGCACAAAACCATCGCGCGTCGTCGCTATGAGCGTCGAGGCCAAGGCCTTCCCCCGCCACATGACCGGCGAGGAACTGGGGTTTTCATCCAGCCACGAAGGGGGCACCGGCGAGCTGCGGGAGGTGATGGACCCCAAGACGGACCTCGACCTGGCGGTGGACGGGGGTTACATCCGCTACCAGGGTTCCCTGCGCGACATCACCGCCGCGAAGGAGGCCGAACGCGAGCTCCTGCGGCGACAGGAGCAGCTCAAAATAATCAACACCCTCGGCCGGTTGGCGCTGTCCTCCTTCGACCTGGAGCCCCTGTTCCGGGAAACCGTGAACGCCATCGGCGCGTCCCTGGGCTACGACAACGTCTCCCTTTTCATGCTGGACTCCGAGGCGGGCGAGCTCGTTCTGGAGGCTCAATCGGGCATCTTCGACGTGCTGGTCGGTCGAGGTTACCGGGTCCCCGCCACCGAGGGCGTCGTGGGGTGGACGGCCCGGTCCGGCGTCACCCGCTACGTCCCCGACACCTCGAAGGACCCCCACTACATCATGCCCGCCGGCATCTTTGAAATCGGGGCGGAGCTCGCGATTCCCCTCCTCGTCGAGGGGGAGGTCAAGGGGGTGCTCGACCTCGAAACGACCCAGGCCGAGGCCTTCGACCCGGCGGATATCTCCGCCCTGGAAACGGTCGCCGACCAGCTCTCCCAGGCGATCCACAACATCAACCTGTACCAGGAGCTGCGAGAGCGCGCCCTGGCTCTCGCCCTGGCCAACGAGGAGCTCCTGAAGGTGGACAAGATGAAGTCCGACTTCGTCTCCATGGTCTCCCACGAGCTCAACACACCGGTAACCGTCATCAAGGGCTACGCCCAGCTCATGGCCGGTCGCGTCATCGGCGAGGTCAACGAGAAGCAGCAGGACATCCTGGAAACCATCATCGAAAAATCCGACCATCTGGGCCACCTCATCATCGAGCTCCTGGACCTGTTGAAAATCGAAACCGGCCAGTACACCCCGGACCTCACCACCGCCAACCTGACCACGATGCTGGAGGAGTTCTTCGTCGATCAGTCGAAGTACATCGACACCCCGCGGATGAGCCTGGTTCTAGAGCTCCCCAAGCAGCCGATCAACATCGACGTCGACCTCCCCAAGATACGGACCGTCTTCACCCACCTGTTGTCGAACGCCAACAAGTTCACCATCGGCGAGGGCACGGTGACCATTTCCTGCACCGAGACCGAGGAGCACTACCGCTTCACGGTCGCCGACACCGGCATCGGCATCCCCGAGGTGGAGTTCGAGCGCATCTTCGAGCGTCTGTACCAGGTGGACTCGACGCTGACCCGCCACTACGGAGGAACGGGCCTGGGCCTGGCGGTTACGCGGGCCATCATCGAGCGGCACCACGGGCGTATCTGGGTGGAGTCGGAGCTCGGCGAGGGCAGCCGGTTCATCTTCACGCTGCCGAAACACTTCACTATAGTCGAGCGCCCCGGTGCGTCCGCCTCCGAAGTCGTCAGACCCCCGGAGCCCCCGGGCGGTTCCGTCTGATGCCCCCCAAACAGGACGAGGGGCTTAACCGAGCGAACCGAGCGCAGCGAGTTATGCCCCCGGCAAACCGAGCTATGCCTCTGGCATACCTGCGACGGCGTAGCCGTAAACCCCTTGCCTCACCGTCCCCCGCGGGCCGGTTGTCGGTGCCGGTCCTGTTTCACCTGCACCAGCCCGTCGGTAATTTTCCCGGAACCTTCGAGCACGCCTTCGAGCGGAGCTACTCGCCGCTCGTCGGGGCGCTCTCGGCGAGCGGGCTGAAGTTCAACCTCCACATCTCCGGGGCGCTCCTGGACTGGCTTTTCGCCCGTCAGCGCCCGTTCATCGAGCTTCTTCACTCGCTCGTCGCCGACGGTCGGCTGGAGATTCTTGGGGGCGGCTACTACGAGCCGATTCTGCCCATGATTCCCGCCGGTGACCGCCGCCGGCAACTCACCCGGCTGGCCGACCGCGTGGAGGGTCTTTTCGGGCGTCGGCCCTGGGGCGCCTGGCTGGCCGAGCGGGTCTGGGAGCCGGAGCTGGCCGCCGACCTGGCCCGGGCGGGTTATCGCTACACGCTGCTGGACGACCGGCACTTCCTCGATTTGGGCTGGCGGCGGGATGAGGCGCACGCCATTTTCTCCACGGAGCACGACGGGGAGGTTTTAGCGGTCTTCCCCATCAACGAGCCCATCCGATACCTCATCCCCTGGGAGGCGCCGGAGCGGACCGTGGAGTATTTGGAGGGTTGCCGTCCGGCCGACCCCGAAAGGCGCGCCGTGGCGGTCGTTATGAGCGACGCGGAGAAGATGGGCCTCTGGCCCGCCCGCCGGGGCACGACCTACGACCTGTGCTACCGCAACGGGTGGATGGCCCGCTTCCTGGATGGACTCTCGGCCCCGCCCTGGCTCGAGACGGCGCTCCTGTCCGAGATTTTAGAGCAAGAGCCGCCGCGAAGTCTCGTTTACCTCCCCACGGCCTCCTACGACCGGATGGGGGTCTGGGCGCTCCCCACCGAGGCCCGGTCCCGTCTGGAGTCGCTTCCCGGGCGGCTCGAAAAAGCCGGCCTGGCGCCCGAGCTCCAGTTGGAGGTGGAACGGTTCGCCCGGGGGACCCACTGGCGCAACTTCCTGGCGAAGTACCCCGCATCCGGCCGTCTGCACCTGGCCTACCTCCACACCCGCGACCGTCTCGCCGACGCGGAGGGCGCCCTGGAACCACCCGAGGCGGAACGCCTGCTGGACCTCCTCGACGCCGCCGCCGTGAACGACGTCTACTGGCACGGCCTCTTCGGGGGCGTGTACTACCACTTCCTCCGCCACCACTGCTACCGCTGCCTGGCCGGGGTGCTGGCCCGGCTGGACCGCGGCACCCGCCGCCGGGTCGCCCCGTGCGACTACGAGAGGCTCGGCCGGCCCGGGGTCGTCGTTTCCGACCCGGCGCAGACGGTGGTGCTGGATCACGGGGGGGCGGTGCTGGACTGGCTGTCCAAGGCCCCGCCCGCCGGTCTGGCCGGGGGGTTCACCCGCATCGCCGAGCCGTACCACCGGGGGGGCGAGCGCGGTTTCACCGTGGACCGGGCCCGACGCGGATTCTGCCGGCTGGTCGTCATGCCGGGCGACGCCGCGAAGGAGCGCCTGCTGGCCGGAAGGGGGGAGGCCCTCTTCCCCGAGCTGGCGGGTCCCGAGGTGCGCGGGTCCGAGGTCCGCTACTCCGGGTCGGTCCCGCTCGGGCGGGGAAGGATCGAGGTCGAGCTCGCGTACTCCTTCGTCCGTGGCGGGTGGAATTGCGGGGTGCACATCGTCAACCCCGAACCCAAGCCGATTGCATTGACCCTGGCGCTGGATTCCTCCCCCTCGCCGCCCAGCGGCCCCCGCGACCTCGATTTGAGCATCCTGTGTGCGGGAAGTCCGGGGCCGGTTCCGTTAAAAATCACCCGACGCGACGGGCACGGGTCAGTCGTCTCCTGGTCGCTGGCCGATCGCCGGGCGGGCCTCGTCGTAAAAAGCGAGGCCGACCCGGCCGCGGGCCTCTGGTCATCCCCCGTACTCACCGTCGAGGGCACCGAGGCGGGTATTAAAAGGAGCTGGCAGGGGCTGCAGCTCGCCTGGACCTGGTCGGTTCGCCTGGTGCCCGGCGAAAAGATGCGGATGGGGGCGCGCTTCACCCTGTCGGGCGGCGGTGGGCCGTGATGAACCCGGAATGGCTTCTCCTCTCCTTCGGGGCGGGGCTCCTTTTACTCGTCGTTTTTCTGCGCCTTTACCACCGGCGGCGCTACGGGACGGTGCGCCCCGAGCCGGTCGTCATCCTGACCTACCACAAGGTGCAGAATCGCCCCGAGCTCGGCGGGACCTGGCTCACCGTGGGAGCCTTCCGGCGGCAGATGGAATTTATCCGTTCCTCAGGGCTCCCGGTCCTCCACCTCACGGATTACCTGGACACCCTCGGGCGCGGCGAGGACGCTGGGCGGGGGGTGGTGCTGACCTTCGACGACGGCTACGAATCGGTGTACACGGGGGCGTGGCCCGTGTTGCGGGAGTTGGGTCTGCCGGCCACCGTTTTTCTGGTGACCGGCTACATGGGGCGGCCCAACGACTGGGAACAGCCCCTGGCCCGCGGCGCCTTCCGCCATCTGAGCTGGGACCAGGCGCGGGAGATGGCCGCCGGAGGAGGAGTCCGTTTCGCGAGCCACGGCGTCAATCACCGGGACCTTACTACCCTGGACGACGATGATCTGGAACGGGAGTTTCGCGAGTCCCGGACGGTGATAACCGGGGAGCTGGGCCGGGTCCCGGAGGCCTTCAGCTATCCCTTCGGCCGCTGCGACGCCCGGGTGACGGCCGCCCTGCGGAAGGCCGGGTACAACTATGGAATCGCCGTGACGTCGAGGCCGGGATGGAGCCGTCGAAATCCCCTGGCCGTGGCCCGGACGGGCATGTACGCGACCGACGGGGTGGGCGCCCTGGCGGTCAGATTGGGCCTGCGCTCGCCGGGGCGCTACTGGGCCGAGGACCTGAACAACCGGATGATCAACCGTTTCACCCTTCTGACCGCTTCGGTGCAGAAAGGACGGCGTTCCAGACACGGTTGAATAAATGCGCCGGCGAAGCCGGAAAACCCTTGACACACCCAGGGACACATGGTAAGGTTTGCAAGGTATAATAGCTCTTCAACACACCCTTACGGTGCAAAGGGTAACTCTCTTGCGCACTCATAAGGATTAACTTTCAGCCATACATGGAGGAGACTCATGCGGAAACTCCTGCTGGTTCTCTCTTTGTTGGTCTTGGTGTGCGTTGTGCACGCCGAAACCCCCTTCGCCATCAGCGCCGATGAGACGCTGTGCATTTCGACCCGGGTTCCCGACTTCATCGGTCTGCATCTGGACCGCGTTCTTGAGCGACACGATGATGTGCAGGGCGGGGACGATCTCGGTTTCGGGTACGACGGCGGCTTTGATTCGACCAGCCTCGAGACGATGAGAAACCCCGAGTACTACGTGTACATCGACAACGCCCCGGATCAGAGCGGCGGCCCGACCTACCACTGGTACGACATCTCCGACGGCCACGAAATCACCTTCGGCGGCCCCGACGACCACGTGACCTCTGTGCCCCTGGACGGCAACTTCGATTTCTACAACAACACGAGGTACGGCAGCGGTGGCTCATACAGTCACGTGTATGTCAGCACGAACTTCCTCATCGGTTTCGAGAGCATGTACTACAACGACGGTTCATACACCGATTACGCGAACCGTCCCCTGCCCTCGGAGGGTACGCTCTATCCTCCCCACGCGTTCTTCGTCCCCTTCTGGGACGACGGGGTGAAGCTCGAGAACAGCCATTGCTACTACAAATCGGTGGGCAACCTCTTCATCATCTCCTGGAACGACTGGGGCATCCGGGGGTACGAGGACCTGAATGACGGAACGATCAGCCTCCAGGTCGTCCTCGACATGACCTCCTACGAAATTAGGGTCAACTACAAGGACACCACGGTACCGGGAACGGCGCATGACAACGGCGGCAGCGCGACCATAGGCGCCGAGGACAAGCGGGGGCTCCTCGGGTTCATGTACTCCTACATGGACGACGTGAACCTGTCCGCGCGCGACAACATGGCGCTGGCGGTCTTCGTGTACACCCAGCCCAACAACTTCAACCTCGGCGACCCGGGCGGAAACGACCCCGACAGCGACGGCGCCTATGAGGTCGAGCAGGGTGATCCCTACGGGCCCTTCTCCTGGTCCGCCAGCTCCCAGAACAACCCCTACGGACCCTCGCAGATCGCCTACTCGGTCGAGCTTTGGGAGGACATGCAAGCGGCCGACCGGATCATCTCCCCCGAGGTCGTGGTGGGTTGGGATGAGGGCATCAAGTTCCAGGCCACGACGACCAGCACCAGCTATACGATAGACACCTCCACCCTCCTTCCCGTTCCGTACGATAGGCCCGACGGCGAGGACTCGGACAAGACGGTTACCTGCGAACACTACCAGCTCGCGGTCTTTGCCACCGACGGTTGGGGTTACACCGAGTCCACCAACACCGACGCCCCCGGCGGCCCCGAATACCACTACTGGCTGGATGTGACCGAGCCGCCGCGGCTCCCGGACGCCGATATTACGGATACGACCTGGGGCACCATCAAAGCCTCGTTCTAAAACCGATTCTTTCCCGAAAAAAGGGCGTCCAGGGGGCGCCCTTTTTGTGGGGTGTGGTGGGCGCGAATCTGAGCACTGTCCCGCAGAAAAGTGTCGGTTTAGCCGAAGGGCGTCCA
>CAZNZF010000003.1:23552-28779 GCA_964577465.1 uncultured bacterium | reverse complement strand
CGCGAATCTGAGCACTGTCCCGCAGAAAAGTGTCGGTTTAGCCGAAGGGCGTCCACGGGGCGCCCTTTCATCGCTTACGGTCCGGTAGAGGACGGTGCGCACGTCCCGCTCGGCGACTTCCAACCGCAGTTATTCATCGGGCTTCCCCGGTCTGGTATAATTCCGCCCATGAGTGGAACCGCGACGGGGCTCGAGCTCAAGCTGAAGAACCTGACCCACGAGCCGGGCGTCTACCGCCTGCTGGGCGGCGGGAGCCGGGTGCTCTACGTGGGGAAGGCCGCCGACCTGGCCAACCGCGTCCGCTCCTACTTCCAGCCGTCGGCCGACCATCCCCCCCGCATCCGCTCCCTCGTGAAACGGGTGGTGGATTTCGAGGTCACCCTCACCACCAACCCCGTCGAGGCGCTCCTGTTAGAATCGTCCCTCATCAAGCTCCACAAGCCGCCCTACAACGTCAACCTCAAGGACGACAAGCGCTACCCCTACGTGCGCGTGACCGCGGAGGAGGAGTTCCCCCGGCTCGTGGTCACCCGGGACACCCGGGCGAAGGGGAGCCTCTTCTTCGGTCCCTTCTCCAACGCCGGGGACATCCGGCGGACCATCCGGACGATTCAGCGGCTCTTCCGGCTGCGCGTCTGCCGCCGGGAAATCCACGTCTGGCGGGAGCAGGGCGGCACGGTGCCCATGCCCGACTGGCGGCCCTGCCTCCACTACAACATGGACCGCTGCAGCGCGCCCTGCGTCGGCTTTGTGAGCCTGGAGAATTACGCGGGTTACGTGCGGGCGGCCCGCGACTTCCTCCAGGGCCGCCGGGACGACGTGGTCGAGACCCTCCGGTCCGAGATGCAGGACGCGAGCGAAAAGCGGGAGTACGAGCGGGCGGCGAAGCTGCGCGATTCCCTGCGGGCCCTGGAATCGGTGATGACCCGGCAGCGCGTGGTCAGCCCCGGGAAGGAGGACCTCGACGTCCTGGCCCTGGCCCGGCGCCGCGGGGAGACGGTGGTGGAGCTTCTGAAAATCCGGGAGGGCTTTCTGCTCGCCGACGAGCACTTCTCCCTGGAGCACACCCGGGGCTCCGGCAACGCCGACCTGCTCTCCGCCTTCATCGTCCGGTACTACACCGGCGCCGACTGGGTGCCCCGGGTGGTGGTGCTGCCCGGGAAGCCCACCGACGGGGAGGACCTGGAGCTTCTCCTGACCCGGCTGCGCTCGGAGAGCTCCCCGATGGTGGTGGCCCGGGCGCTGTTGCGAGCCTCGCCGTCCGAGGAGCCGGAAGAGAAGCCCGGCCGCGTCCGGGTCCGACTCGTCGTTCCCCGCCGCGGGGCCCGGCGGGAACTCCTGGAGCTGGCGCACAAAAACGCGGAGAAGAACCTCGAGGAGGAGCTGCTGGCCGAGCTCGGCCGGCACGGTCAGGCCGAGGCGGCCCTGGAACTGGCCGAAAAGCTGCGGCTGCCCGTCATCCCCACCCTCATCGAGGGGCTCGACATCTCCAACCTCGGGGCGGAGCAGCCGGTGGCCGGGGTGGTCGGTTTCCGGGGCGGGCGGCCCGCGAAGAACCTCTACCGCCGCTACAAGCTGAAAACCCCCGGCCCGGACGACTGCGCCATGCTGGCCGAGGTCGCCCACCGGCGTTACCCCAAGCTGGCCGAGGGCGACGAGTTGCCGGACCTGGTCCTGGTGGATGGGGGGAAGGGCCAGCTCGGCGCGGTGGTCGCCCAGTTGAAGGAGGACGGGCTGGAGGGGCGCTTCGCCGTGGCCGGTCTGGCGAAGAAGGAGGAGCTTTTATTCCTCCCGGGGCGCTCGACGCCGGTCCGCCTGCCCCCGGACTCGCCGGCGCTGCACCTGGTCCAGCGGGTCAGGGACGAGGCCCACCGCTTCGGCCTGCGCTACCACCGGCAACTGCGCCGCTCCGAGGGCTTGCAGTCCATCCTGGAGCGTATCCCCGGCATCGGGCCGAAGAGGAGGAAGGCCCTTCTGGACGCCTTCGGCTCGCTGAAAAAAATCCGGGCGGTGAGGCCGGAGCGCATCGCCGAGGTGAAGGGGATGAGCCTGAAGCTGGCCGAGGAGCTTCTGCGGTACTTGAAGATACATTACTACTAGGGCCGGCTCCGCGGTATAAAAAAGGGCCCCGAGGGGTCCTTAAAGGAGACAAGGGGTTTAAACCCCTTGCCTCTAAAACTCGAAGAAGTGGTGGCCGGCGTACCGCGTGGTCGTAAGTTTCGCTTTAACAGAACCTTTGCACCAGGTGGGTGCCTTGGGAACGTCGCCGGCCGTAGGCCGCGAAGGCCCGGGCCGTGTTCGTTCCAGCCAGGGTCCCGTTCATACAATTGTTGGTTCTTTTTTACGCTTCGCTTACGGGCCCCGCAGTGGGCGCCGGCCACGAACAGGGTACACCAACCGGGAGACCTTGACAAGCCCGAATTCCCTCCACGCCAAGACAAGGGGTTTAAACCCCTTGTTTACTGGAATTGTGAAGCTTGCGTGAACGCCCGCCTGGGTTTTTCCGTCCCGTTTATGTATGATGCCCGCCTGAACCGCAGTCGTGCTTGAGGGCCCATGCGCCGTATCAAAAACCTCACCGTCTGGCTGCTCGTGGGCGCCCTGGGCGGGGCCGCCGCCGTCGGCGCCCGGGAGTTCATCGTCTGGTTCGGAGCGGTGATGCACGGCGGCGTGCCACCGGTGGAATGGGGGACCCTCGCCTGGTGGCGGATTCTCGTTCCGCTCGTGCTGGGCGGCCTCGCCGTCGGCCTCATCGGGAAGTACGACTGGGAGCTCATCTCCGGCGCCGGGCTGGACGACACGCTCCAGTGCTACCATCAACGCGGGGCCCGCCAGAGGCCGCTCGATACGCCGGCCAAGCTCACCGCGAGCCTTCTGGGATTGGGGTGTGGCATCTCCGGGGGGCTGATGGGCCCCATGACCTACGTCGGGATGGGGGTGGGCGGCTGGGTCGGCCGCGCCTTCCGCGTCGACGCCGACGGCGTGAGGACGGCCGGTCTGTGCGGCATGGCGGCCACCCTGGCGGCCATCCTCGGGGCTCCGCTGGGGGCGGCCATCTTCACCTCTGAAGTGCTCTACCACGAGCACTTCGAGTACCGCCGTTTCTTCCCCGTCCTCCTGGCCGCACTTACGGCATACCTGTTGACCCGTCTCACCGGTTTCTACAAGCCGCTCTTCTCCTTCAACCCGGCCGGGACGCCCACGGTCAGCCTGGAGCTGGTCGGGTCGGTCCTGGCGGTCGTGGCCGTGGGGCTGGCCGTGGCCGCGGGGTTTTTCTACCTCTACCGTCTGTTCGAGCGTTTCCACGAGCGCTCCGGGCTGCCCCGGTGGCTCTCGCCGGCCCTGGGCGCCCTGGCGAGCGCCCTCCTCGTCATCCTGGTCGCCCCGGAGGCGGCGGGCAAGGTGCTCTCGGTGGGGGTGACGACGATTCAAACCGTGAGCGTATCGGCGCCGGTTCCCTGGACCGACGCCCTGGTCCTGACGGCGCTCAAGGCGGTCCTGGTGGCCCTCGCCGTGGGGAGTGGCGCCAGCGTCGGCCTCCTGGCCCCGGCGCTCATGCTGGGCAGCCTGGTCGGGTCCGGGGCGGCCGACCTGATTCCGGTTCAGCAGACCATCCTCATGGCCACCGGCATCACCGTGGTCCTGGTCACCCTGACCAACTCGCCCGTCGGGACCATCGTGATGATGTTGGAGATTTTCGGGCCCGAGGTGCTCATCCCGGTCACCTTCGCCGGGCTGGTGGCCAACCTGGCGAGCCGGAGACTGGTCATCTACCGGGACGTCCTGCCCTGGCGGTCGGAGGCGCCGTGCGTGGAAGAGGGGGTCGGTAAAGATTGAACCACGACGGGCGTTCGCATCCGCCCGATGCCGACCCACGCCGTTTCATGTTGTACGTAGGGCGGGGGCTCCGTACCCCGCCCTGAAATATCGAAAACGGGCGGCACACGGAGTTGCCGCCCTACGTTGTAGTTTAGGTCAGCGGCGTGTGTCCACCCCCCCCCGTTTATAAGGAAGCCCTCACCCCCATCCCCTCTCCCACGGGGAGAGGGGGGCCGCTGCCCGCGGGTTGCGATGACGTAGGGGCGGCCCTTCTACGGGCCGCCGCGGGCCGACCTAAACGGCGCGCCGTCGGTCGGCCCCTACGAGGGTGGCGTGTGATTCACAGCCGCCGGTTTTTCTATCCCGTGGGCAGGAGCAGGTTGGCGTCGCCGTAGGAGTAGAAGCGGTACCCCTCCGCCATCGCCTCGCGGTAGGCGTCGAGGATGCGCTCCCTTCCCACGAGGGCCGCGACCAGCATCAGCAGGCTGGAGCGGGGGAGGTGGAAGTTGGTCAACAGGCCGTCCACGGCCCGGAACCGGTAGGGCGGGTGGATGAAGAGGTCGGTCTCGCCGGAGGCCGTCGTGACGAGACCGGTCTCGTCGGCCGCCGCCTCCAGGACCCGGGCGGTGGTGGTGCCGACGGCGATTACCCGGCGCCCCTCGAGCCGGGCCCGGTTCACACCGCGCGCGGTGGATTTGCCCAGCGTGAAGCCCTCGGTGTGCAGCCGGTACCCGGTCAGGTCCCCCTCGGGGAGCGGGGCAAAGGTGCCGTAGCCCACGTGGAGGGTCAGGGTGAGCCACTCGACCCCCCGCGCCCGGAGCCGCTCCAGGAGGTCGGGGGTGAAATGCAGTCCGGCGGTGGGCGCCGCGACGGAGCCGGGGTAGCGCGAGTAGACCGTCTGGTAGCGCCGCGCGTCGCGGGAATCCGCCCCGGTCGGCCGTTCGATGTACGGCGGCAGGGGCGCCTCGCCGAATTCGTCCAGAATTTCGCCGATGGGCCGCGCCGCCGCCAGCCCCAGGACCACGACCCCGCCCTCCAGCTTGGCCAGCACCTCCCCGGCCAGCTCCCCGCGGAAGTCGATCCTCGTCCCCAGCTTCAGCCGCTTGCCCGGCTTGGCCAGGGCGGTCCAGCGGCCGTCGCCCAGGTCGCGCAGGAGGAGCGCCTCGACCTCGGCCCCGCCGTCCCGCTTTACCCCGCGGATACGCGCCGGGATGACCCGGCTGTCGTTGGCCACCAGGACGTCGCCCTCCCGCAGCAGCTTGGGCAGGTCGGTGAAGGGACGGTGCTCCGGCGGCCGGTTGCCCACCAGGACCATCAGGCGGGAGGCGTCGCGGCGCTCGGCGGGGCGCTGGGCTATGAAATCCCGGGGCAGGTCGTAGTCGTAATCCGCGGCGGAGATGGGCATCGT
>CAZNZF010000003.1:0-23452 GCA_964577465.1 uncultured bacterium | reverse complement strand
CGAGCCGGGCCACGTAGTCGTATCCCGGATGGACGGCGAAACCGAGGGCGAGCTTGAGGGCGTAGTTGGCGGGCTTGTCGAGGGAGGACCAGGACCGCATCTGGAACAGACCGCGGCGGCGGCATTCCCCGAGCGCCGCCAGTTGCAGGCGACGGCCGAGACCCCGGCGCCGGTGGGCCTCCTCCACCGCGAAGCTCTGGACGAAGCCCTCGAAGATATCGCTTCCCGCCGCCTCGCGGAAGGTCTTTACGGGAAGCTCCAGGACGGGCACCGGGACGCCCGGCGGAACCTCGACCGGCTGCACCTTGACCGAGATGTCGCCGACCAGCCCGGCCCCGTCGAAGGCGCCGAAGGCGAAGACGTCATCCCGTTTCAGGTCCGGGAAATCCCTCTCCTGCCCGGTCCGGGCGAGGTGTGCCCGGAGCCCCTGGTCGCCGGGTCGGGCGGGGGTGATGGGCTGGATGCGGTACAAGACGCTACAGCTCCGCCAGCAGGCGGTCCAGGTCGTCCTCGTCGTTGTAGAAATGGATGCCCACCCGGACGTTCCCCTCGCGGGCCGAGACGATGACGTCCCTCTCGATGAGCCTCTCGGCCAGATTCACCGCGTCCGCGGCGCCGAAGCAGACGATTCCCGAGCGGCGTCCCTCCACCAGCGGGGTGACGATGGGGTAGCCCTTTTTCCGGAGCCCCTCGATGAGGTAGTCGCACAGGGCGATGATTCGCTCCTCGACGGCCGCCGGCCCCAGCTCCGTCATGTATCGGCAGCTCTCGCCCAGGGCGGTCTGGGTGAGGAGGGAGTTGCTGCCGGTCTCGACGCGCCGGGCGTCGCCGACGAGCTCGAAGCGGTAATCCGTCAGGGCGTTCAGGTCGCTGAGCTCCGCCGTCGAGGCCATGGAGAGCCAGCCCACCCGGTCGGGTTGCAGGCCTTCCACCAGGGAGGGGCGGATGTAGACGAAGCCGGAGCCCTGGGGGGCCAGGGTCCACTTCCCGCCGCCCGACACCAGGACGTCCATCCCCTCGAGGTCCACCTGTAGGGCACCTACCCCCTGGATGGCGTCCACGACGAAGTAGCCCCCCCGCTCGGCGCACAGGGCGCCCACGGCCGCGGTGTCGATCCTCGCCCCGTCGGAGAAGCCGACCCAGGAGAGGGCTACGACGCGGGTCCGCCCGTCCATCGCCTCCCGAACCTGGTCCACGGTGACCCCGCCGGGCCGGTTTTCCAGGAAGCGGACCTCCACCCCGCGCCGGGTGAGGTTCAGCCAGGGGTACACGTTGGCCGGGAACTCCCCCTTGGCGCAGATGACGTTGTCGCCCGCCTGGATGGGCAGAGAGCCGGCGGCCATGGCTATTCCCGAGGAGGTGTTGGGGACGAAGCCGATGGACGTTGCCGGGGCGCCGATGAGCCCCGCGATGGAGTTCCGGGTGCGGCGGAAGTCCTCGATCATCCCGGAGAGCTGGCCCGGGTGGACGTAGCACATCTCGTCGGTGATGCGCCGCATGACCGCGAGTGCCGGGGGCGACAGGGGACCGCGTCCGGCGTGGTTCAGGTAGGCGTACCGCCGGGTGACGGGGAATTTTTGCCGTTCCTCTCGGAATCTCGCCAGGGTGTCGTTCAAGGTCGCTCCCGGTGTGGTGTGAGTTCGGGTTGGGTTCGACATGGTTCGTATTTACCTTCTGGTACGAAGCGACGGCTCCCCCGGTTGCGTGCCGCGTGTACAGGACGGGGGATTGGCCGGGATGTAATTGATTAACCTCTTTATTATACCAAAAGGTATCCTGCACACGCCACGATAAAGAGTCGGCGGGTCGGAATCGCCCCTCCCTGCTGCGCGACCGGGAATGGTCAGGGCTCCGCGGTCCGGAGTCTCTTGGAATATACCGCGGGCGAATATTTGAGTATATAAAAAGGACCGGACGGGCGCCGGTCCTCCGGGTTCGACACGCGCCGGTCACTGCAGGTAACCGATGGCGCGGAGCCTCTCCAACTCGGTCTCGGAGAGCCCGGGCGTGAGCTCCTCGCCCCCCGGCTTCTCGCGGCCGTAGGTCGGAACGGTCTGCGACAGGGGGCCCTTCTCCAGCGACTCCGCCAGGACCGGCTCCAGGTTCCCGGTGAGCACCCGACCGGGCATGTCCAGCGCGGGGGGAATCCCCAGAAGGGCCAGGACGGTGGGGCAGATGTCGTACACGCTGGCCTCGGGGCCCCTCTCGCCCTGCCTGACGCCCCTCCCGTAGAGGAGGAGCACCCCGGTCGGGTCGTGCCAGTAGGACATGCGCTGCACCGCGCCGCCGCCGACGGGGATGTCCGCCGGCGGGTAGACGCTGGCGAAGCCGTGGTCGGAGAGCACCATCAGGATGTCGCCCGGTTCCAGCCGGTCCAGGACCGTGCCGACGAATTTATCCGCCCAGACGTAGAAATCCCGGATGATTGTGCCCCAGCCGTTCGCCTCCGCCTCTTTCAGGTACTCCGGGGTCCGGGGCGGCACGAGGGCCGGTTCGCCCGTCAGCCGCTCCCACCACAGGGCGTGGGCCGGCCACGTGAGGTGGCAGGACACGTCGCCCGCCTCGACGTAGCAGGCCGCGACCTTCCAGTCCCGCGTGCCCATCAGGTATTCCAGGGAGTTGGCGGTGAGCGTGTCCCGGGTGAGGTAATGGACCAGGGGGTTGCCGTTCCCGCGCTCCACCGTCTCCAGGCGCCGGGCGTCGGGGTAGTCGTCCTCGCCGATGTACGGCCGGGAGACGACGGCCGGGTCCACCTCCTCCATGATGCCCTCGGGCCAGGTCCGCCGGGGGAGTTTTTCGAAATCGGCGCTCGGCGTGTACACCCGCGTGAAGCGGGGCTCCCAGGCGTAGCTGGTCAGCGTCACCCCGACCGGAATCTCGCGGGCCGGCCAGGTGGCGAACCAGTTGACCGTAATCGGGGGCAGCCCCCGGTCGGCGGCCAGTTCCCAGAACGTCGGCGCCCGACGGTCGCCGGCGGTTATCGGGCGGCGGTCGCCTTCGGCCGTCGGAAAGGTGAAGTCCGTCAGCCCGTGCTCCGCGGGCGGCAGGCCCGTGGCGATGGTGGTCCAGATGACGGGGGAGAAGTAGGGCGCCTCCGAGCGCAGGACCGAGAAACATCCGCCGTCGAGGAGGCGGGAGAAGTTGGGCAGCCAGCCGCGGGCGGCAAAGTCGGTGAGCAGCTTGTCGTCGAGGGCGTCGATGCCCAGGATGACCAGACGGTGTTCGGCGGGGGGCTCCGGAGCCCCGGCCAGGACCGCCGGGAAGGAGACCCGGTGAACGGCCAGCCCCGGCACCGCGTCCGTGAGGGCCTCCCGGAGAAGGCCCTCGGCGACGGCCCGGAGCTCACCGCGCCGGCCCCACCAGAGCTCGCCCGTCGTAAACCCGACCGCCGCGTCGGCCAGGAGCCGTCCGGCCAGCTCGCCCAGCCCGGCCTCCGGGTCCCCGCCCGTGAAGCGGTAGAATCCGGGCGCGACGGCCGGGTCCAGGTCCAGCTCCGTCTCCAGCTCCAGGGTGAGCGGTCCGTCGGCGGCCTCGAGCACCACCGGGCTGCAGATGACGTTTTTCCCCAGCCGGTAATCGACGAGCTCCCCGAAAAGGGGGAAGACCCAGACCGTCTCACCGGCGCGCACCGCCCGGTACTCCCCGGAGGCGTCGCGGACGAGGTAGCCGCATCCGGGCTCCGACGGCGCCTCGGTGTAGCCGGTGAGCCACACGGCCAGGGCGATTGCGATGACGCCGCCGACCGCGAACAGCGCGATTTTGACGCCTTTTTTCAGGGTCACTGGAGGTACCCCAGCGCGCGCAGGCGCTCCAGCTCCGCCTGGCCCACCACGTTGACGATGTCGCGGTCCACCTCGCGCTCATGGGGGTCGTAGGTCTTCGGCCTTTCGGCCAGCGGACCGAACTGTGCCCGTTCGAGGAACTCCGGCTCGAGGGCCTCCTCCACCACCCGCCCGGGCATATCCCGGGCCGCCGGAACGCCGAGGAGGGCCAGGACGGTGGGGAGGAAGTCGTAGATGGTTATCTCGCCCGTCACCCCCTGCTGAACGTGGCGGCCCCAGAGCCCGAAGACGCCGGTGGGGTCGTGCCAGTACATCATCTCCTGCAGCTGGTCGTCGCCGATGAGGATGACCTTCGGCGGGTAGATGGTGTTGAAGCCGTGGTCGCTCACCACCACGATGACCGCCTCGTCGCCCCAGTTATCCATGGCGATGCCCAGGAGCCGGTCCTCGAAGCGGTACGCCTCGATGATGGTGTCGCCGGCATTCTCGGCCAGCTCCCGGCGGTAGGGGGGGATGGGCGGCAGGTTGGCCGGCTCGCCGGTCAGCTTCTCCCACCGGAAGGCGTGGGCCGGCCAGATGAGATGGCTGAGCACGTCCGGGAACTCCTGGTACACCGCCGCGATGTTCCAGTCCTCGTGGTCCATGAGCCAGAAGCAGGCGTTGGCGGCCAGGACGTCCCGCTCCAGGTAGTGGGGTAAGGGCGGCCCGCCTTTCAGCGGCGTCCCGTCGGTGGTGGCCGCCGGGATGTCCGGCAGGACCCAGGCCAGCGGATAGTCGTCCTCGGAGATGTAGGGCCGGTCGGCTATGGCCTCGTCGACCGTTTCGGTGACGCCCTCGGGCCAGTCCTTGCCCGGGAGCTCTTCGTAGTGGGGGATGCCGATGAAGCCCTTGCCGAACTTGGGTTTCCAGGCGTAGTTGGTCAGGTTGAAGCCTTTAATTTCCCCCGTGGGCCAGGAGTAGTACCAGTTGACGACGATGCTGGACAGGCCGCGCCCGCCCAGGAATTCCCAGAAGGTCGAGACCTTGCGGTCCAGCGCCGACATGGGCTCCAACTGACCGGTCTCGGGATTCGTCTTGGTGAAGGCGGTTATGCCGTGCTCGTCCGCCGGTTTGCCGGTGGCGAAGGTGGTCCAGATTATCGGCGAGAAGTAGGGCGCCTCGGAGTCGAGCGTACCCAGGTAGCCCTCGTCGCGCATCTTCGCGAAGTGCGGCAGCTCGCCCATGTCTATGAGCTTGTTCAGGAGGCCGTCATCCAGGGCGTCCATCCCCAGCACGACCACCTTCACCGGCGCGAAGAATCCGGCGTCCCAGGGCCGGTCGGCGCGGAAGCGGGCCGTCGGGAGGGCGATGCGCCCCACCCGCAGGGCCGGCGCCCTCTCGGCGAGCCAATCCCTGACCTCGGGCTCGATGGCGGCCAGCAGTTCCCCCCGGCGGGTGGTGTAGAGCTCCTCGGTCGTCCCGTCGAAGGTCCGCTCCCCGACGACAGAGTCCTGGAGCTCCCGGATGAGCCCCTCGCTCCAGTCGGCGCCCCACGCATCCACGACCTGCACCGCGCCGGCGGGGTCGAGATCCAGATCGAGGCGGACCTCCACATTCAGTTCGCTGTCGGAGGTTGTGATTGGCGCATAACCGTATAGCTCGTGCCGCCCCGCGGGAACCGGGACCAGCGAGTCCACCAGGGGCAGGAGCCAGACCGTCGAGCCCGGCATGGGCGTTTGGGTCCCGCCGAAGCCCCGTCCGACGACGTAGATGTAAGCCGGGTCGGAGCCGACCTCGGTGTAGCCCAGTATCCAGACCAGAGCAGCCAGGGCGGCGACGGCGGATATGACGATTATCCAGGCGGTACGCACTTTTCGCCGGGGCGTAACTGGCTTTGCTTCGTTGTTCGCCGCCATTCCATACCTCTTTTTTGCCGAGGGCATAGCTCGCTCCGCTCGGTTCGCGGCATCGCCGTGTCAGGCCCGGAGGCGTCGATGCTGATACGCCGGAGGCGCAACTTCGTTTCCATAATATCGCCAAGTCATTATAAACGAATGAACCGTACACGGACAATGCAAATATGGATTTTCCCCGGAATACGGTCGGGAACGGGGGAAAAATTGAACCTTGACACGCCCGAGTTCTTAGTGTTAGCCTCTAGCCGATTAATGTACTCAGTCGGGATTTATCAGAGGCATTACTTCTTTTCACCGGATCCACCACTTCGATTCGCCAAAAGCTTTACTTCGTTTCCCTGAAGCTCTTACTCCCCCACTCTTTAGAAGGAGGGGTTGAAAGTGCGTAACTTATTCTTGTGCGCGGCTCTAGGGGCGCTCTTGTGCGTTGTTTCCTGCGCGCCCGAGGAACAGGAGACCAGCTTCCCCATCGCCGAGTACCTGGATCAGGCCTTCAGCGTGTTCGTCACCGACGACTCGTACGACAACTGGAGCGGCACGCATCTGATCCTCGACTTCAACGGCGGCGAGGATGCTGACAACGCCATCATTCCCGAGTACATCACCACCCTGCCGACCATCGACGGTGTGCTGTCGCCCGATGAGGTCTGGAATCCGGATCTGGGCACGGTCACATGGCACACCTTCGCCCTGGAGCACAAGCCCTACGCCAGCGGTTACGACGACCCCGAGGACGCACCGTCCTCGGGCGTGGTGGACGAGATAAACGTGGCGGTTTGCTTCAACGTGGCCGCCGGCGTCGGCACGCTCTACATGGCCTTCCAGTGGATCGACCCCTCCGGCAGCGACGACCACTACTACAAGCGCTGGCGCTTCTACCGGGACATCCACTCTGAGCCGGACTGTATGCAGTATATGCACCAGGTAGAGAACGGTTGGGACCCGTACGTTGCCGGCGCGGACCCGGACTTCTGGGGCGACGAGCTCTACAACCACGGCTTCTCCTCCGATACCCTGCTCCTGGCCTGGGACTGCTGGCAGGACCCCGACGGTCCGCTTGACCCCGAAAACGACACGGGTGAGCTGCCGCCCATCCCCTCGGTCTCCGGTTTCTGGGAGAACGGCTGGGACGTCTGCTGGCACCAGGACGGCAACAACTGGATCTGCAAGCTCACCGCCGACATGGGCAACGAGGACCTCGCGCCCCAGTTGGACCTCTGGTGGTGGAAATCCGCCCAGACCAACAACTGGTGGCCCGCCGAAGTGCAGGAGTACGGCTACGCCGACGACTACTGGCAAACCTCCAACCCCCTGTACAACGACCACGGCGCCATCATCGACACCGGCTTCCCCTGCTACCGGTACAACTGGAACGTTTTCCACATGAGCCCGAATTTGTTCTACGAACGCCCGCTCTTCAAGCACCAGGAACAGCCCAAGTACCTGTACTACCCCGAGAATCCCGAGTGGATTTACATGGGCTACATCCACTGGGGTCCCCAGCAACCCGATAAGTTCGGTTGGCTCTTAACTGATACGTTCTGGCATCAGGGCGACGAGATTCCGGCGTTCGCCTCCCTCGCCAGCACCCTGGGCTCCACCGGCGACGTGCAGGCCAAGGGCACCCTGGACGAGTCCACCGGCGTATGGTCGCTCGAGCTCAAGCGTCTGTTCGACCCCGGCAACGACGACGACGCCAACCTGGCCCAGTTCGACTACTTAGAGTAGCGTAGGGCGGGGATTCCTATCCCCGCCGCTGAAACGACCGGCGCCCGCGGGCGCCGGTTTTTTTAATGGGAAGCTCGGACTGAAACCATCCGATTGGAAAAAACGCATTACTACGGGTAAAATATAGTAAGTAACGACGACGGAAGGCCGAAGATGACGTCCTCGTTCAATCTGAAGCGGATTCCCCTGTTCAGCGAGCTGTCGGAGACTGAATTGGAGCGGATTTACCCGCTCCTCAAGCGCCGCCGATACCCCAAGGGGCACGCCGTCATCAAGGAGGGGGAACGGGGCGACGTCATCTACCTCATCGAGAAGGGACAGGTCAAGGTCAAGCGCCAGAGCCTGGACGGCCGGGAGAAAATCCTCGACATCCTCTCCGACGGATCCTTCTTCGGCGAGCTCAGCGTCCTGGACGAGATGCCGCGCAGCGCCACCGTGGAGACGATGGGCGACGTCTCCATCCTCACCCTGCACAAGAGCGACTTCCTGCGCCTGTTGGAGGAGATACCGCCGATTGCGGTCAAAATCATCCGCGTCCTCTCCCGGCGCCTGCGGGCGGCCGATTCCCAGATAGAAGACCTTACCTTTAAATCCAGCCGGGAGAAAATCGAATCCATGTTCATCAAGCTGCGCGATTCCCACGGGGTCGCCGACCACCGCGGCATCCGCCTCGCCGTGTCGCTGACCCACCAGGAGCTGGCGGACATGGCCGGGTGCAGCCGGGAGACCGTCTGCCGGTACGTCAAGGAACTCAAGAATTCCGGCTGTCTCACCGTGGACGACGACAAGCGCTACGTTTTCCTGAGGTCCGCGACGGCGAAGTCAGGACCGGGAGTCGCGAGGCCGGTTTCCGATGCCTACACCGACGGATAGAGTGATACTCAAAAAGCTCGAGGCGGCCGACTACGACCGCCTCGTTTCCCTGTGGAACGCAGCCGGCCTCGAGCACAAGCCCCGCGGACGGGACTCGCGCCCCGACTTCGAGCGGCAGCTCGGGCTGGGCATGGTCGCCTACCTCGGCCTGTTCCGGGACGGGGAGCTCCTGGGGAGCGTCCTGGCCAGCCACGACGGGCGGAAGGGCTGGATAAACCGGTTGGCCGTGGCCCCGGTCGAGAGGCGCAAGGGTTTGGCGCGCAGGCTCATCGTCGCGGCCGAGGGGTGGCTCGCCTCCCAGGGGCTGGAAATTTTCACCTGCCTCGTCGAGGGGCGGAACAGGGGGTCCCTGGACACCTTCACCGCTTGCGGCTACGAGCCGTACCCCGGGGTGGTGTACCTGACGAAACGGGAGCGACCGGAGGTTTAAAAAAAGCGGGCTCCGGCCCGCCTTCGTTATCCCGCCCGTCGGTGCGGGTCAGCGCTTGACCGCCAGGAGGTAGAACACCGGGAGGAACTCGACGTAGGAACCGTGCCTGGCCGCCCGGCGGGCGTTCGTCCACCAGATGCCGCCCGAGCGGGGATGAATCTCCCGGCGGAATCCGAACACCCGGTCCAGCTCATCCATGTCTTCGGGGCCGTACCGCCAGGGGCGTGAGGCGAGGCCGTACTCGAGAATTTTCAGCCCCGCAGAGTCCACCAGGGCGGGCAGCCGCCTCCCGATGTAGGGATCGCCGCCGGCGCGCTGGATGCTCCCGGCCAGCTTCTCGGCCATGGGCGTCCGACCGCCGGGCTCGGGATGGGCGAGCATTCCGGTGTAATCCGGCTCGGCGGCCAGGATCAGATGCCCCCCCTTTTTCAAGACGCGCCCGGCCTCGGTGAGTGCCTGGGGGGGCCTGACCCACATGAGGCCCAGATGGAAGATGACCGCCGCGGCGCACCCATCGGGGAAGGGCAACGCCTCCGCCCGTCCGGCCACCCGGTGTATTTCGGAAGCGGCCTCGCTCAGAATCAGCGGGTCGATATCCAGCCCGACGGCCTTCAGCCCCGGTCGGGTGGATTTGAGCTCCGACAGGACCAGGCCGGTGCCGCAGGCGACCTCGACGGCCAGCCCCTCGCGCAGCACGGCGCGGCGGGCCAGGTACCGCCTCGTCCTTGTGGTCTGGTCCGCCTGCCAGGCGAGGAAGTCCAGCCAGAACCGGGGGGGCTGTTCGGGTCGGGTCATGACGGTCGGTCGGTGCTCCGGACCGTGCGGTTTTGCACAAACAAGGGCATTTTAGTATAATCCGCCCCGTAAAGAAACCGGCCCCGGCCGGTGATTTTCGCTCGAAGAGGAAGGTCGGTCGCCCGATGCGCATCGTCGTCGCCGTGGGGGGGAATTCGCTCATCCGCGCCGGGCAGCGCGGCACGATGGCCGAGCAGTGGAAGAACGTGTTGTCCACCGCGGTGGCCATCTCCGACCTGGTCCGGGCCGGCCACCGTATTTTAGTCACCCACGGGAACGGGCCCCAGGTCGGCAACCTGCTCCTGATGGCCGAGAACGCGAAGGCCGTCCTGCCCGAGCTCCGCCTGGATTATTGGGGGGCCAACACCCAGGGCGGCATCGGCTACCTGTTGCAGAGCTCGGTGACCAACGAGCTCCGCCGCCGGGACATCGCCGGCCGGGTGATAACCCTGGCCACGATGGTCGTGGTGGACCTCGATGACCCTGCGTTCCAGAACCCCACCAAGCCGGTGGGGCCGTTCTTCTCCGAAGAGGAGGCGCACGGGTACGCCCGCGAGAGGGACTGGTGCGTGGCCGAGGATTCGGGTCGCGGCTGGCGGCGGCGGGTGCCGAGCCCGAGGCCGGTGGATATCGTGGAAATCGGCGCCATCCGCGACCTCCTGGAACGGGGCTACGTGGTGATCGGGGTCGGGGGCGGCGGGGTACCCGTCATCCGCCGGGCCGACGGCACCTACCACGGCATCGAGGCCGTCATCGACAAGGACCTGGCCAGCGCACTGGCGGCCCGCCTCCTGGACGCCGAGATGATGGCCCTCTCCACCGACGTCAGCAACGCGGTCCTCCACTACGGACGGACGGAGCAGCGCGACATCGGCCAGGTCACCGCGGCGGAGATGGCCGGGTACGTGAGCGAGGGCCACTTCCCCCCCGGCAGCATGGGTCCCAAGGTGGAGGCGGCCCTCGAGTTCCTGAAAAACGGCGGGAAGCGGGCCGTCATCACCGACCCGGCGCACCTGGCCGCGGCGGTGGACGACCCCCGCATCGGCACGAGCATCACCCCCTAGCCGCTCCGTCGGCGGGACGAATCCCGCCGCCCTCCAGCTCGTACACCTCCCCCTCGACCCCCAGGTGCTCCGCGTCCCCCGGCAGGGCCGTAACGATGAGTTGCCCCACGCGTCGCCGGAGGACCGGCAGCAGGCGGCGGTTCGTCAGCTCGTCCAGCTCCGAGGCCGCGTCGTCTAAAAGGAACACGGGTTGGGTGGCGGTGTGGCGGGTGAGGAACTCCGCCTCGGCCAGGCGCAGGGCCAGGGTGGAGAGCCGGAGTTGTCCCCGGCTGGCGAAACGCCGGAGGTCCACGCCGTCCAGGCTCAGCCGGAGGTCGTCCCGATGGGGACCGGCCGTGGTGTGCCCCCGTCGCCGGTCCCGCTCCCGGTGCCGGTCGAAAATGGCCAGAAAAGGCTCGACGAGGCGCTCGGCGTCCAGACGGGTCTCGGCCGGGCCGGATTCGTAGCCCAGGCGCAGGTCGTGCTCCCGCTCGGTGAGCTCGGCGAAGACGGGCCGGAGGAACCCGGTCAGCTCGTCGGCGGCGCTCTGCCGGAGGGCCGTTATTCGGGCGGCCGAGGCGGCCAGGGGCGTCTCCCAGGCCCGGACCTCGGCGGGGTCGTACTCTTCGGCCCGCAGCGCGGCGTTCCGCTGGCGCAGAGCCCGCAGGTACTCGGCCGAGGCGGCGGTGTACGACGGGGAAACCTGGCCCAGGAGGAGGTCCAGGAAGCGTCGCCGGCGGCCGGCGCTGCCCCGGACGGTGTCCAGGTCCTCCACGGTGAAGCAGCAGACGACCAGCCGGCCCAGGAGCTCCGACAGCCGCCTGCACCGCTCGCCGTCCACGGCCGCGCTCTTCCCCGCGGGCTCGTAGAGAAGGGCCAGCTCGTTCTTCTCCCCCTCCCGCTCCAGCCGGGCGCGGATGGAGAAATGCCCCGCCCCGTGCCGGACCAGGTCCCGGTCGTCGGCGAAGCGGAAGCTCCGCGCCGTGCCCAGATAATAAACAGCCTCCAGGAGGCTGGTCTTACCGCTGGCGTTGGGACCGACCAGGGCCAGCTCGCGGGCTTCGGTCCCGAAGCGGAGGCGCTCGTAGAGACGGAAGTGGTCCAGTTCCAAGCCGACTAGGCGCATGAGCGGAGTATAGCACACCGAGTGGTGGAGGCCCGACCGTGTAATGCGCTATAATCGTGGGGTCGTGACTTTCGGTTTCCGGCGTTGAACCAACCAAAGGCGGGTGAGCATGACGCCGCGGATATCGTTCTACACCGAGGGGCGCTGGTCCGAGTACCACCCCTTCCCCTACCTCGACGTGCTCGAGCTGGCCGACGGCTACCTGGTCCAGGTCGAGCTCGCCGGGGTGGATCCCGCGGCGGTCAGCGTGAGGGTGGTGGGCGACGCCCTGGTCATCGAGGGCGCGAGGACCCCCGGGTACCCGCCGGGGGCGCAGAAGGTTCTGCGCATGGAGCTCGTCTACGGCCGGTTCCACCGTGAGCTGTTGATGCCCTTCGACGCGGACCCGACACGGATAACCGCCCAGTGGGCCAAGGGGATGCTCTCCATCAAGGTTCCGCGGCAGACCGAGAGCTACAACATAGACATCGAGGTGGAGGATTGACCCGACCGTTCGGTTGGTCCGTGGATTTACGCCTTTCATCCCTAGTGGAGACAAGGGGCTTGAGCCCCTTGCCCCCTGCTTAAAGGATTTTGGTGATGGCGCGAGAAAAGGAGCGAGACGAGTCACGCCCCGGTGGAAGGCTCGTAACTTCCGAGGGGGACGTCCAACTCGGGCCGGGCGAGGAGAAGGTTTTTCCGGTTCTCCCCCTGACGAACCTGGTCTGCTTCCCCTACCTGCTCCTGCCCATCGGGGTGGAGGGGGCCCGGGACACGAGGCTGGTGGACCGGGTGATGCTGGGTGACCGCCTCGCCGCCCTCTTCACCGTCAAGAATCCCAAGACTGAGGCGCTCTACGATGTCGGTGTGCTGGCCATCATCCTGAAGATGCTCCGCATGCCCGACGACTCCATGCGGCTGATGGTCCAGGGGCTACAGCGGGTCAAGCGGGGCGGGCTTTCGACCGACGGGGAGTATCTGCAGGCTTCGGTCTCGCCCCTGGAGGAGCGCGAGCCGGACACGGTCAGGCTCAAGGCGCTTCGGTCGAGCACCCTGGACGTTTTCGGCAACCTGGTGAAGCTCTCGGGGCGCTCGGAGGAGCTCGCGGTGGCCGCCCTCAACCTCGAGGAGAACTCCCGCCTGGCCGACTTCGTCGCCACCAACCTCAACCTCGAGGTCCCGGAACGCCAGGCCATCCTGGCCACCCCCAACGTGGAGAAGCGCCTGGACTCCGTCCTGAAGCTGGCGGGCCGGGAGCTGGAGGTGCTCCGCATCGGTCAGTCCATCCAGCAGGAAATCTCCGAGGAGATGACCAAGGCGCAGCGTGAGTTTTACCTGCGCCAGCAACTGCAGGCCATCCAGCGTGAGCTGGGCGAGGGGGAGGAGTCGTCCGTCGAGCTGGACGAGCTCGCCGAGCGTATCACCACCAAGACCTGGCCCGAGGATATTCGGACGAAGGCCGAGCGCGAGCTCGCGCGGCTGCGCCAGATGAGCGCGGGCTCGGCGGAGTACGTCGTCGCCCACACCTACCTGACCTGGCTCCTGGACCTGCCCTGGGGCCGCTACTCCCGGGACAAGCTGGACATCAAGCGGGCCGCCCGCATACTCGACGAGGACCACTACGGCCTCGTCCAGGTAAAGGACCGCATCCTGGAGTTCCTGGCGGTGCGGAGCCTGGTCCCCGACGGGAAGGGGCCGATTCTCTGCCTGGTCGGCCCTCCGGGGACGGGGAAGACCTCCCTGGGCCGCAGCGTGGCCCGGGCGCTGGGGCGGGAGTTCGTGCGCGTCTCCCTGGGCGGCGTCCACGACGAGGCCGAGATACGCGGCCACCGCCGGACGTACGTCGGCGCCCTGCCGGGTCGGATCATCCAGGGAATCAAGACCGCCGGAACCTCCAACCCCGTCTTCATGCTCGACGAAATCGACAAGCTGGCCAGCGACTTCCGCGGCGACCCCAGCTCGGCGCTCCTGGAGGTCCTCGACCCCGAGCAGAACTGGAGCTTCCGGGACAACTACCTCGAGGAGGCCTACGACCTGTCCAAGGTGTTCTTCATCACCACGGCCAACACCTCCACCACCATCCCGCGGGCGCTTCTGGACCGGATGGAGACCCTGGACCTCGCGGGGTACACCCTCGAACAGAAGGTGCAGATCGCCCGGCGCTACCTCCTGCCGCGCCAGCTCGAGGCCAACGGCCTGACGCGGAAAACACTCTCCATCCCGGCGGGGACCCTGCGCGCCGTCGCCGACCGCTACACCCGCGAGGCCGGCGTGCGCAACCTGGAGCGCGCCATCGGCACCGTCTGCCGCAAGGTGGCCCGGAAGACGGCCACCGGAGAGGTAACCGGGAAGGTCGCCGTCAAGGTCTCCGACCTGGTGGAGTACCTCGGCTCCAACGTCTTCGAGCACGAGCGGCGGAAGCGGACCGACATGGTGGGGGTGGCAACGGGGCTCGTCTGGACGCCCTTCGGCGGCGACATCGTCTTCATCGAGGCGGCCCGGATGGAGGGCAAGGGCGGGCTGGTGCTCACCGGCCAGCTCGGCGAGGTGATGCAGGAGAGCGCCCGAATCGCGGTAAGCTTCGTCCGCAGCCGGGCGAAGCGGTTCAAGATCCGCCCCGACTTCAACGCCGACTCAGACATCCACATCCACGTGCCGGCGGGCGCCGTGCCCAAGGACGGCCCCTCGGCCGGGGTGACGATGGCCACCGCGCTGGTGAGCCTCCTGGCCGGACGACCGGTCCGGAACGACCTGGCGATGACCGGGGAGCTCTCCCTGCGGGGCGACGTGCTCCCCGTGGGCGGGCTGAAGGAGAAGCTGCTGGCCGCGCGGCGGGCCGGAATCAAGACCGTCGTCCTCCCCGAGAGGAACCGGACTTTTGTCCAGGACGCCTTCCGGGACGAGCCGACCGAGACCCTGGAGGGCCTGGATCTCTTCTACGTCGGCCGCGCCGAGGAGGCGATAAAGCTGGCGCTGGAGGACCCGGCCTAGCCCGGTCGTAGGAGTCCGGGGCGGGACCGGCACCCATAGGGCGGCCGCAGAGGGCCGCCCCTACATCGCGCTGTTTACGGGCTGTGATACGATACGGTGTGATTCGCGTCACCTGACCGACTTCGGACGGGGCCGTGCCCTACTGGCTGAACATCCTCTTGGGTTTCGCCGCCCTGGTGGCGGGCGCGGACCTCCTGGTCCGGGGCTCGTCGAAAATCGCCGCCGGTTTCGGGGTGCCGCCGGTGGTCATCGGGTTGACCCTGGTGGCCTACGGGACCTCGGCGCCGGAGTTCGCCGTCAGCGCCACGGCCTCCCTAAACGGCGCGGGCGCCATCGCCCTGGGCAACGTCACCGGCTCCAACATCGCCAACATCGGCCTGATACTGGGCCTGGCGTCCCTGGTGCGTCCCCTGGAGGTGGAGAGTACCCTCGTCAAGCGCGAGGCGCCGCTGTTGATTCTCCTGTCGCTCCTCGTCCCCCTCCTCTTCCTCGGGGGAGTCCTGGAGCGATGGGCGGGCATACTGCTCTTCGCCGGCGGGATCGGGTTCACCTGGTGGAGCCTGGCCTCCTCCCGCTCGGGCGCCGACCGGCCGGTCCGGGAGAGTCTCGGCCCGCGGGGCCGGCTCTTGAATCTTGTCTTCGTGGGGGCCGGGTTGGCGGGGCTCTTTTTCGGCGGACGGTGGCTGGTCTCCGGGGCGGTGGAGCTGGCCGGGCGCCTGGGCGTCGGCGAGCGCGTCATCGGCCTGACCATCGTCGCCGTGGGGACTTCGCTGCCGGAGCTGGCCACCTCCCTGGTGGCGGCGGTGAAGGGGGAGTCGGACATCGCCGTGGGCAACATCGTGGGCTCCAATATCTTCAACCTGCTGTTCGTGCTGGGCGGGGCGGCGGGCCTGGCGCCCATCACCGCCGAGGTCCGCTGGCCCGGCGTCTGGCCCGATTTTCTCGTCGCCCTCGTCTTCGCCGTGATTGTATGGCCCTTCGCCCGGTCGAAAAGTCGGCTGGAACGCTGGGAGGGCGGTGTGCTCCTGGCGCTCTACGCCGCCTTTGTTGCCTTTACCCTTCTGAGCGGGTAGAATCGAGCGGATGCCTTTCTGGTTGGAAATCCTCGTCGGTTTCGCCGCCCTCGTCGCCGGGGCCGATTTTTTGGTGCGGGGTGCGTCGAAAATCGCCACCGGTTTCGGGGTGCCGCCCATCGTCATCGGGCTGACACTGGTGGCCTACGGGACCTCGGCGCCGGAGTTCGCCGTCAGCGCCACCGCCGCAATCCGGGGCGTGGGCGCCATCTCCCTCGGCAACGCCCTGGGCTCCAACGTGGCCAACATCGGCCTCGTGCTCGGCCTGTCGGCGCTCATCCGGCCCATCGAGGTCGAGGGCACCGTGGTGAAGCGCGAAGCCCCGCTCCTCATCGGCGTCGCCCTCCTCTTCCCCCTCTTCTTCCTCGACGGCGTCCTGGCCCGGTGGGAGGGCCTGCTGGCCTTCGCCGGCGGAATCGCCTTCACCGTCTGGAGCCTGAAGACGGCCCGTCGCCGCGAGAACGCCCCGGAGAAAATCAAGCTCAAGCCCGGCGCCTGGTTCCTGTCCGTCGTCTTCTGCGGGGCCGGAATCGCCGGGCTCCTCTACGGCGCCGACTGGCTCGTCTCCGGCGCGAAGGAGCTGGCGGGCATCCTGGGGATGAGCGAGCGGGTCATCGGCCTCACCGTCGTGGCCGTGGGGACCTCCCTGCCCGAGCTGGCCACCAGCGTGGTGGCGATGATTCGGGGCCACTCGGACATCGCCGTGGGGAACGTCATCGGCTCAAACATCTTCAACCTGCTCTTCGCCCTGGGCGGGGCGGTGGCCCTGGCGCCCATCTCCCTGGCCGGGATGGGCTTCGGCATCTGGGTGGACGCCGCGGTGGGGCTCCTGCTGGCGGTGCTCCTCCTGCCTTTCGCCCGGAGCGGAAAAATTATCGCGCGCTGGGAGGGGGCGGTGTTCCTCGCAGTCTACGCGGGTTATATAACTTTCGCGGTGCTCGCCGGTTGAAAATTTACCCGATTTACGCTAAATTATATAAATACCATTTCAGCCATGGAGGTGGCGCGATGAGGTTGGTTTTCAGATTGATGTTGGCTGTGGCGCTCGTTCTCGGGTTGGGGCTGCTCGGCTGCACGAGCACCACCGACGGTGACGGTGGCGGCGACGGCGACGGCGACGGTGGCGGTCACGGCCTGGGCTGGGCCATGGACATCGCCGACCCGATCCAGGATGACGAGCTCCCCGGCGGTTCCCTCGTCTGGATTTGCAACAACAACATTACAGACACCGGTGAGATAAACCAGACCAGCATGTGGCTTTTCATATACACCATGCTGGACGTGAGCGCGGCGGAGAGGTTCCTCGGTGTTGCCGTTTACTACGACGGCATGACCATAGTCTTAGATGAGGATGACCTGGAGGATGAGGGCTACTATCCCGAGGAATTCGAAGGCCTTGAAGAAATACCTTCTTACCGTGACGCCGAACCTTGGGTGACGGCCGCGGAGGGGGCCCTCGGCGACTACGGCGACCTATACTGGACGCACCGTATCTTGAACGTCTTCAGCGACCTCGAGGATTTTCCGGACGCGGGAAACATCGCGTTCTTTATATACGTTGACACCGATAGCCCCAGGACGGTGGCGTACGTCTGGTTGGACGCCGACACGAACGAAGTGCTGGACGTGATTATCGTCTAGGATTGAGCGGTGAAGCGAAGGGGCGGCCTGCAGGTCGCCCTTTTTTCGGAACCAACTCGGGCCGACCTGAACGGCGCGCCGTCGGTCGGCCCCTACGAGGATGACACGCAGTTTGCAACTGATTCGTAGGGGCGGGTGTCCACACCCGCCCGCCGCTCATCGCGCTCCCGTGAATCTAGCGGAAATCCTCCACGTGGATGACCTCTCCCGTCTCGGCGTCGAGGATGACCTTGGCCCTGTGCTGGTCGAGGTTCAGCCAGTAGTCCACCTGGACGATGAACTTTCCCTGCGGCTCGTACGCGTAGTGCGCCTCGCGGACCTCGTAGGTACGTTCGGTGTACTCGACGCCGCCGATGGTCTCGAGGGCGCCGTCCGCCGCCTCGACCCACCCGGCCGCGTCGGAGAATTCCGGCAGGGGCGTCTCGAACTCGCAGTTTTCCAAGAAGCAGTCGGTGTCGCCGGGGGGGTACACGGCGACCCACAGGCCGTCCACGTCGGCCGGGGCGCCGGGCTCGGCGAAAAAGAAGATGTAGCGCGATTCCGCCCCCTCCACCTCGACGAGGAGCCCGTCGGAATCCACGAATCCGGCGAAGACGTAGGTCTGTTCCCCGCCGGGTAGCTCCGCGTCCCGGACCTCCTCGGCCAGCAGGCGCGCCCAGCCCAGGCTCAGCTCGGCGTAATCCTCGGGTCCGTCGCCGGTTTCCACGGCGCACCCCGCGAGGAGGGCCAGGGCGCCGACCGCTGCAATCGCAAGGGTCTTTTTCATTCCGCCTCCTTATCGTCCGGGGGCGACCTTACGCGCCCCGGCGCCCCTTGTCAACGCCCCTTGCCCCCGGGCGGGCCTTTGGGATAAAATCACCTCCCCCCTCACGCGGGAGCAAGACGTGCGCCGTCCGTTCCTTTTCATACTCGTCCTTCTCACCGTGCCGGCCGCCGCGCAGTACTCCTTCGAGCTGCCCCGGATGGAGGCCACCGTTTCCGTCAACCGCGACGGCACCTGCGACCTCTACTACGCCGTCACCTTCGTCGACCGCTCCTGGGTGCAGCCCATCGACATCGTGGACATCGGGATGCCCCGGGACACCTACGACCTGGAGACGGCCGCGGCCTGGATGACGCCGCCCGTCGCCGCCGACTCCCTGGACTACCGGGACCCCGACGCCGTCGACGCCTACACCCAGTCCTGCACCGACGCCGGGACGCTCATCCCCGTTTCGGGCATCTACACCAGCGAGTACGTGGACCCCGGGGTGGAGGTCCACCTGGCCCCGTACATCAACGATGGCGAGCTGGCGACGCTCATCTTCCAGATTAAAATCTACCACATCGTGTACCCCGACTCGGAAAAAGAGGACTACGCCTCGGTGGAGTTCTCCCCGACGTGGTACGGGGCCGAGTACGTCCAGGGCACCCAGGACCTGACGCTGAAAATCGTTTTCCCGCCGGGGGTCACCCCCGAGGAGACGATTTATCACGAGCGCGAATTCGACTTCACCGGCGTCCTGGGCGAGGGGGACAGTCAGCAGCTCGTTTTCGTATGGCACGACCCGGTGGCGCCGACCGGGTCGCAGCTCGAAAACGTGGGGGTCAGCTTCCCGCGCAAATACCTCGACCCGGACGCGGTGTACGAGACCAGCGCGCTCGAAGAGTTCTTCAAGGGGTTGTGGGGCTTCATCGTCGGCATCTTCAGCACCCTGGGCTGGTGCCTGGTGCCCATCGTCTTCTTCGTTCTATCGGCGATTCTCTCTCTCTCCGGCCGTCGCCGTCGGCGGTTGAAGTACCTGCCACCCTCGGCCTCGGTGGAGGGCGTGGGAATCAAGCGCGGCCTGACCGCCGTCGAGGCCGGGGTCGTTATGGAGCTCCGGCTGGACCGCATCCTGAACCTCATCATCTTCGGCCTGTTGAAGAAGGGGCGGCTGGAGGTCACCAGCCATGACCCACTGCGGCTCAAGGCCCTCCCCGCGGCTCAACCCCTGGGCGCCGACGCCGCGCCGGGGAAGCTCCGCCCCTACGAGGTGGAGTTCCTCGCCGGCATCGACGACATCGGCACCCTGAAGCAGGCCGAGGTCCGCAAGGTCTTCATAAACCTCATCAACGGCGTGAACAAGAAGATGAAGGGCTTCTCGCGGCGCGAGACCCGGGACTACTACCGCGCGATAATCGCCAAGGCCTGGAAGCAGGTGGAGGAGGCCGGCGACGATAACCTCAAGGTGGAGAACTGGGACCGGGACCTGGAGTGGGTGATGATGGACGAGGACTTCGACGGGCGGACCCGCCGCGTGTTCGACGACGTGGTCATCGTGAACACCCCGTACTGGTGGGGCCGGTACTACGGCGGGGGTTACTCGGGCGCACCGTCCACGGGCGGCGCACATGGCGGAATGTCGGGCGGCACCTCGGGCGGCGCCCCGGACCGGCTCCCGACCCTCCCCGGTTCCAGCTTCGCCAACGAGGTGACCAAGGGGGCGACCGGTTTCGCCGGGTCCATCATGGGCGACGTGGGTTCCTTCACCGGCGGCGTAACCACGGTGACCAACCCCGTCCCGGTGAGCACCTCGTCGGGGCACTGGTCCGGCGGCGGGGGCGGCGGGGGCGGATGCGCCTGCGCGTGTGCCTGCGCCGGGTGCGCCTGCGCCTGCGCCGGCGGGGGCAGGTAAGCCTCGATGACCGACCCCGACGGCGTCTTCGTCTACGGCACGTTGAAAAGTGGCGAGCGCAACGCCGCTTCAATCAAGCCGGCCTTCCGCGGGCCGGCCGTTTTATTCAGGGGAAGCCTGTTTCACCTGCCGGCGCCGGCGGGATACCCCGTCCTGTACCTGGACGGACCGGGGCCGGTCAAAGGCGAGCTTCTGCGCTTCTCCGACGCGCGCGCCGCCCTGGCGGAGATAGACCGGCTCGAGGGCTGTCCCGGCCTCTTCACCCGCTCCGCGGTCGAGGTCGCCTGCGGAAAAGATACCGTTTCAGCCTGGGTCTACCACTTCCCCCCGGACCGCCCCGTCCCACCCGGCGCCGTTCCCGTGTCCGGCGGCGAATGGCGCTCGGCCGATTTTCCCGACTCACCCGCCGTCGCGCGCCATCAGCAGTAACGCGGCCAGGATGGCCAACAGGCCGGCCCATCCCACGTAGACCGAGACGGCGTACAGGGCGGGGCTGGTCAGGTCGAACAGGGGCAGGAGCTCCGAGAGGAACCAGGCCGCGCAACCGGCGGCCAGGACCAAAAACGGCAGCCCGCGCCGTTTGGACCAGACCAGCGCTGCGGCCACGGCGATGAGGAAGGTGAGGATTTTCGGCAGGTACTGGATGAGCACGGGGCCTCCGGCGGCTGACGCGTTGCTTGTCCCCATTATAGCAATTTGCTATACTGCTTTGGGTCGGTGTTCTCAGGTCGACTGCTCCACTAATACTCGAAGGGGAGGGGCGCATGACTGTAACCATAAACATGGTCGAGGTTCTTCATTGGGTGATAGTGGTCCTGATAGGCGGGGCCGGCATACTTGGCCTCATCGCCTGGCTCTCGACGGGCAAGCTCAACGTCGCCCTGCTGGGAATAGCGACGCTTCTTCTGGCGGTGTGGACCATCCTGCCCATCTTCAGCGTCAACATTGAGGTTCTCAATACCATCACCATGATCGGCGCGCCGCTTCTGTACATCATAGGCTTCATCCTGACGATGAAGGAAAAGTAGCCGGGCACGATGGTCTCCAGCGGAATGTTCAACTGGGTGCTGGTGACGCTTTCCGCGCTCGCCGCGGTGGTGGGCGTCGCCGCGTGGGTCCGCCATCGCGGAACGGTCCGTCTTTTTCTGGCCCTGACCGCCCTGCTGTTGACCGCCGTGTTCCTGGTCCCCACGCTCCTCTACGCCCCCTTCTCCGGGGAGCAGCGGGTTTTCGGCCCCGAGGCGGCGGCGGAGCTGGAGCGCGTCACCGGGACCGTGTACGAGGTCGTGCCGATTCTCCTGGTCCTCACCCTGGCGGCGTTCCTCGTTGCGGTGGTATTTCTCCTCCTGAAAAAGGAGTAGTACCCGCATTGACCGAAGAAAGGGCGGTTGTTGCCGCCCTTTTTATAAGTCATCACAAACAACAATTGGCCAAGGGTCAGTACGAGGGGCTTCAGCCCGAAGATATAAATCAAGACAAGGGGCTTTAGCCCCTTGATTATATCCACAAGGGGTTAAAATCCCTTGTCTTACAATCCATCGACCGGTCACGAGTAAGCCGGTGCTCCCTCTTCATTGTCCCACTTGTCGGTGCTTTGGCTTGGAATCGGGCTCGAAGACTGCTATACTGCCGTAATACGTTCGCCAAAGGAGCGCCCATGAAACGCCTCGTCCTGTTGGCCCTGCTCCTCGCCCTGGCCTTCGCCGCCGACGTGCTCAACGCCGCCGAGGAAATCTGGGAGTGCCCCAACTGCGGCGCGAACATCCCCGCGTCGGCCGACGACGTGGAGATTACCTGCCCCAACTGCGGGCACCACCTCCAGTGGTACATGTGCGACGCCTGCATGGGCGAGTTCGTCATCGACTCCGAATGGACCACCGTCGAGTGCCCCTTCTGCGGGGCGAAGCACGACCTGCGCTAATTACACTGCCGAATTCGTCGCGGGGGTGGCCGGAGGGTCACCTCTTTTTTCTCACCCGCTCCACGCCGAGGAAGACGACCAGCCCCGCGGTCACGAGGAGCCCCATGGCCGCCAGGGCCAGCCGGTAGTTCAGTGGCGCGATTCCCCGCCCCAGCAGGGTGATTGCGCCCCAGATTAAAGGACCGACGACGGCCGCCGCCTTCCCCGCCAGAGCCATTAGACCGAAGAACTCCCCCGCCTTCTCCTCGGGCACCAGCCGCAACAGCATCGGCCGAATCGCCGTCCACACGCCCGCCATCAGAAATCCGGTCAGCGCCCCCACCCCGTAAAACAGGGTCAGGTCCGCCGCGAAGGCCCCCACCCCAATCGCCGCAATCCAGCCCACCAGCGTGAAGATGATTACCCGCCGCGGACCGAGCCTGTCGGTCAGCCAGCCCCACACCAGCCCCCCCGCGATGGCCGCCAGAATCCCCGCCACCAGAATCGGCTTCTTCTCCTCGTCCGGCAGCCCCAGCACCATCTGGATGTAGACCATCATCATGCTGATGACCGTGTGGACCGCCTCGAGGAACAGAAACGCCGCCAGCAGGTAGCGCCGGAGGCCGGGGTAGGCCGCCGTATCTTTGAAGACCTGGACGTACCGCTTCCAGACGCCCTCCCGCGGCCGCGGCTTGGGCCGGCTCCGGTCCTTGACCCACAAAAGGCACGGAATCGCCAGAATCCCGAATAGTAATGCCGTGGGGATGAAGGCGGCGGTGCGCCCGGTGAACCCCGGGATGACCTTGCTCTGCGTCAGCGGGAAGATGGCGAGAAACGCGACGATGGAGCCCAGGTAGCCCAGCGCCACGCCGAAGCCGGAGATTTTCCCCTGGAGCTCCCGGGGCGCCAGCGACGGCAGCAGGCTGTTGTAAAAGACCTGGGCTGCCTGAAAGCCGTAGTTGGCCGGGACCAACAGCAGCATCACCAGCCCCACCCGCGCCCAGAGCGCCAGCCCCAGCTTCACCGCCACACCCATCAGCGCCGTGGCCGACACCGACAGAATCGTCAGCCAGCGCAGGGGCCGCAGGTGGTCCCCCCGCTCGTCGGCCACCGCGCCCAGGTACGGCGTGGTCAGGCCCACCAGGAGCATCGAGAGCGAAAAGGGAATCTGAAACGCGAGGTCGGGCAGGCCCTGGTCGCTGATGAGCCACTGGGGCAAAAAGAAGGTGATGATGGACATACTAAAAATCGTGTTGGCGAGGTCGTAAACGGCCCACGCTGTAACCTCGCCCTGGTGGATTTTCGCCGCCATCACCCTCCCGTTTTCGGGTATTTTACACGAAATCGGCCCCACCCTTGCACGCCCCCCGGAATTGGGCTACATTTAGGGAGGTTAATACCTCCCTTTTAGTTTTGAGCAGATGAAGAAGGCAACCATCAGCCTTGTATCAATCCTTGTCGTATCTCTCTTTGCCGCCTACGATGGCTGGTCGGAACCGGTTTTAATTGCAGATGGTGACGAGATGACCAATGAGTATG
>CAZNZF010000002.1:66097-81870 GCA_964577465.1 uncultured bacterium | reverse complement strand
TGACGTAGGGGCGGGGCTCCGTCCCCGCCCGCGGGCGACCGCAGAGGGTCGCCCCTACGGGAAATAGCCGGGCGCTACCAGCCCTCCGGTTTCCCGCCTTCCAGAACCGTCACGCCGTCCGCCTCCAGGGTTGGCTCGCGGACGATTCCGTCCAGATGGCTCGCCACGCTCACCGTACCCCCGAAGGTCGAGTTGTCGCCGAGGGCCACGTGACAGGTGCCCAGAACCTTCTCGTCCTCCAGGACGTTCCCGGAAACGGTCGCCGTCTCGTTTGTGCCGATTCCCAGCTCGGCCACGTTTCGGGCGTCCCACCCGAAGGGCGTGATGAGCCGCTCCAGCTCCTCGGCCTCCTCGCCGCCGCGGATTTCCACCACCGACCCGTCGGTAACCACCAGCTCGATGGGGTCGGCCAGCAGCCCCACGCCGGCCATGGAGCCGTCCACGACCAGAAGACCGGTAGCCGTTCCCTCCACGGGCGCGGCGTACACCTCGCCCGCGGGCAGGTTGGCGAAATCGCCCGGCCGGTGGTTGATTCCGCCGTCGGCCCGAAAGGTCCGCCCCTCGATGGAGAAGGTGAGGTCCGTCCCCGCCGGGGAGCTGAGCCTGACCCGGCTCTTCCCGCCGAGGACGCCGAGCAGGCGCCCATTGCGCCGCTCGATTTCGTCGTAATCCGCGACGAGGGTCCGCCCCATGACTTCGGGGGTTATGGTGGGCAGGCTGGCGATTCTCGCCCCGGCCCGGGTGGCGGCCAGCCTCGCGGCGGTGTGGCTGAGGCTTTTGCTGGTGGGCATGATGACCACGTCGGCCCCCAGCATCGCCCGGGCCACCGACTCCGGCGGCTCCTCGCCGTGGCTCTCCCGGGGCGTCATCTCAATGATGAGCGGCTCGGCCCCCGCCGCCAGGCAGGACGAGGCGAAGAGAGGACCGAAGTCGCGCTGGGGCGTGTCCACCACTATCAGAACGGACTCGCCGGCCTTCACGCCCATGCACCTGAGCACGGCGATATCGGCGGCCTTCTTCAAATCGGAGGTTATCATCGGCTCCTCTCGGCCTGGTTTTCAATGTCCGGGAGTTTTCCGCAGTTTAGCCCTTCTTCGATTTGGGCCTGACCCCTCCCCCCTCCCACCAGGGCAGCACCATGGGGCCGGAGAAGAGGTCGTGGAATGCGCCCCGGTGGTCCAATCCCCGCATCCCCGTCCGGACCGTATCCGGCTGCCGGTCCGGCGGAACGTCCAGCACCGACCAGAGCTCATCCACGCGCAGCGAGGGGACGGAGGGCTCGAACCAGAGGGAGAATTTTACCAGGCCGCCCCGGATTTGCACATCGAGGAGCGAGGCCCGGACGTCGTACTCCTTCGATTCGCCGTCCTTGATCCGGTTGACGAGGAGCTTTTTCCCGGCCGCGACCTGGGCGATTTTCGCGGCCAAGCCCTCCGGGGGCCGCTTGAAACCGGCCAGGTAATCGGCCGCGCGGACACACTCGGACAACTTCGGAGCCCCGGGACGCAGCTCCACCGCCCGCTTGACCGAAACGCCCGGCGGCAGGCTCCGGTTCAGGCTTTCGATGAAGACCTTTTCGTCGAACCAGGTGGCCAACTCCACCTCGGCCACCTCGGCCCGGCTCTCCACACCCAGCGGAAGGGGCAGGGCCACGATCAGCCGCGGCTGGGGATTGAAGCCCGACGACAGCCGCAGGGCGTACCCGGCCCGGCGGATGGACCGCGCCAGGAGGTTTTTCAATTCCAGGTGGCCCAGGAGCGAGGCGGGCCAGATTTTTTCGAACTCGAATCGCACCCGGACCTTGAGCGGCGGCGCGGGAAGGTTGGGCCTCGGCGGGTAGAGCACCAGGCGCTCGAGCTCCCCCTCCAGCGCGCCGAGGGTGTCGATCTCGCACAGCTCCGGCTCCACCCCGCACACGTTGCACCCGGAGCGGCGGCAGTCCTGCGTGGTTTTCCCCTCCATCGCCCGGGCGAGTTCGTCCACGAGGTACGTCCTGCCGACCAGATTGTTCACGCAATCCCAGGGCAGGCGCGCATCCAGGGGCAGCTCCCGGTTGGCGTAATCCTCCAGGTTCAGGCCGGCCGCGGCGAAGGACTCACGCCAGCGTTCCAGGTCGAAGAAATCGTTCCACGCGTCGAACATAGCCCCCCGCCCACGAGCTTCCAACAACGCGCGGCCCACACGCCGGTCCCCCCGTGTCAGGGCGGCCTCGACCAGGGCCATTTGGGGACTGTTCCATTTGACGTTTATCTTCCGGTGCCGCAGCTCACCCTGCAGACGGGCCAGCGTCTCCTCCAGCTCGGCGAGGGGCGGCTGGGCGGCCCACTGGAACGGGGTGTGGGGCTTGGGGATGAAGGGGGAGAGCGCGACGTTGACCGCCTGCTTCTTGCCGGCGGTCTCGGCGCAGCGCCGCGAAAGCTCGACCAGGGCGGCCAGGTCCTCCCCGGTCTCCGTGGGCAGCCCGAACATGAAGTACAGCTTGAGCGTGGTGAAGCCGGTCTCGAAAATCCGCCGCGCCAGCCGCACCACCTCGTCGTTGGTGAAGTGGGGCTTGTTGATGACCTCCCGAAGCCGCCCGCTCCCGGCCTCGGGGGCGATGGTCAGCGAGCCCAGCCTCCGGCCGGACAACAGCCATTCCAACCGGATGACCGCCTCGCCCACCCGCAGGCTGGGGAAGCTGATGGATGGTCCGCGGGGGCCGAGCTCTGTCATCACACGCTCCACCAGGTGGGCGAGCCCCCGCCAGTCCGTGGACGACAGGCTGGACACGTTGGCCTCGTCGTAGCCGGTGAGCCGGAGCTGGCGCACCAGCTCGTCGAAGACATCATCGGCCTCCAGGGAGCGGACCGGCCGGTAGATCATCCCCGCCTGGCAGAATCGGCAGCCGCCCGTGCAGCCACGCATCACCTCCAGGGTGACCCGGTCGTGGACGATGTCGGTCCCGGGGACCAGGGGGCTCTCGATGTAGGGGTCGAGACCGGCGAGCCGCCGGTCCACCGCCGGGGAGCCCGGGGCGGGGACGAGTTGGCCGGTGCTTTCCTCGGGGCTCAGGCGGACCCGGTCCGGCAGGTAGACCCCGGCGCAGCGGCCGAGCTCCTCGATGGCGGCCCGCTTATCGAATCCGTTTTCGTTTCTGGAGCCCGCCACCGCCCGGACCAGCTCGGGGAGGAAATCCTCCGTCTCCCCCACGAAGGCGGCGTCCACGAAGTCCGCCAGCGGCTCGGGGTTGACCGTGCAGGGGCCGCCGACGATGACCAGTGGAGCACCGTCCCCGCGCTCGGCGGCGGTGAGCGGAATCCCGCCCATTTCCAGCATCTTCAGGAAATTCGAGTAGGAAAGCTCGTAGCCGAGGGTCACGGCCACGACGTCGAAGGCGTGGAGGGGACGCCTCTGCTCCAGGGAGAAGAGCGGGATCCCGCGGCGGATGAGCGCCTCCTGCATGTCCGTCCAGGGCAGAAAACAGCGGTCGCAGGCGGCGTCGGGATTCCGGTTGAGCCGGTCGTAGATTATCCGCCCCGCCAGGTTGCTCATCCCTATCTCATAGGTATCGGGAAAGCACCAGCAGACGTTGACGAGGCCGGCGGGATTCTTGTGGTAGGCGCCCCACTCGCCGCCGACGTAGCGGGCCGGTCGTTCCACCGCGAGGAGCATCCGGGAAAAATCCTCGTCCTTGAGCAAGGGCGCCTTTCTGGAAAGGGCGGGGGATGGACCCACGCCCTCGACTCACGGGATCTTTTTTCCCCGACCTACCCGAATCGCGTCGGTCGGTCTAATCGGCGGATTAGCGGGCGATGACGACCCGGTTCGTCCTCACGCCGCAGTCGGTGTCCAGCTTCAACAGGTACACGCCGCTCGGCAGCCCGGTCGAATCGAAGGCGACCTCGTGACGCCCCGCGGCGTACTCACCCTCGGCCGCGACGGCCACCCTCCGGCCGGCGAGATCGTAAAGATTCAGAGCCACTTGAGCGGTCCGGGGCAAACTAAAGGCCACGCTGAACACGCCCGCCGCCGGACAGGGCCAGGGCGCGGACAGGGCCAGGGGGACGGCGCTTTCACGCCAGTCCACCCAGGACGAGAGGTAGCTCTGCCTGGAACCGTCGGCGGAAACCGTCTCCAGGCGGTATTGGTAGGTACCGGGGGAGTCGAGCCGGTCGAGGAACCGTCCCCGGGGCTCCAGCGAGCCCGAGTGCAGCTTCACCTCGCCCAGACCGTCGTCGCGGTAGAGCTCGACCCCGGAGAGGTCGCCCTCGGCGGCCCAGGTGACGAGCACCCCGTCCCCGTCTGGAACGGCGGTGAGCTCGACCACCGGCGCGTCGGAACACAAGAGCTTGTACAGGAGCCAGCCGTTCGGGTCGAAGACGACCCGGGAAGCGGCGGCCGGTACGGAGAAAGTCTGTTCGTCAATCCGCTGGTCGTCATCGAAAACCACGTCCACCGCGCCGCCCACGGTAACGAGCTGGAGGTCAACCGGGGTGACGAAGACCTCGGGGGTTATCCCGTCGGAGGAATCCTGCTCCTGAGAAAGCTGTACGTGGCATAACCAGCCGTTCGGGGTCTGCTCGCTCCAGATGACCACGTCGTATTCGGGGTAGCCGGCCTTGTAGACCCACTGGTCGAAGAACGTGTCCAGGGAGCCGGGGCCGCCGTAGTAATCCTCGGCCACCCCCTTGAACTCCTCGGTGGTGACGGTGCCCGAGTCGTCGTCGGAGACATACTCCCGGAGCATGTTCAGGAAAGTCTCGTCGTCGCTCAAGTGCCGGAGCATGTGCAACACCCACGCGCCCTTCTTGTAGACCGTGGTACCGAAGAGGAAATCGGGGTCGTAGACCGGGTAGCGGTAATAGGAATCCTCGTTGAAGTACTGGACCTTGAACCCCGCCATGTAGTTGCGGAGTCCCTCCGCCCCGCCGATGTGCTCGGCCCAGAACCCCTCCACATAGCTGGCGAATCCCTCGTTGAGCCAGATGTTTTCCCAGGTCTCGCAGGTTAGCCAATCGCCGAACCACTCGTGCCCCAGCTCGTGGACGACCACCCAGTCGTAGGTGTGGTCGCCGGTGATGAGGCTGGAGGAGTAGGTGGTGGTGGTGGTGTGCTCCATGGCCCCGCCGATCTCGGTGATCATGTGGCCGAAGCGGGGGTACTTGTAGTCGGTGAAGAGCGCCGAGTTGAACTCGACCATCTCCGGGGCGATGGAGAGGTCCTCCTCGGCCTCGGGGGCGTGCTCCCAATAGACCCAGTTGTCCACGTGCTGGGGCCCGTGGCCGATGTCGAAGGTATCGTAGAAGTAGTAGTAATCGCTGGCGGCCATGGCCACCAGGTAGGTCGGCAGCTCGAAGTCCGCCTCCCAGTTGAAGGTCTTCATGCCGTCGCCCGAGTCCTCGGTGGACACCAGCACGCCGTTGGAAGCCACCAGCCAGTCGTCCCGGACGGTGTAGCTCTGGTTGCAGGTGAACCGGTCGTCGGGCGCGTCGTAGCAGGGAAACCAACCGCTGGCGTCGAAAGGCTCGGTGAAGGTGTGGATTATGCCGCCGTTGGCCGTGTCGGCGTACATGCCGTAGGGGGGTATACCGGAGTACTCGATGATGATGGTGAACCTTTCCCCTTCATCGAAGGTCCGGTCGAGGGCTATGGAAAGGATGTCCCCGACGCGCTCGAAATCGAGGTGCAACTGGTCGTGGGTGACGGCGGTGACGTCTAGCTCCTCGGTCAGCTCCATGTCGACGAAGTCTAGGCCGTCTTCGGTGGATTTCAGGGTCCAGGTGGCGGTGCCGTCCAGGGTGCACCACACGGGGGGGATGTCGCCGAAATACTTCAGGGTCAGGGAGAGGTCCAGGTTTTCCTGGTCGAAACCCGCGCCCGTCCGTTCCGGCTCGCCGCGCTGGGCGGCCTTCGCCGCGGCGGTGGCCTTTGCCGCAGCCTCCAAGGCCGCGGAGTCGAAATAGGGGTCCAGTGTCGGCGGGACGTAGGCTGAAACCCCGAAGGCCGCGAGGACGAAAACCGCCAGAAAGATGCGCATCGCGAACCCCCGTTTTTTCACCGCCCCACTTCTTCATACCCATGTTCGCATAAAAAACGCCCCTCCGCAAGGGATGGTGTGTGACGGGGAGATGCCCGACCGTCAACCGACCAGCTCACCCTCCCGCACGACGAAGCGACCGCCCACCAGAACCGCCGCGGGCCGGCCTTTCAGCCGCGTTCCGTGGAAGGGGTTGTTGCGGCCTTTGCTGGCGAAAGTCTCCACGTCCACCGTCCATTCACGCTCCAAGTCCCAGACGGTCACGTCGGCGGGGTAGCCCGGAGTCAGTGAACCGAGGGCGAGACCCAGAACCTTGGCCGGCGCGCTGGTCATAGCCCGGACGAGGCGCTCCAGGGGAAGCTCGCCGGTGAGGACCAGCCCGGTGTGGAGAGCGGCGAAGGCGGTCTCGAGACCGGCGATGCCGTCGGCGGCTCGGGCGAACTCGGCCTGCTTCTCGGCCACGGTGCAGGGGGAGTGGTCGCTGGCGATGACGGAAACGGTCCCGTCGGCCACGGCGGCGACCAGGGCCTTCCGGTCGGCGTCGCTTCTGAGGGGGGGGGAGACCTTGGCGTCGCAAGCGTATCCCTCGCAGGCGGCGTCGGTCAGGAGCAGGTTGTGGGGCGTCACCTCGGCGCTCAGGGGGATGCCGCGCCCGTGGGCGTACCGGACGATGTCCACGGTGTCGGCGCTGGAAACGGGGCTCAGGTGGATGGGGCAGCCCAGGGAATCGGCGAAGATGACCTCGCGGGCGGCGATTACCTCCTCGGCCACCGAGGGGACGCCGGGCAGGCCGAGCTCGGTCGAAGTCCGTCCCTCGTGCATCACCCCGTCGGCGGCGAGCTCCGGGTCCAGGGGGAAGCTGAGGACGGGCAACTCGAACATCCGCGCGTAGACGAGCGCGCGTCGCATAACGGCGGCGTCGGCCACGGGGTGGTCGTCGTCGGAAACGGCCAGTGCCCCGGCGACGGCCAGCTCGCCCAGCTCGGCCAGCTCATTCCCCGCCATGCCCTTGGTAACGGCGCCGATTGGAAAGACCCGCACCACGCCGTCCCGCGCGGCCCTGCGGCGGATGAACTGCACCACCGTCTGGTTGTCCATCACCATCTCCCGCGTGCTGCGGCAGGCGACGGCGGTGTAGCCCCCCAGGGCGGCGGCCCGGGTGCCGGTGGCGATGGTCTCCCGGTCCTCGCGGCCGGGCTCGTTCAGGTGAACCTTGGTGTCCAGGAGCCCCGGCGTGACCAGCAGGCCCGAACAGTCGAGGACCTCCGCCCCCTCGGCGGCAATGCCGGGTCCCACCCGGGCGATGACGCCCTTTTCGACGAGGACGTCGGCCGTCGAGTCCAGGCCGTTGGCCGGGTCCATGACCCGACCGCCTTTGAGGAGCAGAGCCTTCACGCCACCCCCTTGCCCATCGCCAGCATGTAGAGCACCGCCATGCGGAGGGTTACCCCGGCGGCTATCTGGCGCTGGAGGTGGGGACGGGCGCGCTCGGCCACGGTCGCGGTAATTTCCACCCCGCGATTGATGGCCCCGGAGTGTAGAATCATCACGTCGGGCTTGGCCAGGGCGAGCCGCTCGGTGTTCAGGCTGTAGAAGCGGGAGTATTCCCGGAGGCTGGGCAGGAGCTTGTCGTTGCCGTAGTCCAGGCTGACGCGGGTGGTGATGATGACGTCGGCCGCGTCCACCGCCTCCTCGACGGTGTGGAAGACCTGGCAGCCGAACTCGGAGAGCCCCTCGGGAATCATGGTGCTCGGGGCGCCCACGGCCACGTTGGCCCCCAGCTTGACCAGGCAGTACAGGTCGCTCTTGGCGGCCGAGGCGTGGCGGATGTCACCCAGCAGGGCGACCTTCAGCCCCTCGATGCGCCCCCGGGCCCGACGGATGGTGTAGGCGTCCACCAGGGCCTGGGTCGGGTGCTCGTGGGCCCCGTCGCCGGCGTTGATGACGCTGGCCTCGATGTTGCGTGCGAGTTGCACCGGCGCGCCGGCCAGGTGGTGCCGCACCACGATGATGTCCACCCCCATGGCCTGGAGGGTCAGGGCGGTGTCGGTCAAGGTCTCGCCCAGGGCGCTGGGGAGTTGGCCGATGTTGATTAAATCGGCGGAAAGGGCCTTGCAGGCCCTCTCGAAAGAGATGCGCGTCCGGGTGGAGGGGGTGTAGAAGAGGTTGGCGACTATCTTGCCACGCAGGGCGGGCAGCTTCTTCACCGCCCGCGTGGAGACCTCCTCCAGCTTGGCGGTCTGGTCGAGAATCAGCTCGATTTCGCCGACCTCGAGCTCGCGGATACCCAACAGGTCTTTGCTCTTGAGCATGTTACGTCACCCGTCAGCGCCGGTAGAGGAATACACCCGGCTCTGGATCGTCCAGCCGCACCAGGACCAGCTCTCCCGGGGCGGGCGTCACGTGAAGGCCCACGTAGTCCGGCTGGAGGGGAAGCTCCCGCCCCGGCCGCTCGGCAACGACGACGAGGCGGATGGCCTGGGGGCGGCCGAAGTCGATGAGCTCGTCGATGGCGGCCCGGACGGTCCGGCCGGTGAAGAGGACGTCGTCGGCCAGGAGCACCACCACGTCGTCGAGGGGGAAGTCGATCTCGGTGGCCCCCACCTCGGGCAGGTAGCCCAAACGGTGGATGTCGTCCCGATAGAGGGTGATGTCCACGAATCCGAGGGGGACCGGCATCCCCTTCAATTCGGTGAGCCTGGCGGCCAGGAGGTGGGCGAGCCTCTCGCCGCCGGCGCGCACCCCGACCACGGCGACGTTCGGCTCCCCGGCGTACTCCCGCGCGACTCTCTCCACCAGGTCGTCGAGGAACCCCTCCAACCGCTCGCGGTCGGCGACGACCCCGGTCCGTTTCAGTTCTTCATTCCTGCCGGTCATCGTCTCCCCTCACGACGTTACAACCCCCGCAAAACAGCACAGCGCGTCCCGGCGGTCGATTACACCGCCGTCATTCCTCGCCGGTGATCTCCACCAGCCTCCGGTAACCCTCGCCCGCGAGGCGGAAGGTCTCGCCCTCGGGCTCCAGGCCGGCGCTGGAAAGGGCGGCTTTGTAGGCTTCCCGCGCCGCGACGAGGTAGAAGTAGGTCCGGTCGTTGATGGCGAAGTAGGCCTTCTCGATGTCCTCGTCGGACGCCCCGCCGGTGATGACCACGTCCTGGAGCATTTCTCCGAATTCCTCGAAGACCTGCGCGGCCTTGAGCTGGGCCTCGGCCACCAGAGCCGGCTCGCCGAAGGACGCCGCGCCCGAGAAGCCGAGGGCCGCCCGGTCCATCAGCGCCGTCTTGCGCTCCAACTGCGCCTTGACCTCGGACAGGTCGCCGCCGACGGTCACGCCCATGTACTCGTGAAAACCGTTCTCCCCATAGACGAAGTAGGCATGGGCCATGGTGGGGCTGCCGTAGCGGTTGACCGCCTTCCGGGAGTGCTCCCGGACGGCCAGGGTATACAGAGCGAGAGCGCGGTCCGGGTCACCCCTCTCCTCGGCCGTGAGGCCCAGCGCGGCGTAGGCCTCGCCGACCCAGATGTAGAACACCGGGTCGTCGATGTGGTGCGCGATGAAGCGGTTCAGTCCGTCGGCGTCGCCGGCGTGAATCGCCTCACGCAGGGGGACGAGCGCCGCCTCGGGGCTGTCGCCGTATGAATCAATCAATTCGGAGTAGTATTCCGCGGCCCGGGGCCAGCCCTCGGCCGATTCGGCCATCAACCCGGCGCGGAACAGCGCGGCGGGAGCCAGGTCGTCGTCGGGATAGTCCGCCGCCAGCCGGGCGTACTCCGCCTCGGCCGCCGCGGGGTCGGAGAGCCAGAGCTGGAAGATGAGCCCCCGGCGGTAGAGGGCCGCCACCGCCACCTCGTGCTCCGGGTACCGCTCGATGAGGTCGGCGTATGACTCCAGCGCCCGGTCCAATTTTTCCCGGGACACCGTATCGAGGAAAACGGCTGGAATCTGCGGCACCTCGGCCTCGAGGGCCAGGGCCCGGTGGTACTGGGCCACCTTCGAGTTGGACGACCACCGTTCGGCCAGCTCCGGCTCCTTCTTCGGGTCCACCATGCCGCAGGCGCGCAGGTACATCTCCCGGGCCTTGTCGTAGAGGCCGGAGTCGAAGGTCTGGTCCCCCAGCCGCGCCAGGAGGGACGCCTGGTTGACCGCGCGCGTCTGCGGGTCCTCGCCGGAATGGTAGTCCTCGGTGAGGAAACGGTCCAGGAACGCGTCGGCCCGTTCGTCCTCCCCCGCGCGGTACAGGAGCTCGACGTTGACCAGGGCGATGTCGGCGTCGTCCTCGGGCAGGGCGAAGGCCGCGGGGCGGGCCTTCTTCTCGTCGAAATAGGTCGCGCAGGCGGTCAGGGTCCTGGCGGCCAGGTCGGACCGGTCCCCCTCCTCCAGGTCCAGCGCCTGCTTGTACACGCGGACCGCGGAATAGACGGCGGGCTGGACGTACTCGGCCACGTCCTGCTCCGCCGCGAGGAGGAAGGCGTCCCCGGCCGTTTCCAGCAGGCGCGAGGCCTTGGACTTCGCCGCCGGGCTCTCGTCCACCGGCTCGGCGAAGGCCAGCTCGGCCAGGCACTGGCCGTAGCTGTAGCCCACCAGCGCCAGCTCCTCGGCGGGAATCCGCTCCGTCAGATTCGGGAACTCATCGATGCGCTCGATGTAGGCGCCGTAGTAATCGGCGGCCCGCTCGTACTCCAGCCGGGCCAGCTCCTTCTCCAGGCCGGGGTGCTCGACGGGGCCCGTCCGCGGTCCGCAGGCCGCGAGGAGCAGGAGGAGAAAAACCGGCCGGATCAATCTGCGCAACGGTTCACCTCGGCGAAGGAGACAAGGGGTTTAAACCCCTTGCCCCCAGAATCAGGACTCGCCGGAGAAGACGAAGGGGTACACCGCCACCACCCGCTTGCGCCCCTGCGGGAAGCGCCAGGCGGCGATGAGAGACAGCAACCGGTCGGTGAAATACTGCGGGGTGTTGCTGGAGAGTAGCTCCACATCGGACACCGTGCCGTCGGGCTCGATGGTTATCTGCACCAGGGCGCGGTGGTTCGGGTCCCCGACCGGCACGTGGACGCTGTAGATGTAGGCGATGACCCCGGTGTAGCTGTCGAGGAAACGGGTGATGCGGTTGCGGGAGTAGATGTAGGAACGGTCGGTGGAAGAGGCGGCCGTTTCCGCAATCAGCAGTTCCAGCTCGGCCTCGCGGTCCACCTCGGGCAGGTACGACGCCCCGCCGTAGTTGTAACGTTCCGCCAGTTCCTGGTGGTGGAGCCCCAGGCGTCCGAGGGAGCGAACCACGTAGTACGCCACCTCCTCGTCGTCGGGATTCTCCCCGAGAAGCTCCTCCCCGCGCTCGACCACCTGACCGTAGAGGTCCATCGCTTTGTCCGACACGGTCGCGGGGTCGTCGGAAATCGGGGCCGCGAGCTCGTTGGTCTCCGCCATCGAGAAGAGGAGCCTCTCGTTCGTCCGCACGTCGGGCGCGTGGGCGTACAGATTCTCGTAAACGCCCAGGGCCCCGGCGTAATCGCCGTACTCGCGGTACACGCCGCCGAGGATGAACAGGGCGTCCTTGTAGTTCTCGGCGTCGAGAATCCGCTGGAGGTAGTCGAGCATGTCCTCCGGCGGGTCGAAGTACAGCAGCCGGACCAGGGACTCCAGCGCCAGCTTGTGCCAGACCCGCCCCTCGTCCCCCTCGGGGAGCTGCGACGAGAAGAGGATGAGCCGGTTGTACTCGTACACCGCCTCCTCGGGCCGGCCGAGGTAATCCAGGCACAGCGCCCGGCCGTACAGGGCGTTGGGGTAGAAGGGGTGGCCGCGTTCCACCTCCTGGAAGCGGGCCAGGGCTACGGCGTAGTCTCCCGCGGCGAAGGCGTCGAAACCGGCCTGCAAACGCTCCTCGGGCGAGCCCGCCCCGGTCGGCGCACGGAACAGGTCGGGGGCTACCCGACTCCGGGGGGCGGAGATGACGATGGGGTCGGCGACGAAGGTGTAAACCTCGACCTCCTGCGCCGAGAGCGGCGGGGAGGTTGCGCCGAGGACCAAGAGCAGGGCGGGGAGGGTGAATCGCATCTTTGGGCGGATTCCCGGTCGGGTGATTTTGGGAAAAGTATAACCGAGATGCCCGGTCCGGGCAAGGGGTCAGGCGCGCGGGGCGGGTACGACCGGGGTGAGGCGGAAGGGGGGTTTCAGGCGCCGGCCGTTGGCAAAATTCCTCGCCGTCAGCCGCTGCGAGCCGCCGGCCTGGACCTCGAGAATCTCCAGGGCCGAACCGTCACCGCAGGCCGTGAGCCAGCCGTCCTCGGTGGAGCGGAAGACCGCGCCGGGCGGTTCGGTAGTTTCTTCGGGAACCGGACGGCAGCGGTGGACCTTGAGCGTCTCGTCCCCCAGAAGGCAAAAAACTCCCGGCCAGGGTACCAGGCCCCGCCAGCGGTCGTAGAGCTCACACGCCGGCCGGGTGAAATCGAGGCCGCCGTGCTCCCGTTTAAGAAGCGGCGCGAAGGTGACGCGGGACTCGTCCTGGGGCGCCCGGGTATCGTTCCCGGAGTGAACCAGCCCGACCGCCTCGGCCAGAAGGGGAATTCCCAGCTCGGTCAGGCGCCCGAAAAGCTCCGGGGCCGTCTCGTTGGGACCGACGGCGAGCCCGCGCTGGAGTACGACGTCCCCGGCGTCCATCTTTTTAGCCATCCGCTGGACGGTGACGCCGGTCCGCCCCGCCCCGTCCACCAGGGCCCAGTTCACCGGCGCCGCGCCGCGGTACTCCGGCAGGAGGCTGAAGTGGAGGTTGAGCGCCGCCAAGCGCGGCACGGATAGCAGCTTTCCGGGGAGGAAGTTGCCGTAGGCCACCACGGTGAAGAGGTCGGGGGCGAGGGCCGTGAGATATTCGAGAAGCTCCGGGTCCCGGGCGCTCTCCGGCTGTATAAGCGGCAGCCCCAGCTTTTCGGCCGACTCGCGGACCGGGGTGGGTTGCATATCCATGCCCCGCCCCAGGGGACGGTCCGGCTGGCTGACCGCGGCGGCTACATCGAAGCCCCCGGTGACGAGGGCCTCGAGGGCGCGGGCCGCGATAATTGGCGTGCCGAAAAATACCAGCCTGGGTCCCATCAATCCCCCAGGTCGTCGGGAACGATTCTGCGCCAGCCGCGTTCGGTCTGGGCGGCCAGGGCCTTGAGCTTGCGGTGGAAGAGCATCCGTTGGGCCTTGGACAGGCGGTCGATGAAGAGGACGCCGTTCAGGTGGTCCACCTCGTGCTGAATCGCGCGGGCGGCCAGACCGTCGAGCACGAGGTCCAGCTCCCCGCCGTCGAGGTCCCGCGCCCGGAGGCGGACCCTTTCGTAGCGGGCCACGCGGCCGTAAATTCCGGGCAGGCTCAGGCAGCCCTCCTTGTCGGAGAACAGCCCCCCCATCGGCTCGTACTCGGGATTGACGATGGGGACGGGCTCCGCGTTTTCCTCGGGTGCGATTCCCGGAATGAGGCGGGGGTGAATCACGAAGAGCCGGACGTTCTCGCCCACCTGGGGCGCGGCCAATCCGAGCCCCCGCGCGGCATACAAGGTCTCGCCCATGTCATGGGCCAGCTCGGAGAGGGACGCGGCGGCGTCCACCGGCGCGCTGTCCCGGCGGAGCACCTCATCTTCGTAGCAAAAGATGGGCAGAATGGCCACGGTCATCGACCTCCCTCAGGGCGGAGGTTAGCAGCTTAAATCCGACTCGTCAACTCGATTAAGGGATTTCCACCGCCGGTCAGTCAATCCCTCACTAAAAAAAGCGGCCCTGCGGGGCCGCTCGTTAAAACCGCGCGGGGACTACAGCTTCTTGAAGCAGATGACGGCGTTGTGGCCGCCGAAGCCGAAGCTGTTGGACAGGGCGGCCTTGACTTCCAGCTTGCGGCTGCCCTCGGGAACGAAGTCCAGGTCGCACTCGGGGTCGGGGTGGGTGAGGTTGGCCGTGCTGTGGACGACGCCCTGCTCGATGCTCTTGACCGTGGCCGCCGCCTCCATGCCGCCGGCGGCGCCCAGGCCGTGGCCGAGCATGGATTTGGTGGAGCTGATTGCCAGGCGGCCGGCGTGGGCTCCGAAGACGGTTTTAATGGCCATGGTCTCGAACTTGTCGTTCAGCTCGGTAGATGTGCCGTGGGCGTTTATATAGTCGATGTCCGTGGGGGTCAGGCCGGCGTCCTTGAGGGCCATGACCATCGCCCGGGCCGCTCCATCGCCACCGGGAGCCGGGGCGGTGAGATGGTAGCCGTCGCCGGTCAGGCCGTAGCCCGCCAGCTCGCAGTAGATTTTCGCGCCGCGCGCCTTGGCGTGTTCCATCTCCTCCAGGAGCAGAATCCCACACCCCTCCCCCATGATGAACCCGTCGCGCAGGGCGTCGAAGGGCCGGCTGGACTCCTCGGGGGGGCAGTCCCTGGTCGTCAGGGCCCTGGCGGCGCAAAATCCGCCGAAGCCCAGGTTTCCGATAGCCGCCTCACTCCCGCCGGCGAGGGCTACGTCCGCCCGCCCGGCGCGGATGTTGCCCAGGGCCTCCCCGATGGCGTGCGTCGCCGAGGCGCAGGCCGACGTGGTACAGAAGTTGGGCCCTTTTAGCCCCAGGCTTATCGAAACCTGCCCCGCGGCCATATCCGCGATGACCTGGGGGATGAAGAAGGGGCTGATTCCCTTCAGGCCGCGTTCCGAGAACTTGACCGCCGTCTCCTCGATATAGTTGATGTCGCCGATGCCTACGCCGATGATGACGGCGAAGCGGTTCCGGTCCACGTCGGTCAGCGTGAGGCGCCCTTCGGTCAGGGCCTCCAGGGAGGCGGTGAGGGCGAACTGGACGAAGCGGGCCATACGCTTGGCGGCTTTGGCCTCGATGGTCGCCAGGGGGTCGTAGCCCTTGACCTCGGCCGCCACCTTGCACGGGTAAAGCTCCGGATTCACGGCGGTGACTGTCGCCACGCCGGACTTCCCCGCCAGAAGCGCGTCCCAGGTTTCCTTGACGTTCAGACCGACCGGGGTCACGGCGCCCAGGCCGGTGACGACGACTCGTCGGGTCATCTGACACACCTCGGAGTTTGATAAAGGCGTCCTTGCGAGACGCCGTTATACACGGTCATCGCCCGGGTCGGGAGACAACCTCGACGATTCCTACTCCTTGACGTGATCCTGGAGGTACTTGATGGCGTCGCCCACGGTGCGGATGCTGGCGGCGTCCTCGTCCGGGATCTCCATGTCGAACTCCTCCTCGAGCTTCATGACGAGTTCGACGGTGTCCAGGGAATCGGCGCCGAGATCATCCACGAAGGCGGCATCCGGCGTCACCTGATCGATGTCCACACTGAGCTCGTTGACCACGATCTCTTTAACCTTGGCCTCGATCTCTTCGTAGGTCATTTAAGCCTCCCGCGGGTCTCGTTTACGTTGCGAGGGGGTACTTTAGCAGCAAAACCCCGGCCGTGTCAAGGGAGTCCGCGGGTCCGGACCCGACACCCGCGGCCCCTTTCCCGCAGCCGTGAAATAAATGCTTGAAAACCGTTCCGAACCTGTCTATACTACCTGACGAATCGACTATTAATATCTATTTAGTCGGTTATTCACTTCAAGATAATTCAGCCAAGGGGGTAAATTTGTCCGAGAACACCAGGAGCGCGATTCTGGCCGGAGCCAAGCAGCTCTTCATCCGCTTCGGCAAGCGTAAGACCTCGGTGGATGAAATCGCGCGCGCCGCCCAGGTCGGCAAGGGCACGGTCTATTTCCACTTCAAGAGCAAAGAGGAGATCTGGGACACCATCGT
>CAZNZF010000002.1:0-65997 GCA_964577465.1 uncultured bacterium | reverse complement strand
TTCGTCGTCCGCCATCGCTGGGCGGTCCTGGTCGCCGTCCTCGTCGTGACCGGCTTCTTCTTCTGGGGCATGGGTGAACTCAAGGTCAAGACCGATTTCATGACCTCCATGGACCCCGACGAGCCGGTGGTGAAACTCTACGACTACATGGGACAAACCTTCGGCGGCAACGACGTCGCCCTCGTGGCCCTGGAGGCGGACGACGTCTTCCGGCGCGATATTCTCGGGGCGATGCGGGGCTTCGCCCGGAAGGCCGAGACCCTGGACGGCGTGGATTCGGTGCTGTGCCTGACCGAGATGCTGGACATCAAGAAGACGACCGGGGGAATCGAGGTGGGCGACCTCTTCGCCCCCGGCGAGTTGCCGGACCAGACTGAAATCGACGCCCGGCGCGGCTACATCATGGGAAAGGAGATGTACACCGGCATCTTCGTCTCGCCGTCGGGGCGAATGGCTGTCATCCTGGTCCGCCTCACCGGAAACGGAGACGTGGACCGGGTGGAGCTGGGCCAGGAGCTGCGCGGCATGGCCGAGGAGGTGTTCTCCGGAACGGGGGTGAAGCTCTACTACGCCGGCCTGCCCTTCCAGATCTACTACATAAACCAAATCGTTCTCGACGACATGGGGCTTTTAACCCCGGTGGTCTTCGGTTTAGTGGCGCTGGTTTTAGGGCTCTTCTACCGCCGGCTGGCGGGGGTGTTCCTGCCGCTGGCGGGGGTGGGGTTCGCGGTTGTCTGGAGCCTGGGGCTCATGGGGCTCACCGGGACCCCCATCTCAATCATGACCGGCGTACTCCCGGTGGTGCTGGTGGCGGTGGGCTCGGCCTACGCCATCCACGTGGTAAGCCGGTACGTGGACGAGCGGCGGCTGGTGGACGACCGGCGCGAGGCCACCCGGCGGGCCTTCTCCCACGTCGGCCTCCCGGTACTCTTCGCCGGACTGACCACGGTGGTCGGCTTCGGCTCCCTGGCGAGCGCCAATATACAGATTATCCGGGAGATGGGTCTGTTCGCCGCCTTCGGCGTGTTCGCGGCCACAGTCATCGCCCTGACCCTGGTCCCGGCGGTCCTGGCCATAATCGGCGGCTCGGTCAAGCGGGATTTCGTGAACCGCATGGTCGAGCCGGGAAGGATTTCCCACGCGGTGAGCCGTTTCATCGAGCACCGTCCCAGGCTCATAAGCCTCGGCGTCCTGGTCCTCTTCGTGGCGGGCGTGATCGCCCTTCCCTACGTGCGGCGCGAGGTGAACCTGGTCGAGTTCTTCCCGGAGGACTCCACCATGCGCTCGAGCGAGCGGGTAATCGAGAGGCACTTCGGCGGCAGCGTGCCGATGCAGGTCTACGTACAGGGGGACATCCGCCACCCCAGCGTCCTGGCGCGCATGGAGCGCATCGAGAAGCTGATGCGTTCCGAGGTGGGTCACGGGGCACAGAGCATCGGGGCGCTCCTGAGCGAACTCTCTTTCAACCTATACGACGAGCGGCGAATACCGCCGACCCGCGCCGGGATCAACGAGCTGTTCTACCTCATCGAGGGCAACGACCTCTTGAAAAACTTGATCGCCCGGGGCGGCTACTACCCGCCGGAGGTGATACGCCGCCAGAGCGCCTTCTACCAGACGCCGGCACCGGCTGAGGTCCAGGCCGACAACGATGAAAACACGGAAACCGAGGCGGTGATAATCACCAACGTCTCCAGCTCCCGGACTCAGGAGATGATTGTCCACAACCAGGTGGTGGAGGAGTTTCTCAAGCACGACGTCCCGCGGCTGGAGTCGCCGGTCACCGTGGCCGACCTGGACGAGACGGCCTTCGACGAGCTGCGGGACTACCAGCTCGGTTGGCTCGCCTGGGGGCTATCCCGGGACGCGCTGTACCGCGGTTTGGACCTGAGCCGGGAGGAGGCTCTCCGCGCGCTCCGGGAAACGGGGCTCGCCGAGCCGGTCTCGATGGACGCCGAAACCATCGCCGGCACCCTGGGTCCCTGGGTGGAGGACTACGTGAAAAATTCCGGCGACGTGCTCCTGGACGACGGGCCGGCACAGGAGCGTTTGGCTGCGGCCATCGCCGGCGTCTGGCGGCCCGGCGGGGACCTGTACCCCGACCCGGCGGAAATCTCCGCCGCCGTCGCGGGCGCCCTGCCGCCGACCTACCTGGCAAAATACCCCGACGACCCGGACTGGCTCGCCGACATCATCGCCAAGCGGACGACCCATCTGGTCCAGAACGGCGTGGTGGACCGCTGGACGGGAAAAGTTCTGAGAAGGTTGCCCGAGCCTTTTTCCGCCGACGCGGAGTTCGTCTCCGACCTGCGCGGGGCCCTATTCGAGCTCACCGACCGCACGGCCTACGTGCCGTCGGACTTGGCCTGGCGCCTGACCGGGGAGGCCCCCACCGAAATCGTCCCCCTGCTCATCACACAGAGCGGCTTCCCCAGCATCTACGGCGTCATGGAGGGCAAGCTGGTGGACAACCAGAAGACCTCCATGGCCATCGCCTACGTGCTGGTCTTTTTCCTCCTCCTGCTGATCATGCGCAACGTCGTCGGCGGTCTGTTGGCCTCGATACCCATCCTGCTGACGATTCTCTTAAATTTCGCCATCATGGCGCTGTGGGGCATCCCGCTGGACTTCGTCACCATGATGATAGCCAGCCTGGTCATCGGCATCGGGGTGGACTACACGATTCATTTCACGGAGTCGTTCCGCCGCGAGCTCGCGCGGTCTGAAAGCCCGGTCACGGCCCTGGAGCGGGTCCTGGCCACCACGGGGCGCGCGGTCATCATCAACGCCGCGAGCGTCGCCGCCGGCTTCCTGGTGCTCCTGGCCAGCGAAATCATTCCCCTGCGCCAGTTCGGCGTCCTGGTGGCGGTGACCATGGTCGCCAGCTCCCTGGCGGCGCTGGTCATCCTCCCGGCCATCTACTTCACCTTCCGACCTAAATTCATTTTCAACAAGGGGTTAAAACTCCCTACCTCGAAGAAGGAGAACGAATGAGACGGTTAACCTCAATCAGCCTGATTCTGGCCCTCGGCGCGTGCGCGCCCGCCCTGGCCATCACCGCCCAGGGCATTCTGGACAAAATCTCCGACACCCTCACCGGCGCGGCCGACATGACCGCGGTGTATAAAATAACCGTCACCGACGCCGAAGGCTCCAGCCAAACATCGACGATAAAAATTTGGACCCTGGGCGACGAGAAGCGGATGATCAAGTACACCTCCCCGTCCTCGGTGAAGGGCATAGGCTTCCTGGTGCTGGGTGAGGACGAGATGTACTTCTACTCCCCCAGCCGGGCCGACGTCCGCCGCATCGCCGGTCACGCCCGCAACGAGGGATTTCACAACACCGATTTCAGCTACAAGGACCTGGCGAGCTACGACTACTCCGCGGATTACACGGCGGAGCTGGTCCAGACCACCGACGCGCAGTACAAGCTCAAGCTCGTCCCGAAGTCCGGCGCCGATACCGCCTATTCCAGTCTCTACATGTGGGTCGACCGGGACACCTGGGTCTTCGACCGCATAGACTTCTACGACTCCTCGGGACTCCTGAAGCGTATGACCACGGGGTCGGTTTCGGTCCGGGACGGCTACACGACCCTGGGCGCCCTCCTGATGGTCGACCAAAGGACGGGCCACAAGACCCAAATCACCATCTCCAGCGTGGAGTACGACACCGGCCTCGAGTCGTCCTTCTTCAGCCAGCGCGAGCTCAAGAAATAACGGCGACAAGGGGTTTTAACCCCTTGCCCCATCGGGGGGATTTTATGAAACGTTTACCCGTAGTGTTTTTTCTCACGCTCCTGGCGGCCGTCGCGTCGGCCCAGGAGGGCGAGGTCGAGTACCCCGAGGACGACCCCGGCGTCGTGGTCGAGGATTCAGGTCTGGTCCCCGAAGTCGAGCTGGGCGCCACCATCACCGCGGACCTGCGCCACCTGACCGAGCCGCCCCAAACCTTCACCTACAACGAAAACGACCTATTCCTCTCCGTGGCGACCAAGTGGGAGAAGGCCGAGGCCGCCGGCAGCCTGCGCCTGCGCGGGCTGGGATTCTCCACCGCCGCTTCCTCGGCCGACCTGGAGTACATCGGCTACGTGGACCCGTGGAGCCTGGAGCTCGAGAGCGCCTACCTCAACCTCTACGGCCTGCCCCTCGACCCGGTGGACATCTCCATCGGCAAGCAGGAGGTCGGCTGGGGGGTCGGCGACAAGCTGCGGACCTACGACGAGGTCAATCCCGGCGACTACGAGGACCCGCTGGATTTCGGCGAGCACCTGGGGGTGAACATGGTGCGCCTGACCGGCTGGTTCTCGGGCACCTGGTTCATGGAAGGCATTTTCGTTCCCACCTTCACCCCGGCCCGTCTCCCCGCCGCGCGGTGGCAGGAGGTTTCGCAAATGGACCTCGGCGAGTTCATGGGGATGCCGCTGTGGCTGTCGCAGCTCTCCACTCCCGTCGAGCAGCCGGAATCCTCCCTGGCCGAATCCGCCCAGTACGGCGCCCGGTTCAGGGGCAGCCTGGGGCCGGTGGACCTCGAACTGGCCTACCTCTACACCCGGGAACACCTCCCGGTGGCCACCGATATGACCGTCGAGATGACCGTGGACCCCGACGCGCCGCCCTTCACCATCCCGGTGAACGTCACCGCCCGGGGCACCTTCCCCCGGCGGCACATCATCGGGGCCTCCTTCGCCGCCGACGTTTTCGACATCGGCCTGTGGGGCGAGGCGGCGGCCTACGTCTACCCCGAGGACATAGTCCAGACCCAGACCAGCCCCCTCGGAACCACCGAGACGGTCCTCTACCCCAGGGGCGCGTTCTTCAAGTGGATGGGCGGCATCGATTACAGCTTCGACGGGTGGTACACGCAGCTCCAGTACATCCACGGCCTGTACGACGAGCGCGGCGCCGCCGAGATGGGCGACTACTTCGTCCTCGCCCTGGAGAAGGGCCTGTTCTACGACGTGCTGAAAATCCGCCTGGCCGCGGGGGTGGAGGTGCCCGACTTCGACACGCTCGACCAGAACTGGGGGTTCATCCTGCTGCCCGAGCTGACCTACGAGCCGCTCACGGGATTGAACGTAATTCTCGGCGGTTACTGGCTCGAGGGCGAGGGCGACTCCAAGTTCGCCGGGATGGAGACCAACGACGAGGTGTACCTGAAGGTCCGCGTCGACCTGTGAGCCAGGTATTCCACGATAAAAAAGCGGGCCCCACGGCTCGCTTCTTCTATTCTATAGGCAAGGGGTTTAAACCCCTTGTCTCCGTTTATTAGGAACTGGTCGGGTCAGGGGAAATACTCCCGCTGGCGGTAGGCGACGGTCCGCTCCAGCACCCAGCCCACCGGCTCACCGTCCACGGTGGCCGGATTCCACAGCGTTTTGGCGAAGAAGTCCAGGGCGTCCAGGTCGGCCTCGCGGCGGCCCGAGCTCTCGATGACCCACACCTTCCCCGGCCGGCCGTCCGGCGTGACGTACACGCCCACCCTGACCTCGCCTTCCCAGCGGCGGTCGTTCAGCTTCAGGGGCGGGGCGTCGGGGAGGTATCTCCCGGTCGGCTCGACCACGCGGGCGGTAGAGGGCGTATCGGGGGAGGGGCCGAGGTCGGCCTCACCAATCGGTCCGCCGAGGTTCATCGTTTCCGGCGAAAGCTGCGGGGCCTCGATTCCCGCGGAATCCGCGGTAAGCTCGGTCTTCACAGAGGCCGGTACGGTCGTCGGCACCGGGACGAGAATCTCGGGCATCCCCGGCGGCTCGACGACCGCCTCGGAGGATTGGAGGCTCACCGCGATGGGTAACTCGTTGCAGGCCCTCGATGGCGGCTCCACGGAACCCGTTCCGGCGACCAGCCCCCTCAGGAGCAGCAGGTGCGCCAGGACGGAGAGGAGGATGCCGCTCCTGATGAGGCCGGTTCTCACGCGGTTTATAAAACTCCAGAATCAGGCGGGAAAACGTCGGCTGCGACCGGCCCGATTTTACAATAAAACAGCGGCCCCCGTCGGCCGCCGACAAACCGCATCATTTCAGCACCACGTCCCCGGCTAAAACATGGTCGTCTGGTAGGCCATCTCGTAGGGCACCTTCACGAAGAGCCGGCAGATGGTGGGCTTCCCGTCCACGGTGGCCGGCCGCCACTGGGTGTCGCGGTAGCAGGTCAGGGCGTCGCGGTCGGCGTCCTCCCGGCCGGAGGACTCCTCCACCCACAGGTCCACCAGCCGCCCCTGGGAGTCAATCAGGAGCCCCAGCGTGACCGTCCCCTCCCACCGGGAGCTGGCGAGGGACTCCGGCATGACCGGGTCGTGCCGCCCGCCGACGAGGACCGGCTGGACGATGACGGCCGGCACGTTGTAGTTGTAGCGGAAGTCGAAGGTCTCCACCGCCGGCGTCGTCTGGTCGCTCGCCTCCTCCGGCTGCCCCTGCTCCTTCTCCGTCTCGATGTCCCTGTCCTCGACCACGATGGGCTGCGTAACCCCGTCGATGAGCTGGCGGATGGTCGCCAGGCGCTGCGGCTCGGCGTCGGGTTCGGTGACGATGGACAGGACGCTGATGGGCCCTCCGCTGCGGTTCGGCGGCTCCCCCCGCGCCACCCCCAGCCGGATGACCCACATCAGAATCAGCAGGTTGACCAGCAGGGACAACAGCAGGTAACGGCGAATCCCGCGCCAACCTTGATTGTCTTGTTCCATTATGTCACGGGGCTTGACAGGGCGCCCCCGAGATGGGATGGTTTAGCGGTCAACCCTACCGGAGGTCGCGCCGTGCCGGTGAAAACCATCGCCTGGGAGAAAGACTCGCTGGTCATCCTCGACCAGACCCGGCTGCCGACCGAGGAGCGCTACGTCGTCCTGGAGACCGTCGAGGACGTCCACCGGGCGATTCACCGGCTCGAGGTCCGGGGCGCTCCGGCCATCGGTGTCGCGGCGGCGCTGGGTCTGTACGTCGCCGTCCGGGACGGCGCTTTCACCACATACGATAGCCTCAAAAAGGCGCTTCGTCAAGCGGCGGATTACCTGGCGTCGAGCCGCCCTACGGCGGTCAACCTCACCTGGGCCCTGGAGCGGATGACGTCCGCGGTCGAGGGGATGCCCGACGCGGAGCCGGAGGCCGTGAAACGGGCCCTCCTCGACGAGGCGCTCGCCATCCTGGCCGAGGACCGGGACACCTGCCGGGCCATCGGGCGCCACGGTCAGGCGCTCCTGGCGGACGGCTCTTCCGTTCTGACCCACTGCAACGCCGGGGGGCTGGCCACCGTGGACTACGGCACCGCCCTGGGCGTCGTCTACGCCGCGGTGGAGGCGGGCAAAAAAATCCGCGTCTTCGCCGACGAAACCCGGCCGCTGTTGCAGGGGGCGCGGCTCACCGCCTGGGAGCTGGAGAAATCCGGCGTACCGGTCACGCTCATCTGCGACGACATGGCGGCCACGGTCATGGCCCGCGGCCTGGTGGACTGCGTAATCACCGGGGCGGACCGCATCGCCGCCAACGGTGACACGGCCAACAAAATCGGCACCTACGGCCTGGCCGTCCTGGCCCGGGAGCACGGCCTGCCGTTCTACGTCGCCGCCCCGCTCTCCACTTTCGATTTCAGCCTCCCCACCGGGGACGGGATTCCCATCGAGGAACGCGAACCCGACGAGGTCCGCCGGTTCCGCGGCGTACAGACCGCGCCGCCGGAGGTGACCGTCTTCAACCCCGCCTTCGACGTGACCCCGTACCGCTACATCACCGCCTTCGTCACCGAGCGCGGGGTCGTCCGACCGCCATACGGGGAGACGCTGAAAGGTTTGTCTGGACTTTAAACCGCTCGGTTCACGCATAAAAAAGAGCGGGCTCAACACGTCCCGCCCGAGATTCCAGGCTCCTTTCCCATATGGGGAAGCAGCTCGCTTACAGGCACGGCGGGGAAGGGACTCCCCACCCGGCGTTCAGGTGTACAGAGGTCGCCGTACATTCGCGGGCGGGAACAGAGGCCCGCCCCTACGCCATCGCAAACGGAAACAGCGGTGAAGGGATTTGCTTCGTATAACTCGATTCGCACGGTTCCGCGCCCTACGTTCTCCCGTATAAAAAGGCGGGCCCCAACCCGCCTTCGGTCGCATCCGATACCTTTACATCACCGGCTTCTCGACCGGCTCCTCCGCCAGCATCTCCGCCTCCCGGGCGTCCAGCTCGGCGAAGACCCGCCGGACCATCTCCTCGGCCCCGTCGGGCATCAGCGCATCGTTGTAGCGGTCCACGTAGTACCCCAGGTCGTTGTTGCCGAGCGGGACATCTATTAAGCCACCAGTGAAGCCTTGGTGGATGGTCTTCTCCATGACGTCGTACACCGCGTCGTTGACGTTGCGCAGCATGCTGGTGAGGATGTGCCCCTTCTCGATCCAGTTCTGGTTGAGGTCGCTGCCGATGGCCAGCCGGTTGTAGTTCTTGGCCATCAGAAAGACCGCCTCGGCGCTCTTGCCGCAGAAGGCGAAGATGATGTCCACGTTGCGGCTGTACTGCTTACGGGCCAGGAACTCGGCGCGCTGCGGATTGTTGAGGGCGTCGGGCCCGGAGCCGATGAAATCCGCGATGACTTCGATTTCGGGAACCTCCAGCCCCGCGTCGCGCAGGAAACCGGCGGCGAGCATCGCCCCCTCCTGGTAACCGGCCAGCACCCGCCGGCTGGAGCGGTCCTCAAAGGCCCCGATGAAGCCTATTCGGCCCGTCCGGGTGGTCATCGCCGCGATAACGCCCATGGAAACCGCGGCCCGGCGACTTTCCAGCGAGAGGGCGATCACGTTCTCCATCTCGATTTCCCCGTCCACCAGGATGAAGTGCTGGTCCGGGTGGGCGAGCGCCACCGGCTCCAGGTCGGAGGGATCGCAGGCCACCACGATGCAGTCCAGGCCGCTCGAGGCCAGTTCCTCCAGGAAGCCCTGCAACTCCTGCTGGTTGCGCGGCTCCCGCTCGGTGAGGATGACCCTGTAGTCGCGCACCGACCGGGACACGGCCAGCTTTATCGCCTCGTTGAAGGACTTGTCGTTGCTGCCCCCCAGGCCGTAGATGACGCCCAGCTTGAACTTGCCCTCCACGTCGGAGGAGTCCTCGCAGGCGGCCGAGAGGAAAATGGCGCAGAAAAGGCCTACGAGCGCCAGTAGCTTGAGCCTATCCATCATTCCCACGGCCTCCCCGGTGAGGAGCTGGCAAACCGTACAGGCGCTCCAGGCGGTCCGCGATGCGGGCGGAGGCGCCGGCCCGCTCCTCGCAGTACCTTCGCGCGGCGGCGCCCTTCGAGCGGGCTTCCGTCGGGTCCGTTAACAACCGTCGCAGCGCACGTTCCAGCTGGTCGAAATCCCCGACCCGCTCGGCGATACCCGCCCCGGCGAGCTCCACCGCCTCCGCCGAGTTGCCGATTCGGGGTCCGAAGACCAGCGCCGCCCCGAAGGCCGCCGGTTCCAGGACGTTGTGCAGCCCTCGGTCCCAAAATCCGCCGCCGACGTAGGCCACCCGGGCCAGGGAGTAAAGTTCGAAGAGGCAGCCCACCGTGTCCACGAGGACCAGTCGGCCCGCAGCGACGCCTCCCCGCTCGACCACCGCCGTAAGCCTTTCGGGGGTAATCCCCCGGGCGCCCAAGAAGGATTCTATCCCCCCCAGACGCCCCCCGTCAACGTGGTGGGGGGCCAGGACCACCGCCGAATCTTCCCGCTCGGCCAGGAGTTTTACGAGGATGGGCAGGAGCCCCTCATCATCGGGGGGGTGGGTGCTGCCACAGACGAGGATCGGCCCGGCGTGCGCAAAACGGATGGGCGGTCCGCCGGCCGAATCGCGGCGCGACAGGACGGCGTCGAACTTGGAGTCGCCGGCGACCTCCACCCCCGCGTGAGAAACGGCCCGGAGGAAACGGGCACTCAGGGCGTCGGCGGCGCCGATTAAGTTACAGGCGCTGAAAACCGCCCGATAAAAACCGCGCAGGAGTGGACGGGCCGTCCCGGAACGCCGGTGGACGGCGGCCGAGACCAGGGCCACGGGCACCCCGGTCTCCCGGGCGGTCCAGGCCAGCTCCGGCCACAGATCGAACTTGACGAAACACACGAGATGGGGCTTAATAATCTCGAGGAGCCGCCGCGCCGCCGCCGGGGAATCCAACGGCAGGAGAAAGACGCAATCGGCCAGCCCCGCGTGGCGGCCGTGCCGCAGACCGGTTTCGGAGAAGAAGCTCAGGCAGACGGCCAATCCGTCTCCGTGGCGCCGACGCAGCTCGGCGAGGATGGGCCTGGCCTGCTCGAACTCCCCCAAAGAAGCGCAGTGGAACCACAGCCGCGGCTTGTCCCGTCCGAGACGCCCGACGGCCTCCTCCAGGGAGGCGCGCCAACCACGACGGGCGGCCAGGCCGGAACGCGCTTCGGCGTTCACCAGAGCGGCGAAGGGAGCGGCGAGGCGGACGACCGGGACGAGAACGAGGTCGTAGAGGAGGCGCCAGAATTCCAGCATGGACGGATTATACGACGCATTGCGGGGTGAGTAAAGGCGGCGCCGCGTCCCGGTCCCGAAAAAACGAAAGACCCGTCCAATAGGTCGTCTTTTGGGTGACGAAATTCACGATAAATTTTTTCCTCGTTGTAATCCAAGCCCTTACACCCCCGCCGGGGTAAAAAACCCCACTTCCCCCCTTGAGCCGATTTTACAGGTGTGCTACCATAAATTGCTGTTACATCTGATGTTAACAACTTGTGGATAACGTGCGACTCTTGGTTGACAACTCCCCACGCCTCCGCACCCGGCCCATATAAAGCCACGAGTCACCCAAAAATACAGTCCGCGGTTTTTGTGGACAAATTGCGCGACGCGGCAAGCCGATACGCAATCCCCCCCTCAATCAACCCGTCCCCCAATCGGCGTCAACCGGCAAACGACGAACGGACACAGGATCATGGACCGGCTTAAGGACCTCTGGGCCCAGGTCTCCGGGAACCTGAAGCCCCGAATAGACCCGTACCATTACAAATCCTACATCTCCCTCATAAAGCCCCGGGCCTTGACCGAGGACCTCGTCACCCTCGAGGTGCCCAACCAGCGCTACGTGGACTGGCTGGGCTCGACCTACCTCGAGCAGATAACGGGGGAGTTCGCGAGCGTCTGCGGCCGCGACCTCGAGGTCGTCCTGGTGGCCCGGAACAACGGAGGGGGGAAGAAGCCGATCTCGCCCCGCAACCCGTACAACCCCAAGTACACCTTCGAGAGCTTCGTGGTCGGGCGCGGCAACTCCACCGCCTACGCCGCAGCCCAGGCCGTCGTCGAGCGGCCCGGCCAGATTTACAACCCGCTCTTCATCTACGCCGGCGTGGGGCTGGGTAAGACCCACATTCTGCACGCCATCGGCCACGAATCCTTCCAGTCGCGCAGGGAGTTGCGCACCGCCTACGTCACCAGCGAGGAGTTCACCAACGAGTTCATCGAAGCCATCCGCTACGACCGCTCCTCGGACCTGCGGGCCAAGTACCGCAACCTGGACATCCTTTTAATCGACGACCTCCAGTTCCTGGCCGGGAAAGAGGCTACGCTGGAGGAGCTCTTCCACACCTTCAACACCCTGTACAACAACTCGAAGCAGATCGTATTCACCTCGGACCGTCCGCCGGCGGAGATAAAGCTCGACGAACGGCTGGTCACCCGTTTCGAATGGGGCCTGCTCATCGACATCCAACCGCCGGACATCGAAACCCGCATCGCCATCATCCAGGCCAAGGCCGAGAACGAGGGCATCCACCTTCCCGACGAGGTGGTCGACCTCATCGCCCAGCGGGTGCGGTCGAACATCCGCACCATCGAGGGGGCGATTCTGCGGCTGTCGGCCTTCAGCGCCATCAGCGAGCAGCCGATTTCCGCCAAGATGGCCCGCGAGGTTCTGTCCAACATCCTCGGCCGCGAGACCCCCCGGGTCTCCATCGGTACGATTCAGCGGGTGGTCTGCGACCACTTCGAGGTGGCGCTGGGCGAGCTTCTGTCCAAAACGCGCAACGCCTCGGTCGTCTTCCCGCGGCAGGTGGCCATGTACCTGGCGAGAAACCTGACCGACGCGAAGCTCCACGAAATCGGGCTCCAGTTCGGCGGACGCGACCACTCCACCGTCATCCACAGCTACAATAAAATCCGCGACGTGGTGGAAAACGACGCCGATACGGCCGCCCTGGTGAGCAAGCTGGAGCGCATCGCCAGCGCCGGCGGCGATTAAATCCTGCGTTATTGGGCCAAATAAAAAGGGGGGCACACCCCCTTTTCGCACGTATCTTGCGTTCAATAATAAGGACCTCTCTTTATCTCCGGGGTGATACATCGGCAAAAGGCAGAGCTATCAATCCTTTCACGCTCGAAGTTAAATTTGACAATTAGGATTTTTTCCGCTAGTTTAGCTGGTGAAGGTTGTAGCTTTACTCAGGCCAACCTTAACGATAACGAAACACAAGCCAATGGGGGCTCCATGCGGAAGATATTGATATTGTTGGCATTAGTTTTAGCCTTCAGCTCCATGGCCGTGGAGCCCGAGGCCAAGCTAACCGATTACCTCCAGGGCTACGTGGCCACGAGCACCGATAATGAGTTGCTCCCCTGCTACATCACCCTGCAGACCCAGCTCGACCGGGCGACGACGGCCCAACTCTGGCTGGGCCGCACGCGGGACGAGGCCCGGGCGGCCGTCACCGGCTGGCTCAAGAACGTGGCCTCGACCGAGCAGGAGGGCCTGCTGCGATGGTTGACCGCCAACCAGACCAACGGTTCGGTGGGCGCCTACCGCCCGTTCTGGATCTCCAACTTCGTCTACGCCGAGCTGACCCCGAAGGCCATCCTCGAGGTGGCCCAACGGCCCGAGGTGGCCCGCATCACCCGCGGCGCCGACGGCGACGGTCAGTGGATCGGGCTCGGATTCAAGGCCGGCGAGAGCGCCGAACCCCTCACCGTGTACGACAACGGCCGCGAGATCGCCTGGGGGGTGGATAAGGTCAACGCCCCCGCCGTCTGGGACCTGGGTTACACCGGCGCGGGCGTCTCCGTAGTAATCGGAGACACGGGCCAGCGCTACACACACCACGACCTCGCCAGCCACTACGACCCCTCGATCAGCTACGACTACGCGGACAACGACCCCGACCCCTATTTCTCGTCCGGTGAGGAGCACGGCACGCACTGCGCGGGCAGCGTGGGCTCCGACGGCACCGCCGGGACCCAGGCCGGCGTGGCGCCCGAATACAACTACGGCGCCCACCGCCTTTACATGTACGGCAACCACCAGGGCGAGCTGTCCGTGTGGGCCTCCTGGCAGGGGGCCGTGGATTTCGGCGCGGACGTGGTCTCCAACTCCCTGGGCTGGATCGACTCCTGGAATCCGGATAAGCCCACGTGGCGCACCAACGCCCAGAACGCCATCGCCGCCGGCACCGCCCTGGTCATCGCCGCCGGCAACGAGGGGCCCGGCCCCATGACGCTGCGCACCCCGGGCAACGTGCCCGAAGTCATCACCGTGGGCGCCACCGACTCCGGCGATGTCATCGCCGGATTCTCCAGCCGCGGCCCCACCGACGAATGGGGCAGCGAAGACTGCATCAAGCCCGACGTGTCCGCCCCCGGCGTCAACATCAAGAGCTGCTACGTCTCCTCGGACACCGCGTACCAGGACGGGTGGAACGGCACCTCCATGGCGACCCCCCACGTCGCCGGCGCCTGTGCCCTCCTGCTGGACGCCGACTACACGCTGACCCCCGCGGAGCTGAAACAGGTCCTGGAGGACACCGCCATCGACCTGGGTGATGCGGGCAAGGACAACGACTACGGCTCGGGACGCATAGACGTCCTGGCCGCGGTGCAATCCCTGACCCCGTCCCCCGAGGAGCCCAGCTTCGAGCTCGGCGACGTGGCCGTCACCTCGGACACCGACTCCGACGGCCTCATCGAGCCCGGTGAGTCCATCGAAATCGAGGTGACCATCAACAACGTGGGTGAGGGCTCCGGTCCGAGCACCACGGGCACCCTCACCTGCTCCAGCCCCGACGTCACCATCACCGACGGCGACGGAGATTTCGGCACCATCCCCGCCGGCGACTCCGGTTCCTCCACCTTCGGCTTCGACGTGAGCGCCGGGTCCGGGTCCCCCAACTCCTTCGAGTTCACCCTGACGGTGCAATCCCAGGGCTTCGACTCCCAGGACCTCTTCTTCACCCTCTTCTCGCCGGCCGATATGATAGACGACGACGTCGAGAGCGGTGAGTGGTACTGGACCCATAACGGCGACAACGACGCATGGCACGTCGACGACTACCGCTCGCACTCACCCTCACACTCGTGGAAATGCGGGGGCATGGGGAGCGACGATTACGTCAAAGACATCAACGCCTGCCTCTACTCGCCGCCGGTGTACATCAACCCCGCCGCCGCGGAGCTGCGCTACTGGACCTGGTACGAGCTGCAGTTCGCTCAAGACATGGGCTATGTCGATATCAACGACGGCTCCGGCTGGCTCCAGATAAAAAATCACGACGGCACCCAGTACACGTGGCAGGAGTGGGTACTCAATCTGACCGCCTACGCCGACACGGTGGTGCAACTGCGATTCCGGTTCGTCTCCGACTCCGATGATATAACGAACGAAGGCTGGTACGTGGACGACATCCAGGTGAGCGTGCCCGAAGAGAGTGCCTCCTGGGTCGCCATCGAAACCAAAATCACCTCGGACGGCGTCATGCTGACCTGGACCGCGGACTCCGGCTTTGCCGGCTTCAACATTTACCGCGCCGAGCAAGGCGACAGCTCAAGGCTCCGCCTCAACACCGAATCGCTCCAGGGCGGCACCATCGGAGCCTGGCTCGACCGACCCGCGGAAGGCGACTACGACTACTACATCGAGGCCATCAAACCCGACGGAACCACGGTCTCCTACGGCCCCGCCGAGGCGTCATACCGTCCGACCGCCGACATGGCCCTGGCGCTCGAGAGTCCCTTCCCGAACCCGACATCCGGCAGGGTCAACTTCGCCTTCACCCTGCCCGAGACGCAGGACGTGACGCTGGCCGTCTTCGATCTGGCCGGACGCCGCGTCTCCACCATCCAGACCGGCGAGCTGACCGCGGGCCGGCATACCTTGGCCTGGGATTCCAACAGTGCCAGCGCGGGCGTGTACATCATCCGCCTGGTGGCTGATGAAGGCGTGCTCACCCAGCGGTTCATCATCGCCCGGTAACGCAAGTTCCGGGAGCAAGAATAAAGGCGGCCCATACGGGTCGCCTTTTTTATAGCGTAGATATGGTAAATGGACGCCGGTTCGCAATCGGGGAAACAAGGCCGTGTCCAAACCGAGTGTGTTTGATTTCGCCCTATCGTTCCACCGTGACCCTACCGCCTCCCGGCCCCTCGGCGATCAGGCCCGCTCGAAGGTCAGGTACATGTGCGTGTGCTCGCGCCCGGCCGGCTCTCCTAGAAGGTCGCCGTGGGCATCCACTATCTCCAGGCCGTGCCGCGCGCCCATACGGACCAGCTCGTGGACGGCGTAATTGCGGAGGTTAATCTCCCGGGCGTGGCGCTCCCCGGAGGGTGAGACCCAGAGCCAGCGGCCGGTCATGCGACCGGTGAGGTAATCCGGCTCGGACTCCTCCGCAAGGAGCCACCCGAGCCTGGCGTCGCCCCGCTTCCGCTGGAAATTGTGCATGAGTCCGTCCCGGTTGACCAGGGACATGACCAGGCGGCCGCCGGGACGCAGGAGCCGGGACCATTCGACCATCGCCCTCTCGTTCTCGTCCTCGTCGGCGAAGTAGCCGAAACTGGTCCAGATGTTGATGACCGCGTCGAAGGCGCCCGTCCCCAGGCCCGTCTCGCGCATGTCGGCGCGGACGAAGGCCGCCGGCAATCCACGGGCGCTCTCTTCGGCCCGTTCGAGATATTTTGGGCAGAAATCCACCCCCGTCACCTCCACCCCCCGACGCGCCAGGGGGATGGAGTGCCGCCCGATGCCGCAGCAGATGTCGGCCAGCCGTGACCCCGGGCGTAGCTTCAACTGCCGCCAGAGGTAATCTATCTCTTCCACCGGGGCCTCGGCGCCCGCGGGACCGAAGCCGCCCTCGAGCCAGACGTCGTCGAAGAACGTCTCCCACCATTCCATATCCAAAGCACCCCCCCGGCGACTCAATCCACCGCGGATTCGTCCAGGGCAAGCCTGTGGATTCCCCGCCCCATGGCGGCGTAATACAGGGCACCCCCCAGGGCGATGGCGGCCGCGATCATGACCGCCGGCCAATACCCGCCGGTAAGATCGTAAACCAGCCCCCCGACGAAGGGGCCCGTCGTGCCGGAAAGGCCGTAGGACAGCGATACGAAGGCATATATGCGCCCGAAATTCACCGGTCGATAAACATCGGAGGTCTGCGTGGCGTAGAGGACCATGGCCGCGCCGAAGTTGAAGCCCACGCAAGCCGCAACCAGAAGGAACGCCCACCCCGCTCCGGCGGTGGGCAGCAGCAAGAGGATGGAAACGGCCAGCAGCGACAGGGAGAGCACACTGGCCAACCTCCGGCCGAATCGGTCGGCGATGAACCCCCAGCCGATGCGGCCCATCGCGTTACCCACCGCCAGGGCGCCGACGGACGAGGCCGCGATGATCTCCTCCGCGCCGCCGGAAAGCCCCATACGTTTGAGATTGCCGATTATCAGCAAGCCCGCGAAGGTCCCGGCGAACATGGTCCCGAAGAGACGCCAGAACCGCGGGTCGCGCCGGACGCGGGGGATTTCGTGACGTGCCGGCGGCGGCGGGCTGTCCGGCGGGTTGGCCAGCACGAATCCGCCTGACAGGATAACGGCGCCGTAGATAATTCCAATCCAGAGGAAGATGTCCAGGGGGCTGAGACCGGAATCCAGGAGAACCTCGATGAGGCCCGACAGGATGACGGCCCCCCCTCCGAAACCGGCGACGGCCACGCCGGTCACCAACCCCTTACGCTTGGGGAACCAACGCCCCGCCGTTGAAATCGGGCAGAGGTAAACGAACCCGATGCCCGCGCCGGCTATTACGCCATACCCGACCAGGAGCACGATGAAGGACCCCTGGGAGAAGGACGCCACCAAGAGGCCGGCCGCGAATAGAATGCCTCCGATCAGGATGGGCGTCCTCGGACCCCGCCGATCCAGTAGCGGTCCCGCGAAGAGCATCGTCAGGGCGAAGACCGCGATGTTCACCCCGAAGATGAGCTGGGCCTGCCACTCGAAGAGGCCGTACTCGTCGGTCAGGGCTCGCGCCAGGTTGCTCCAGGCGTAAATCCCGCCGATGCAGAGCTGGACCAGCACCACGACGACCAGGATGAGCCAGCGGCGCATCGGGCAATCCGTCCTTAAATCCGCGTGTATTTAATAAAATTTAACCCCCGCCGCCCGACGCAACGCCGGATGCCCGTCCGCAAGACCTAAATCACAGCCCCGATTCGGGAATGCCGCGCAGCAGCAGAATCGGCTCCTCGATTCCGCACCGGATTCTATCCGAGACGTAGAGGTGGAAGTAGCGACCGGCGTTGCTCAGGAGAGAATCGAGATTCACCGGCGGACGCCACTCCGCGACCAGCACCTCCCGGAAGCGGTCGAACCACTCGTCGGCGGAGAGATGTTGATTGACGCCGTGGTAGATGAAGCCCGTTTCCGGCTCGGGCGTCTGGGTGATGAGGACCACGAAGTCCACCGGTTTTTGCCAGATGTAGTCCAGGTCACCGGGATTCGCCGTCCGGTACCGGTTGCACTTGGGGCGGTCGTGGGAATCTATGGTCGGAAGGTCCCCGAAGTAGGGCACGACCCCCATGTCCATGGTCACCAGCCAGGAGTCGGGGAGCTTCGTCTCGGCGATGAACTCCCCAAGCCGCTCCGCGGGCGAGCCGGGGTGGTTGTAGTGGTAAACCACGTAGGACCACCAGCCCAGAAATCCGGCCCAGAGGGTGAAACCGAGCAGGAGGGTGCCGACGGCCAGCCCCCGGCGCCGGTGGAAGAACGCGGGAAGCACTGCCAGGGTGCAAACCAGGGCCGTGGCGGCCGAGGGGAGCCACAGGCGGCCCACTCCGATGGGGTCGCCGGCAAAGAACAGGACGCCGAGGTGGTCCAGGGCCAGCCCGACGAGGAGCAGCCGGAGAGGGGTGGTCAGCCGTGGAGTCCGTTCCGCACCACTCCCGTCCTCCCCCCCCTTCCTGCGCCGGACCAGGAAGTAGATGAAACCGGCATAAACCAGGGCGAGGCCGGGCGTGCGGATAAAATCCCAAAAGACCCGGAGAAAGCCCTCCTTGAAGCCCCAGAGACTGAACATCACCTCCAACGCGGGAACCTTCACCCCGGCGCTGGTGGGCAGAATCTGCCAGTAGACGAGCGCCACGGCGACGAAGAAAACCAGGCCGGGAAGCGCTCCCAGCTTGACCCGCAGCACGTCGCGCCAGCCGATGCCCGACCGCTTCGACGCCCAGCACCAGCCGACGACGATCCCCAGCACGACGAGGTCGATGAAGGCGTCCGGCCGGGTGACCAGGTGCAACCCGGCGGCCAGGCCCAGGGCCGTGCTGAGCTTGTCGCGCAGGAAATCCCGGAGCGCGAAGCGGAGCAGAAGGAGGATGGAGAAGAGGTTCAGCGCCGTCTCGAGGCCGTTCACCGAACCGAGGAGCGACGTGGTGAAGACGAGGAAGACCCCGGCCAGGGCGAGGGATGAACCGTGGGAGAACGTGGGTCGCAGTCGGCGCAGAATCCCCGCGGCCTGGAACACCGACAGGAGGAGAAACAGGAAGCCCAGCGCCTTGGCCCAGACCAGCGGTTGGATGCCGAGCCAGAAGGCGGGGGCCAGCAGAAGAAGCCATAGATGGCTGGAGAAGGAATTGGTGGGGAGCTTTCCGTCGCCGGCGCTCGGGTTGGGCAACTCGCCCCGCGAAAGCTGCCGCGCCCCCGAGAGGTAGATGTAGGCGTCGTCGAAGGAGTAGGCCCCCAGCTCGTAAATTACGACGAGGGCCAGGCCGATTTCCACGGCGATGACCAGCCACCAGATGCCCCGGATTTCCCGGACCGCGGACAGTAGACGCACTTTCCGTCTCCCGCGTGGACACTCCGGTAATTGTAACACGTTAGAACACGCCCAAAAGAGGCGGTCCATCCCGTTGTTGAAGGAGCCGCGAATAAAGGGCTGCAGATCCCGCCCTCGGGCTCGATTCGTCGGCAAGCGGCCTCCGCCCAACCCCGCCGGTCATCGCGCGCCGCCGGGCGGCACGCTCTCAAGGAGAGGCGGAGTCACCGGGACGGTCGGTTCCCGGATTCGACGGGACAAAATACCCGGGCAGCGGCTCGTCGGGGACGGCGGGAACGACGCCGTTTTCGGTGTACGCCGGTGGGAGCTCCACGGGCAGGACGACTTCCGCGGCAATGGGTCGCGTGTGGTAAATATCCTTCATCAACAGGATCGGGGGGCTGGGCAGGTCGCATTCAATCCGATTCGAGACGAACAGGTGGTAGTACCTGCCCGGATACGACCGCAGGGTCCCGTGCCCGTGATTGAACGGTGAGGCCCACACGGCGCTCAACACGTGGCGGTAGTTGTCCCGAAAGTACCTCTGGCTCATTATGTCCCTCACCAGGCGGTACTGGGTAGCTTCCGGTCGGGGCGCAGTCAGGCAGGGAGAGGTGACGACGATGAAATCAATCTGATGACTCCACACGTAGGCGAGGTCATTCGGCATTTTCATGAGGTGATAGTTGCATATGGGAACGGCTTCGGCGTCTATCGTATTGATTTCGGCGAAATAGGGCACGACACCCATATCGGTGGTGATCATCCACGAGTCGTCCCTCTTCAGCTCGCCCACGAACTGCGCCATCACCTCGGCGGGATTGCCGGGGTGGTGGAAAAAGTCGAAGATAAACATCCGCCAACCGAGCAGCCCCGCCGCCAGGCTGCCGCACAGAATAATGGCGGATATCAAGAGATATTTTTTCTTTTCCATCAGACGGATGAACGCCAAAAGACAAACGACGAGCGCGATTACCGCCGATTCCAGCCACAGGCGCTGAACCGCCATCCAGTCACTCACCAGCACCCTTTCGCCCAGGTGCATCGCGACCAACAGGACTACGAAGACCCGCATCTCCCAGCCGCAGCTCAGGTCACCCCGCTGGCGGCGCCAGAATAAAAATATAAGCATCCCGGCTAAGATGAAAATATTTCCCGGCGTGAGCGAAAAGTTCAGGACCAGTTCGCGGAAGTTCCACCAGAATTGGTCATTGAAGAGGGGGCCTATAACGCCGGCCTTCGCCAGGGCGCTGGTCGGAAGTACGGTCGGGTAGAAGAGGCCGGGCAGGAGGAACAGCACGATTCCCGGAAGCAGACCGAGGGCGGGGCGCACAAGACCCGACCAGGAATAGGTCCGCCGGGGATTCAACACGAGAACCACCAGGAGCATCAGCACGAGGGCCACGTTGATAAAGGCGTCGGGCCGGGTGACCAGGTGCACCGACAGGGCGAGCCCCAGGCCCACGGACAGCCGTTTCTGCGAAGTGTCCCTCAGGAGCAGGCGGAAGACCAACACCAGGCTGAAGACGTAGAAAATAGTCTCCATGCCGCTCGTGGCCCAAAAGACCAGCGGCATGTAGGTGAGCGCCAGCCCGGCGACGGCCCAGACGGTCGCCTGGTCGAGCTTGGGGTGGAAGAGCCCGATTATCCGCGCAATCTGCCAGACGATTCCCAGGAGCAGGATGAAACCGAGCACCTTGGCCCAGACCAGGGCGTCGACGCCGAGCCAGTAGGCCGGCGTGACAAGCCCCACCCACAAAAGGCTGGACCAGGCGTTGGTGGGGACCTCGCCCGGCGTCATGCTCGGTAGTCGACCGCCGGCCAGTTGACGGGCCCCGTTCAGGTAGATGTAGACGTCGTCGGGGGTGTATCCGGACAGGTCCCAGACGATGAAGGCGCACAGGACGAGTTCGAGGGCGATGAGGCCCCAGGTGAGATACCGGGTCCCCCTAGTCCGGTCCGTCAATTCGGCTTCAACAGCGGCCATCGTCAGCCTCGCGGGTCTTCCGTGAAAACGTCGTCCGGTCCAAGCAAGGGATATATCTTACCACGCCGGGACCGAGCCCGGGTGAATCGGGACGGACCGCGGTGGAATCGAAAAAAAAGGGCGGCCGGAAGCCGCCCTCGTGAGAGAACCCAAATCAGCGAAAGGTGGCCTTGATGACCCCGAAGCTCGTCTCCTGGACGTCCGAAGAATCACCGGCGGTAACCGTAATCGTGTCGAGCCAAACGTCGGCGGCCTTGTCGGAGACGACACGCCATGCGAACTGAACGTCGTGGCCGTCCCAGTAACCGCCAATCCCGACCTTGGTTTCGTTCCACACCCAGTTTTCGAACGACCCGAACTCCGCCTCGTTCCAGATTTCCGACCACTCGCCCGGTCCACCGGCCTCGCGAATCTCCAGGCTGTAGTCCCCGTTGTCGTGGGGGGAAACGAACCAGGTGTAGCTCGTGGCCCAGTAGAAGTCGATTACCACGTCCGATGTGAGGCAGATGCCTGGTGAAATCAGCCGCTCATCCTGGTCCCGACCCTTTTCGCAAATAACGCCGAAGGGACCGCTGAAGAAGTGCTGTGAGCTGACTATCCAGCGTTGTCCTATTTCACCGGGGTCCTGGGTCCAGCCGGGCATTCCGCCGTCGGAAAAATCCTCGAAAAAGAGGACCTCGGCGGAGGCGAACGATGCAAACACGATTAATATCAGCAGAATATGACGGTACATGAGCCTCCTTTATCGCAAACGCTACGGCGATAATATAGTCCAAGATTCGCTTATTGGCAAGGAGAGTCGTGAAAAAAGTTCGATTTTTTATGGCTCGATCCGCTCTGCCGTCGTCGCTCTTAATAAAGACGGTCCCCCGCAAGTACCTACCGCATCCAATCCCCTATGACAAGATTGAGATACGGGTAATGCACCGGTAGCGCCGCCAACCCGCGCAGGTAAACGGGCACGGGGGCCGGCGCATCGTAGTCGATGCGGTCGGAAACGTAGAGGTGGAAGTAGTGCCCCAGGTTTTCACAATAATAGTCCAGGGTCAAGGGCACGGCCCCCTCCGCCACCATCACCGGCCGGAAGTGCTCGACGAAGTAATCACTCTTGTACATGAAGTCGGGAATACCGAAGCGAACGCCCCCCGCCTCCGCCGGATTCATGTAGATCGAACAGATCACCACGAAATCCACCTTGTGCGACCAGACGTAATCCACATCTTCCGGGTGTTCGAGCATGTATCGGCTGCACACCGGGGACAGGCAGGTATCCACGGTCGGGATGTCGCCCCGGTACGGCAATATACCCATGTCGGGCGTCGCCAGCCAGGAATCGGGCAGCTTCAGCTCATTGATGAGCTCTCCCATCACCCGGGCCGGACAGTGGGTCTTGTCGAAGTAGTTGAACACGTGGAACCGCCACCCCCACAGGCCCCCCATCAGCCCGATGCAGAAAAGCGTGGCGGCGATGAACCGGGAATGCAGCTTCTCGACCAGATCGTACAGCAGCAGCGTCGAACAGGCTATGGCCATCACCCCCTTGCTGACCCACAGCCGGTTCACCATGGTCCAGTCCATTATCACCATCATCTCCGCCAGCCCCCAGAGGATGATGGCGGCGAGGAGGAAGCGGATGGGCGGGATCGGCTTCTCACCCCTCCGGCGGAAAATGAACACGAAGGCGCCGATGATGGCGGGTGCCAGGACGGGCGTGTATGCCATCTCCACGATGGCACCTTCGAAATTGCGCAGCCATACAAACGACAGGAGGAAGGATAAAGCCGGCGTCTTCGCCAGCGCGCTGGTGGGCAGGAGGGTGCCGTAAATTAATACTATCGCCGCCCAGAACAGAATGCCGGGAACGAGGCCGGGAAACGGTCGCCACACGTCACGCCTGATGAAGGGCGACTCGCGCCGGAGTGACAGCCAGAGATAGCTTGCCAGAAAGAGGATTACCTCGATGAAGGCGTCGGGGCGGCTGACGAGCAGAAGGCTCAACGAGAGGCCGAACGGCAGGCCGGGCCTCTTCCTCGCGACATCGCGCACCAACAGGTAAAGCGCCGTGAGGAGGGCGAAGAGGTGGAACCCGGTTTCCAGGACGTTGACCGACCCGTAAACCGCCGGGACGAAGGCCAGCACCAAACCGGCCAGCGCCAGTGACTCCAAGCGGCTCATCGCCGGACGCCAGAGCCTGAAAAGCAGCGAAATCCACCACACCCCGCCGAGGAGGAACAGGAACCCCAGCGCCTTGGCCCAGAACAGGGGATTCGCTCCCAACAGGTACGCGGGGGTGAGCATTAAAAGCCACAGGTAACTGCCCCAGGCGTCGGTCGGGGCCTCGCCCGGCGTCATGTTGGGCAGCTCACCCCGGGCCAGTTGCCGGGCGCCGTTCAGATAGATGTAGCCGTCATCGATGGTGTAGTTGCTCAGGTCGCCCAGGATGACGACGCAGAAAAAAACCTCCAGGGCCAACAGCGCCCACCAGAAAATCCGGTCGCGCTTCACGCCGTCCGTCAGGGTACCGGTTTCAGCCACGCCTCACCTCACCGCCTGGACGGTAGTCGTAGTCGGCGCCTTCTTTTTCCGCGTCCCGGCCGGGGCGCCTTTCTGCGAGCGGCAGTCCGGCTCAATCCGACTGTGCTTTATACTATCACAAATGGGTTTTACCGGGGAGGAAAACCCGGCGATTCGAGACACCGCCCTTCCCTGAAACGATAAAAAAAAGCCGGATTCCCGAATCGGAGCGGCCCTTTAGCCCTTGAGACGGGACCGGCTCTGTGCTATTTTGAGGGTCGGTCGTACCGCCGCCGTCAAACCTCAACCGAGGACGGAACATGCCGCGCGAACTGCACGCCCCCACGGGCACCAAGCTCAACTGCCGGGGCTGGCACCAGGAGGCCGCCTACCGGATGCTCCAGAACAACCTGGACCCCGCCGTGGCCGAGGACCCGGCCAACCTCATCGTCTACGGCGGCTCGGGCAAGGCGGCGCGGAACTGGGAGTCCCTGGAGGCGATACTGAAGACCCTGCGCACCCTGGGGAACGACGAAACGCTCCTCGTCCAGTCGGGCAAGCCGGTGGGCGTCTTCACCACCCACGAGGAGGCTCCCCGCGTCCTGTTGGCCAACTCCAACCTCGTGCCCCGGTGGGCGACGTGGGAGCATTTTTACGAGCTGGAGGCCAAGGGCCTCATGATGTACGGCCAGATGACCGCCGGCTCCTGGATATACATCGGCACCCAGGGCATCCTCCAGGGGACCTACGAGACACTGGCCGAGCTGGCCCGCCGGCACTTCGGCGGTTCGTTCAAGGGGAGATGGGTCCTGACCGGCGGCATGGGCGGCATGTCCGGCGCCCAGCCCCTGGCGGTCACCATGAACGACGGGGTCTGCCTGGACGTGGAGGTGGACCCGGCCAGAATCGAAAAGCGCCTGGCCACCGGCTACTGCGACCGCATGGTCACCGATTTGGACGAGGCGCTGCGGCTGGTGGAGGAGTTCACCGAAAAGGGCGAGCCCCTCTCCATCGGCTTGGTGGGCAACTGCGCCGACGTACACCCGGAGCTGGTCCGCCGCGGGGTCACGCCGGACGTGCTCACCGACCAGACCTCAGCCCACGACGAGCTCTCGGGCTACGTCCCCAACGGGATGCCGCTCGCGGAGGCCCAGACCTTGCGGAAGAAAAACCCGGAGGAGTACAAGAAACGTTCTCTGGCGGCTATGGTCGTCCACATGAACGCCCTGCTGGCGATGCAGAAAGCGGGAGCTGTAGCCTTCGACTACGGCAACAACATCCGCGGCCAGACGGTGGACCGCGGCGCGCCCGACGCCTTCAACATCCAGGGCTTCGTCCCGCTCTACATCCGACCGCTGTTCTGCGACGGCAAGGGCCCCTTCCGCTGGGCCGCGCTCTCCGGCGACCCCGCCGACATCCACGCCACCGACGAGGCGGTCCTGCGCCTCTTCCCGGAGGACGAGGCCCTGGCCCGCTGGATAAAAAAGGCGCGGGAGAAGGTCCGCTTCCAGGGGCTGCCCTGCCGCATCTGCTGGCTGGGCTACGGCGACCGCGAAAAATTCGGCCTGGAAATCAACCACATGGTGCGCGACGGCCGATTGAAGGCCCCAATCGTCATCGGCCGCGACCACCTGGACTGCGGCTCCGTGGCCAGCCCCAACCGCGAGACCGAGGGCATGGCCGACGGCTCCGACGCCGTGAGCGACTGGGCCTTCCTGAACGCCCTCTTAAACGCCGTGGGCGGGGCGAGTTGGGTCAGCGTCCACCACGGCGGCGGGGTGGGCATGGGCTACTCGCAGCACGCCGGCATGGTCATCGTCGCCGACGGCACGCCGGGAATGGACGAGCGCCTGTCCCGCGTGCTGACCACGGACCCCGGCCTCGGCATCGTCCGCCACGCCGACGCCGGCTACCCCCGGGCCATCGAAAACGCGAAAAAATTCGGCATAAAGATGCCGATGCTGGACGCCTGACCGGAACCGCGCGACGGCGAGCAGCGCCCGTTTTTCATCCGCAGGAAAACCCAATAGAAAAAAGGAGTCGCTATGGGTAAAAAAGGCACCGAGATAGTCGGCATGGACGTTCCCAAGCTCATCGGGGAACTGAACCGCGCCCTGGCCGACGAGTGGCTGGCCTACTACCAGTACTGGCTCGGGGCGAAGGTAGTCCAGGGTCCCCTGCGGGAGGCGGCCATGGACGAGCTCATCGAGCACGCCGACGACGAGCTCCGGCACGCCGGGCTCATCGCCGACCGCATCCTCCAGCTCGGCGGCACGCCGGTGCTCAAGCCCGAGGAGTGGTACAAAATCACCAACTGCGGCTACGACCCCCCGGCCGACCCGTTCGTCCGCAAAATCCTGGAGCAGAACATAGAGGGCGAACGATGCGCCATCGGCGTTTATCAGAAGCTCACCGCCCTGGTCAAGGACGCCGACCCCATAACCTACCACATGCTGCTCGGCATCCTCGCCGACGAGGTCGAGCACGAGGACGACCTGGAATCCGTCCTGGCGGACCTGGAGCTGCTGCTGAAAAAAGGTTGACAGAAAAACGAGCCTGGTAATTTAAGGAGGCTCACGATGGCCGAACGCATAGCCGAGAAAATCCAGTCGGCGGACTGGAAGCAGGAGAAGCACGTGCCGGTCATAACCTGCCCGGACAAGGTCAAACCGGGCGAGTTCACGCCGGTTACGGTGACCCTGGGCAAGGAAATCGCCCACCCCAACACCACGGAGCACCACATCCGGTGGATTCAGGCGTTCTTCGTGCCGGACGGCGCGAAATTCGCCTACGACCTGGGCACTTTCGAGTTCAACGCCCACGGCGAATCCACCGACGGCCCCAACACCGGGCCGGTGTACACCCACCACGAGGCGACCTTCTCCTTCAAGACCGCCAAGGCCGGCACGCTCAACGCGCTCGCCTACTGCAACATCCACGGCCTGTGGGAATCGAGCAAGCGGGTGGAGCTGGCGTAGCGGAACCTCCGAGTGATTCGAGGCCGCCACCGGGCGGCCTTTTTCGAGAATTATCACCACCGACTTTCGGGCACTCAAACTGGGTTTTTTTAGCAAAATGACGGTACTCCCGCGCAGAGGAAACCAAGTGGCGTGGACAGCGACCCCGCTACTACTCAACAAGCCGCTTGGTGTTTACTCAGTGTTTAATGCAAGCGTATCATCATGTTATTGAATTAGTTGCAATTAACCATAATCGTTTATATTATGACTTATATTATTCGCATTTTATTATGCATTTATATGACAAACACGCTATACTTTTGCCGTGGCTCCAGTCGTCAAGAAAAAACCCCAACCGTAATGGAGGATAAACCATGGCCAAAGTCGCCAGAGAGATGGTGGAAAAAGCCGGCGTGGACGTGGACAAGCTCCTGGACCTGCTGGTGAAAAACGCCGCCGCCGAGCTCACCACCTATTACTACTACACCATCCTGCGGTCCAACCTTACGGGCCTGGACGGCGAGACCCTGAAGGAAATCGCCGAGACGGCCCGGGTCGAGGACCGCAACCACTTCGAAGCGCTGTTCCCGCGCATCTACGAGCTGGGCGGCAAGCTGCCCGACGACATGAAGAAATTCCACGACCTCTCCGCCTGCCCCCCGGCCCACCTCCCCAAAGACACCTCCGACGTCAATGCCATCCTGAAGGTGCTCGTGGAGGCGGAACGCTGCGCCGTCCGAGGCTACACCGCAATCTGCAACATGACCGCGGGCAAGGACCACCGGACCTACGACCTGGTCCTGGCCATCCTCAACGAGGAAATCGAGCACGAGTCCTGGTTCTCGGAATTTCTAGGCGAGGGGCCCTCGGGACACTTCATGCGTCGCGGCGAGACCTCGCCCTTCGTCTCGAAGTTCCTCAGGTAACGACGAACCGTAGAAGAAGCCGGCCCTCGGGTCGGCTTTTTTGCACAAAAACATCCGACCGGTTGCGGCGCGGTCCCGCCCGTGGTAAAGTCCAGGTGTGGTACTGAACGGGGAAATCAACGTGGAACGGCTTTTGGAGGAGCACCCGGCGGCGGCCGACTGGCTCCTGGCGCGGGGGATCGTCTGCCTGCGCTGCGGCGAGCCCTTCTGGGGCACCCTGGCCGAGCTTCTGGGAAACAAGGGGCACTCGACGGCGGACGTGGAGCGAATCGTCGCCGAGCTGAACGCATTCCTGGAGAAGGCGGAGTGATGGTGACCAAGGACACACCGGTCAAGACCGTCATCGCGGACCACCCCAAGGCCGCCGACTGGTTCCAGCAGCGGGGCATCATATGCCTGCGCTGCAACGAGGTCTTCCCCGGCACCGTGGGCGAGCTCCTGTCGACCAAACGCTACCGGCCCAACCAAATCGAGGAAATCATCGGCTGGCTCAACGGCTACCTGGAGGGGGGCGGGTAGTGTCCGCCCGACGTACCAAAGGTTACCCCCGTACCAGTCAGGTGAAAATAGAACCGTAAATGGAAAACGGACCAATCCGGCTGTATAATTAAGTAATTTTCAAACCACCAACCCAAGGAGGTCCGATCATGAGAAGTTCGATAAAAACCCTCCTCGCACTGCTCTGCACCCTCGTTCTGGCCCTCGTTGCGGGCTGTGCCAGCTCCACGGGAGACGGAGGCGGTGATGGGGACGGCGATGGGGACGGCCACGGCCTCGGCTGGGGTATCAACCTGGCCGACGCCGTCCGCGACGCGGAGATGCCCGACGGCGAACTGTTCAACATCGCTTGCATCGATGTAACCGATGACGGCGAGCCCGAGGAGAACTTGCCCTGGCAGTTCTACTACGCCGAGCTCCCGGGCGGATCCGACGAGGACGTCCTGATCGTAGTGGTCCAGTACGACGGTTCGACCGACGCGCAGTGGGAAACCGATTCCAGCCTTCCCCTGGTGGGCCTGCCCGACTATGACGACGCCGGGCCCTGGGTGGAGGCCGCCGCCGCCGCCCTGACCGATGAGGGCTACCCCGATTGGATTCCACGGAGCCTGGTCGTCGAGCCTTACGACGGGGACGACTTCCCCGGCACCACCAACTGGTGCGCTCTCGTTTTCGTCCCCGAGGATTTCCAGGGTCAGGCGAACGTGGCCGTGGACACGGACACCAACGAGGTGCTGGACGTGGAAGTCTTCCTGCCCTAGCCCGAGCAGTCAATAAAAAGAGGCGGCCGATAGAGGCCGCCTTTTTCATTTCGGTGACGTCATCTGGTCAGCGTTCGTGCTCCCGCTCCAGGATGAGCGTGACCGGGCCGTCGTTCACCAGGCTCACGTGCATGTGGGCGCCGAAGACCCCCTCGGCCACGGTGAACCCCCGTTCTCGTAACATTTGCGCGAATTGCTTACACATCGGCTCCGCCAGCTCCGGCGGGGCGCTTTTTATGTAACTGGGCCGCCGACCCTTGTGGCTGTCCCCGTAGAGCGTGAACTGGCTGACGACCAGCAATTCCCCCCGCCCCAGGTCGCGCAGGGAGCGGTTCAGCTTCCCCCCCTCGTCCCGGCACACCCGCAGGTCCAGGACCTTCTCCGCCATCCAGCCCAGCTCCGCCTCGGTGTCGTCGGCGCCAATGGCGACCAGGAGGACGTGGCCGAAGCCGATTTCGCCCGTGACCCGGCCGTCCACCTCCACCCGCGCCTGTGAAACGTGCTGCAGGACTACGCGCAAGAAATCGCCCTCCTAGGCCGGTTCCGCTTCCTCCAGCGGGTAGAGCGTGTTGCAGTAGGGGCAGTGCACCGCCGGGACGCCGTCGATTTTCGTGATATTCCCGGCGGCCACCGACGCCCCGCAGTTGGGGCAGCGGGTCTTCATCCGGACCGTCCGCCTTTCCGGCTGCGGCCCCGTCGGCCCCTTCGGCTGAATCGACTCCTGCAAACGCCGCATGGTTTCCCGGAAGTCGACGCCGCTCCACCTGGAAGCGCCGCCATCCACCGTGGAGGCCCGGATTACGGCCCGGATGAAGAGGATGAGCGTGAAGAGGAAGAAGCCTCCTAAAACCCAGGGCAGGAAGTACCAACCGATGGAGAGCCCGAAGACGATGCCGGGCCCCAAAACGGTGCAGCCGATGACGAACAGGATTATCCACAGCATCAGATGACCGGAGCTCCGGGTCGCCCGCGGTTTGCGCCGCTCGTCGGTCCGGTCGGCAACGTCAATCTTCACGCGCATGGTCGTCTCCCGTGCCCGCCCGTCCCTCGGCCAGCTCATCCTCGGTGAAGGCCGCCTCCCCCTCCCGGGCGTCGAATGCGAGGTAGGCGCGCTTGGCGAAATTTTCCGGCTCCCGGCGTACGGCGGCCCGTCGGCGGAGTTGAAGGATTAAAACCACCGCCGACACCGCGGCGCCCGCGGCCATGACCCCCAGGGCCCAGCCCGACCCGGTCTCGTCGGATACGAAAGCGAGGACCGCCGTCGCCGCGCCGAAAAAAACGATCAGCCCCAAAGACAGAATGAGCGGGAACCTGTACAGCCTCCGCAGTCGCTCCGGGGGGTAATCCACCTCCACGGGCCGGAGGTCGTACCGGCCGGGCTCGTCGGAAACCGGTCGCCCCACCCAGAGCCGCATATTTCCTACCGCCGGTTGAAGGCGCCGGCAATTAAAAGAAGGCGCAGCAGAATCAGCAGGCTGGACACCAGGGCGGCGACGTAGGTCAGCGCCGCGGCGGAGAGAATCTTCCGCGCCCCTTTCTGCTCCTCGGGCTCCAGGTAATTCCCGTCGCGCAGAATCGCCAGGGCCCGCGAGCTGGCGTTGAACTCCACCGGAAGCGTGATGAGCTGGAACAGCAACAGGAGCGTGAAGCAGCCTATGCCGACCCAGACCAAGGGCTCCACGGCGAAAATGAGCCCGGCGATGAATAGCGGCAGGTACAGCCAGGAGCCGATTCTGGTCGCGGGGACGACGGCGTTGCGCAGGTGGAGCGGAAAGTAGCCGCTTCCGTGTTGGATGGCGTGGCCGACCTCGTGGGCCGCCACCCCCAGCGCGGCTACGGAGGCCGAATGGGCCACGTCGGCGGAAAGGTACAGCTTGCGCGTCCGCGGGTCGTAATGGTCCGACAACCGACCTCCGACCACCTCGATTTCCACGTCGGGCAGCCCGGCCTCGGCCAGGATGCCGGCCGCCACCTGCGCCCCGGTCAGTCCGCCGTGCGTCCGGACCTGGGAGTAGCGGCGGAAGCGCGAACTGACCATGGACTGCGCGATGAGCCCCAGTATGAGACCGGGGATTAGCAAAACGATGGTCCAGTCCATGTAGAACCAGCCGAAACCGTAAAACATGGGCCCTCCGAACGCCCCTCGAATCTCGCCCCCATTATAACCACTCACCCGGCGTCTGACCACACCCGGCCGGACCTTGACCGGCCGCTTCCGCCGGCGCATAATCCGGGAGACCCTCATGGAGGTTCTGGTGGAACGGGAATCGCTCCGACTGGCCGGATTGGAAATCGTCATCGCCAAGGGCGACATCGCCCGGATGGGCTGCGACGCGGTGGTCAACGCGGCCAACAACCACCTGTGGATGGGCTCGGGGGTGGCGGGGGCGCTCAAGAAAGCCGGAGGTCCCTCCGTCGAGCGCGAGGCGATGGCTCTGGGGCCGATAGAGGTGGGTCACGCGGTGACCACGGGTGCCGGCAACCTGCCCGTCAAATGGGTCATCCACGCGGCGGTGATGGGCCAGGACCTGGAGACTGACGCCGACAAGGTCCGCCGGGCAACGGTCAGCGCCGTGAAGGAGGCCGAGCGAATCGGGGCTAAAACCGTCGCCCTGCCCGCTCTGGGAACCGGGGTCGGGGGGCTGGCGATGGAGGACTGCGCCCGGGCGATGCGCGTCGGCCTGGAGGAGGCCATGCCGCTGGCGAGCGTCCGGCGCGTGATTTTCGTCCTCTACGGACCCCGCGCCTACGAGGCCTTCCGGTCGGCGTTCTAACGCTTTAATTCTCGGGGTGGACCTCTTCCTGGGGCAGCGCCTCCCGTAGGCCTATCCGGCCCCAGATGCGGGCGAAAAAGAGCACCAACCGTAGAAACCAGGGGTGTTTGTAACGCCCCCAATTTATCACCCGGATAATCCACTTGTAGAAACCGAAGAGTTTGGGAGCAAACCAACTGACCAGATTTCCACGCCAATGGTCGCGGCAGTAGCGAATCAGGCGTTTAGGGATGTAAGGGGCGGTTTCAATCAGCCAGCGCAACGTCTTGGGAGTGTAGTAGTTGGCCGGGTTTGTGGCGTACATCGCCGAGTTGTAGGGGTCCGGCATCCGGTCGAGAAGCCCGGCGGTCTTCGCCTTGTCGTAGAAAATGGTCTCCGGGAAGGGCGTCAGGGAGTAAGTGACAATGTAGTATGGCTTCTTCAGTTTCAACAGGATATCTATGGTGTCCAGTACGTCCCGCTCCGTCTCGAAGGGGTTGTCCACCAAGACGTCGTAACTCTTACTGACCCCGTACTTCGACAGGATCCGGTCGTTTTCCAGGAACTTCTCGTTATCCTGCACGCGCTCGTATACCTCTAGGGAGAGGCGCTTCGAGCCGGTTTGCAACCCTATCCCCGCGTAATCGAAACCGGCGTCGGCCAGGATCCTGACCCTCCTTTCGGTTGTAAAGTGGGGTATCATGCGGGCGATGAAGGGCAGGCCGACCTCCGATTTGTACCGGCGGCAGAAATCATCCATCCATTCGTCGGAACCCATGAAGAAGCTGTCGTCCTGGATGTTGATACCCCGGATGAATGGCATCTTTTCCCGGGCCCAGAGGATCTCGGCGATGCTGTTCCCCACCGTCCGCCGACGCAGCCAGTGCTTGCCGAACTGACTCCAGAAGAAGCTGTTAACGCAGTACGTGCATTGGTACGGACAACCCCGGCTGGTCAACAAGCGGTAGTAAGTTCCCTCCCAGGTGTTGAGCCTTTGATACGACTCCCACCCCATGGGGAGGATTTCCTCCCCGTTCGAATAGTAGGAGTGTCGGACGTCGTAGTCCGGGAAGGGGAGGGAGTCGAGGTCGTCAATCAATTCGAGGCGGCCGCCGGCGCGGACCTCGGCGGCGTCCTCACCCGGAAGAACGAAGTTGGGCAACCGCCGGTCCCCTCCGTGTTCCAGAGCGTCCAGGTACGCGGTCCAGGTTGCTTCAGCCTCGGTTAGGCAGACCGCATCGGCGTATGGCAGACACTCCTCCGGGCGGATGGCGGCGTGGATCCCACCCCACACCACGTGACGACCCTCGGCCCGGGCGCGCTCGGCCACCCGCACCGCCCGATGGTACTCCGGCGTCATCACCGACAGACCCACCACGTCGATGGATAGTTCGTTCAAGAGGTTTGCGAAACCAGCCAGCTCACCGGGCGTCTCTAAGCGGTGCTCGTGGAAAGTCACGCTTTCCTTTATGAGGAACAGGATGTGGGTGTCGTGACCGGCAGCGTTACCTAAGGCGGATAGAAGGCGCAGTCCGGGGGCGTACGCCAGGGAATCGAAGCAGACCAGGAGTGTATTCGCCATGTATACATCCGAAAAAAAGGAAGCCGAATCAAGGCAAAATGCACTATAGCACAGAACTGCGGGCTTTTCCACGACGCGGTTGATAGTTGGCGGCGGTTGGGGGACAATAGGTGCAACTCTGTTTTGCTCGACGCTTTTTTTACGCCACCATCTCAACCAGGACGGTCGTGCCGCCCCGGCAAACGTCAATCCGGCGATGAGCGACAAAGCGACGATACGCGGTCTTACGGGTCTCCGCAACGTCAAGGTCACGCGGAACTACATCCTCCTCATCGCGGCCATCTTCGCCGCGGAGCTGGGGTACGGGATAGTCATCCCGGCGCTCCAGCTCTACTCGACGAAGGTCCTGGGCGCCACGGTCGGTATGGTCGGCGTGGCCATCGCGGCCTTCCCCTTCACCAACACCTTCCTGAAAATCTTCGGCGGCTCCCTGGCCGACCGCTACGGGCGGCGGCTGATGATCGCCATCGGCCTGACCATCTCCTGCCTGAGCCCCCTTCTTCTCTCATTCATAAACGTCTCCTGGCTGATTTGGCTCTACATCCCCATCCGCGCTATGGACGGGACGGGGAACTCGGTCATCTGGCCGGCGGCCAACGCCATGGTGGCCGACATGATGGGGCGCAAACGGCGCGACGCCGCCCTGGGGGTATTGAACCTGAGCTTCGCCCTGGGCTCCGGTGTCGGACCGGCCATCGGGCTGTACCTCATGGACTGGTTCGGGGGAATCGAGGGGGGAGGCGCCAAGTGGACCTTCTGGTCGGCGTCCATCCTCATCGGCCTTACGGCGCTCGGGGCCTACCTCTTCATGCAGGAGACCCTGCGCCGCCGAAGACGGCAGCCCGCGAAACGCCTGCCCCGGAACGAGGTGGTCCGCAACTGGTGGCGGGAGCTGGGGCAGGCCCTGTCGGCGCTCTACAAGAACGGCAAGCTCCTGGCCCTCTCCCTCCAGGGCTTCATCAACATGTTCATCGTGGGCATAAACACGAGCGTGCTGGTGTTCTACGCCGACAACGTGCTGAAGCTCGAGACCTACCAGATCGGCTTCGGCTTTCTGTTCCTGTCCCTCTCGACGATACTGTGCGTGTACCCGGCGGGTCGTTACGCCGAGCGCATCGGCCGCAAGTACCTGATGATTTTCGGGATGTTCCTGGTCTCGTCGGCCATGGTCATGCTCCCCTTCATCACCCGGGCCGGGTTCTACTACACCATGATGCTCATGTCGGGAGCGGGCGTGGCGATGATTCTGCCGAGCTGGATGAGCCTCTCCGTGGAGAACATGCCGCTGCGCGGCCGGGCCACGGTGCTGGGCGGCGTGGGCACCATCACCTCCTTCGGCCTGGTGGTCGGCCCCATCGTCGCCGGCTACCTTTACGAGGGAATCGCGCCCCAGGCACCGTTCTTCTTCGCCGCGGCCCTCATCGCGGCCAACGCCGTCTTCATCACCTACGTTTTCCGCGACCACCACGAACGCAACCGCTACCGCCGGGCCGAGTACCGCTCGACGTACTACGTGCCCCGGTACTGACGGGAGGAGCGATAACCTCGTAGGGGCCGACCGACCGGTCGGCCCGCGGGCAGGCATGGAGATCCGAATCTACGCCATTTTCTAACGTATGAAACGTAGGGCGGCAACTCCGTGTGCCGCCCGGTCGCATGACGGCGGGACAGGGGCGGGGTACAGAGCCCCTCCCTACATTTGTTTTACCGCTGACGAGCAGGTGCGGACACCCGCCCTATGGCCATCGAACGATATGTGTAGGGCGGCCCCTCTGGGAGGAGGCTCGCCTACGGGCTAGGGTGAGGGGTAAAAACGGCGGGGACTAAAGTCCCCACCCTACATTTAACGGCGCAGTTGTCAATAAAACAGGCGGGGTACGGAGCCCCCGCACTACACTCGGGTGCACGGCAGTTGACGCAATCACCATCGCCACCCCCGCCTCACGGAAATTAAGAATGACCCCGGCGACGGGGCCGTTTCACGTCATCCGCTCCTATCTCCCCTCCTCGAACCTCCGCCGGTCCAGGCTCACGGAAAGCATCGTGGCCGTGGCGAACAGATTCCGCACGACCGGACGGCTGAGGAAGGACCGCCGGTGCCCGGCCTGCGTCAGGTCGCCCAGAACCCCCTCCAGCTCGTCCAAGGCACTCTTGAGCGAGTTTTTCGCCGCCTTCTTGTCCCCCTGGGCCAGATGGGCGCGTCCCATCAGGTGATACAGCAGGGCCTGGTGGACGGGATTGCCGCTCTTCTCGTCGAGCACCATGGCCTGCCGGGCCAGGTCCAGGGCCTTGTCGGCGTCGCCCAGCGCCAGCTCGGCCTCCGCCAGCCCCTGCAGGAAACCCGCCCGGTGCACGTCCGAGCCCAGGCCCTCCAATCGGGGCAGGGCCTCTTCGATAAGCTCCTTCGCCCGTTGCGGCCGTTGGGTCATCACCATGATTTCAGCCAGATGCTGGAGGGCCTTCAGCTCCCAACCCAGCATGGACGTTTCCTGGAATCCGCCCAGCGCCTTCGTCATGAGGTCCTCGGCCAGTACGAGATTTTCCTGCTCCCGGGCCACCCGACCCATGACGAAGAGCAGGATGCGGCGGTAGGGACTCTCCTCGGACAGCCTGACCTTGAGCCCGTCCAGGGTGGTCAGCGCCTCGGCCGCCAGCCCCAGGTTCACCATCGCCAGCCCCAGGTTCAGCTCCACGGCGTTGAGGTAGGCCGTGTAACGCGTGCCGACGAAGTACGCCCGGCACCGCTCCAGGCAGTCGAGGGCGGACTCCAGCCTCCCCCAGTTCAGGTAAATCATGCCGAGGTTGTTCAGGATGGTCATCCGCTCGTAGGGCGCCCTCACCCTGTCGAATATCGGCAGGCATTCCAGGTGGAGGTCCGCCGCCTCACCGAAGCGCCCCTGCAGGTAGAGGATATCGGCCAGGCCCAACTTGGCGTCGGCCAACCCCCGCAGGTCACCCCTGAGCCGGGCCCGTTCCGCCGCCCCACCGAGCAGTTTCGCGGCCTCCTCCAGCCGCCCCATGTGCCGGTTGAGGTTGCCCAGGTCTATCTCGGGCGACACTCCCAGCCAGGTGATGCCGCCGCGCTTGACCGCCTTGACCAGGTCGGCGAGGATTTCCCCCGCCTCCTCGAGCTTCCCGCCCCGCTTCAGGTGCTTGGCCTTCATCAGCTTCTTCACATACCCGATGCCATCCCGCTCGGGAAAGCCCATCAGCTCGTCCACCAGAGACCCGTCCCGCTCGAGGTCGCCGAGGGTGTCCTGGATGTCCACGGCCCGGCGAAGGGCCAGCGCCCCCTCCCGCGTTTCACCGAACCGCTTCGCGGCCTCCCGAAAGCACCGGACCGCGTCGTCGTTCTCACCCCTCGCCTCGTGGACGGCCCCCCGGAGGAGACTCTCCCGACCCGCGAAGGGGTCGTCCTCCGCCGAGAGCGATTCCCGGACGATGTCCAGAAGCCGTAAAGCCGAATCGAACCGGAGGAGCTCGATGTCGGCCTGGGCGAGTTTCAATCGGGCCTCAAGGCTCAACCCTTTGTCCCGGCCCCTGGACGCGATTCCTTCCGCGAGGGGCTCCAGGGAGCAGATGGTGGGGAAGAAGCCCGATCGGTGCAGGCGCCTCAGAACATCCACCATTCCGGTCAGGGCCTCGTCGTCTCGACCGACGGCCGAGAGGCGCTTCACCCGGAAAAAATCCTCGACAAAGCTCCGCCCCGGTTCGACCTCCGTGGACAGCCAGGCCCGGTGCACGTCGTCCATCATCTCACCGGCGAAATCGGCTATCCACCCGCCGAAACGCGGCACCCTGAGTGTGTATGCCGCGCCCACCCGCTCGCAGAAGAATTTCCCCGTCAGCCCGCCCAGCAGCTTCTCCACGTTTTTCTTTCCGAAGCCGGTGCCCCGCGCGACGCCCTCCGTCGACTGTGGGCGCGCCTCTCCGGCCAGGACGCACAGGACCTTCTTTTCCTCCTCCTTCAGCCCCTCCCAGCGGTACATGAAGAGCTGGATGGGGGTTTTCGACGTGAGCAGGCGTTCCTCGAACACACCTTCCAGGTCCAACTCGTAGAATGCCCGCAGCTGCTCGGCGTGAATCCTGCTCCGGGGCAGTTCCGCCAGGTAATGCTCGAACTGCCCCGGGTTCAGTCTCCGACCCAGCTCCCCGCCGAGGCTCCCCAACTCCTCGGACCGGACCTGGGGCAGGTAGCGCAGGTGGAGGCTGTCCACCCGGTCAAAATACTCGGAGGAGACCGCGCCGCCTATCCCCCCCAAAACCAGAAGAAGAGGCGTGTGGCTCCTCTCGCTCATCAGCCTTTCCAGAACGGCCAGGGTTTCCAGGTCTCCTCCACCCTCGGCGTTGTCCGCGAAAACCGCCGTGGGCCCTTCCATGACCCGTCCGAGAAGCTCGATGGTATAATCCACCCGGGTCCAGCGCAGACCGGTCGGATCAGGCTCGTCGTCCCCGGTTTTTCCTTCGACGTCTCCGGCGTAGCCTTCCTCGATAAGGTGGAGATTTTCCGCCAGCCCGGTGGGGAGCGATTCACCCAGTTCCGTCCAGGGGGTGAACCCCTCCACGATCGTCCTGGCCAGGCTCAGGGGTTCCACCACCCCGCCCCGGTCGGCGGTTCGGATCACCCTGAACCCGGCCGCGCGCGCGAAGTCGGCCAGCGCATCCCGAAAGGCGGCGCCGTCGCCCCCCATCTCCCCGGCACACTCGACGAGAAAAGCCCTGCGCCGGGCAACGTTCAGGCTCTCCTCGAAGATGCGGTCCAGACCGGGGTCAGCACCGGGAAGGTCGTTGACCAGCCTGTACTTCCGGCGACCGGAAAGCCCGGCCGGATGGCGGAACTCGGGTGGCAATTTCTCTATATACGTCATGGCGCTATACGAAGCCTCTACCTCAATTTAACACGTCTTTTACCGAATGTAAATCGACCTTTCCCGCCTCCCCCGGGCCACGTCGGTGACCGAAGCCGAATCATCTCGAACCGGAGTTTTTTTCCTCGGCGGTCCGACGGCCGTCGGCAAGGGCATCCTGGCGATTCGCCTCGCCGAGTCATTCCCCGTCGAGCTGGTCCTGTGCGATTCGGTCAAGGTCTACCGGGGGTTGGAAATCGGGGCCAACAAGCCCCCGCCCGAGCTGCGCGCCGGCCTGCCCATCCACCTGGTGGACGTGTGCGACCCCACGGAACGGTTTTCCGCCGGCCGGTACGCCCGACTGGCGGCCGGGGCCGTGGCGGGAATCCACCGCCGGGGTCGGCTCCCGCTGGTCGTCGGCGGGACGCTCCTCTTCGCCCGGGCCCTCCTCGACGGCCTGAGCGGGGCCCCGGAGACGGACCCCGAAATCGAGCGCGGATTGGATGCGCTCGGGACCGATGAGCTGGCGGAAAGGCTCCGACGGAGCGATCCCGTCTCGGCCGACCGCATCCATCCCCACGACCGGCAGCGTCTCGTCCGGGCCCTGGCGGTCCACCTCCAGACGGGACGGGGGCTTTCCGAGTGGAATGACGAACCTGCGTCCCGTTCCTTCGAGGGACCGGTGACACGGCTCGCCCTCGTCCGTCCCCGGGACGAGCTCTACGGCAGGATAAACGCCCGCGCCCGCCGGATGTTCGAGCGGGGCCTGGTGGAGGAGGTGCGGGGGCTCCTCGAGTTGGGCGTCCCGCCCTCGGCGCCCGCCCTGGAGTCCATCGGGTACACCCAGGCGGCGGCGTGCCTGCGCGGGGAGATTTCCACCGAGCGGGCGATCGAGGAGACCGCAACGGCGACGCGCAGGCTGGCCAAACGCCAACTGACCTGGCTCCGCTCCGATCCGAGGTTCGAAACCCTTACGCTGGAAGCCTGCGGGGAGGAGATTATCTACGACGCTCTGGCGCGTCGTCTCGGAGCGATTTCTTGACCTCGGAGTTTGCGTTCTGCTAGAATCAAAATACTGAAAGTTGACCCAATTATTGGTATTACGGGGTATCCCACCCCCCGGAAAGGGGCCAAGATGCGCCTGACCCATTTTGCCGCTCTTCTCATCGGGCTGTGCACCATCGCCACCATAGGTTGCGGCGCCGGCAGCGACGAGCTCCTCACCTCGGTCGTGACCGCCGAGGACGCCCGTGCCAGACTCATCGCCCGGGACGAAATCGTCAAGCTCGGCGAGGAGGGTGTGGACATCTTCGCCAAGCTCCTCGATTTCACGACCGTGCGCAACCTGTTCGAGACCCAGGTGCCCCCCGCCCGTCTCTCGGAGATGGACGAGGAGGCCATCATGCGGGAGGTGGCGGACATCCGCCTCACCGCGGTCCGGGGCATGGCCGCCATCGGTTCCATCTCCGCGACCCAACCGCTCATAGACGCCGCTTACCTCCCGCAGTCCCAGACCGAGAACCTGGGGGAACCCATCTCCATCGGGGACGACGAGCTCTCCATCGAGCTGGCGGCCCAGTTCCGCTGCGAGGTTATGGCCGCCCTCGGCCAACTGGCCTTCGGCACCGAGAAGGAGCGCGAGGAGGCCATAGACCTCTTCTCCTACGGCGCGAACGATCCCGACCCCGGCGTCCGCATCTGCACCGCCGGTTCCCTGGCGGCCCTCCACCTCCACGAATCGGGCTACTTCCTCAAGCAGCTCGCCGAGGACAAGGTGGCCGGAGTCCGCGCCGCTACCTTCAACGCCATCCATGCCATCGGGAGCTACTACCTCGCGCACGCCGCCCGATCCCTCTCCTACGGGGACGAGGAGACGGCCGAGCTCGACCGGCAGAATCTGAAGACGCTGAAGGACTCGGTCTACCAGCACTGCATCGACGCCCTGGCGGACACGGAGTCCTCGGTCCGCATCCCAGCCATCCAGGCCCTGGACGTTTTCGACGACCCGACGTCCATCACGCCGCTGATGCGCTACCTGGCCGACGCCAACGAGAACGTACGTATAGCCACCGTCAACGCCCTCGCCAGCTTCGATAACGAGGAGGGGAAGCAGGCGGTCGAGACGGCCGCCGTTGCCGCCCTCGGCGAGGTCGACCCGCAGAGACGGATGATGGCCGCTATGGTTCTCGGACGGATGCGCACCGGCGGGGATGCGATGCAAGCGGCGCTCATGAAATCCGACGAGCTCTGGTTCGTCAAGCTCCAGTTGATCAACTCCCTGTCCAACCTCAACAACGAGGATTACCTGGGCACCGTCAACGGCTTCCTCGACGACCCCGACAGCGACGTGCGCATCGCCGCCATCGGCGCCGTGGGCTGCCTGGGCGGCTCCGAGGACCTCGACCGCCTGCTCAGGTACGCCGTAACCGACGAGACCCTCGTCCCCGCAGTCACCTACGCCGTCGCCTCCATCGCCGATTACGGGGAGCTACAGGTTTACCTCGGAACGGACAACGACCAGCTGATACGCCTCATCGCCATCAACGCTCTTTCGATGCGCAGCAACTCCGAAACACCGGCGCCCCCCATGCTCGTGGAGCTCTTTAAAGACCCGGACATCCAGATTGTGAGGGACGCCCTCGACACCGTCGCGAAGTATAACTTCAGGGACAGTAAAGACGAGCTCGCGGCGCTGGTCGAGCGGGGTGAGGACGATTACGCCGTTTTCGATGAGACGAAGGACAGCTTTGACGATCTGTCCTCGAGCCTGGGTGACATTTACTTCGTCAAGATGCGGGCCGCCTCCATGCTGGCATCCTTCGACAACCGTGACGGCATAAACTACTTCATCGACATGCTTTCCGACCCCAGTGTCGGCCGGCGGCTCATCGGCGTGGCCTGCCTGGGGAACATCGGCCACACCCGCGGTGTGATGCCCACGGTGGGCCTTCTGAACGACGGTTCCGACTACGTCCGCTGGGGTGCCGCCCAGGTCCTCGGCATATTCGCCGATACGCGGACCACCGGCTTCCTGGGACAGGCCCTTCAGGATTCAAGCCCCTGGGTGCAGGAGAGCGCCATCGGCTCCCTCCTGGCCATCGGCGACAAGAACACCATCGACAAGGTGCACGACGTACTCACCACGGACGACGCGCCGTCGGTAAAAATCGCCGCTCTGGACTTCATCTCCCGTATGGGGGATAAACGCATGGCCGACGAGATCGCCGGCTATCTTAAAGATGAGGATGACGACGTCCGCTACGGCGCCGCCGTCTGCCTCATCCGACTCAACGACGAAGAGGGACGCGGAATAGCTTTCCTGAAAGAGGAACTCGACTCCAACAGCATCCTGACCATCAATCCCGGCCTGCCTCCCATCACGCCCCTCGGAGCCGGCATCGAGCTTCTGGCCGCTGAGCTGACCGGCACCCCGGAGAGTCAAATCGAGGAGCTGGCCACCGAGCCGCGGGATATTACCGCCTGGGCCTACGCGACCCAGACCCTCACCGGGGATACCGCGTCCGCCGACACCTACGCCATCGTGGCCGAAAAGGCCCTGCAGTACGACTACCTGCGTCAGGGGCTGCTGGACAACATCGCCCAGTATCGTCCCACCGCCTACGCCGCCTTCGAGCCTTACCTCGATAACGATGACGCCGGGATAAGGCAGCTCGGGTACGCGATACTGACGAGAATCGGGGGCGACAAGGTTCTGGACCGGCTGACCGAACAGATCAGCGCTTACCCCGAGGACGCCCCCCTGCTAATCGCCGCCCTGGACGACCTGGGGGCGCAGACGTACCTGCGCCGCCTGTTCCGCACCGGCGACGAGCCCATCCGGGTTCTGGTGGCCGAGCGGATTGCGGCCTGGACGGACAAACGCATGCCCCTTATATGGGGCCAGATAGCCACCGAGGACCAGAGCCTGGCCGTGAGGCTGACCGTTCTGGGCTCCCTGGCCGACGACCCCACCGGCGTGGGCCGGGCCTACCTGACGCAGATCATCGAAGCCGCCGATTCGCCCCCCGAGCTGGTCCGGGCGGCGAGGGACGCGCTGGCCGGCCTGGAGCTGCCCGCGCCCGAGACGGCCGAAACGCCAGCCTAAATGAAATTTCGATAAAGACCCCGCTACGGCGGGGCCTTTTTTCATATGGCACGTAGAGCAATCGACCTCGCAGTGCAGAAAACCCCCAGTATTCAGGCGGGGGCTTAGATTCCTCAATCCACTGTAAATACTCAGAAAGATCCTGTATCCGGAGGGGTCTTTCAACAAGCGACGAACGGCACCCCGGACCAGCGGCGACAAAAAAAAGGAATCACATTTCCTAACCGGACCCCGCCAATCGGAAAAAGGCTTTAACAAACAGCATCACAAGGTTTATGACCCTGCCACAAAAGAACAGGAGGAATGTGGCAAAGAGGAAGGACACGCCTGTCGAATTTATATCACCCTCTTGAATGCCCCGCCCTTTTCGGCGGCCCGTGGAAGGGCCGCCCTACACCTTTTACCTTCAGCATCTCTTCTTTTAAAAGTGTGCTAACAGCTCGTTAGCGGTCGTCTCAACATCGTGCTGGTCCGAAATGAAGTGGTGATCCCTAAAAAAAAGCGGCTCAAATAACCGCACACGCCGACCCCACGTTTAAACAAAACTGCCGTCCCCAACCCACCCGGCCGGACTACACGAGTTCGCGGGCCTCCTCGACCAGTTCGTAAACATCGATGGTGTCGCCGATGTGGATGTCGTCGAAGCGCTCGAGGCCGATTCCGCACTCGTAGCCCTCGGCGACCTCGCGAACGTCCTCCTTGAACCGCCGGAGGCTCGAGAGCCGGCCCTCGTAAACCAGCCGCCCGTCCCGGACCAGCCGGGCCATGACGTTGCGCTTCACCTTGCCCGAGGTCACGTAGCAGCCGGCGATTATGCCGATTCGGGGGATGCGGAACGTCTCCCGGACCTCCGCCTGCCCCAGCCCCTGCTCGCGGATTTCCGGGGCCAGCATGCCGCTCACGATGGATTTAATCTCGTCCAGGAGCTCGTAGATTATCCGGAAGAGCTTGACCTGCACGTCCATCTTCTGGGCGAGGTTCACCGCCTTGGAATCGGGCACCACGTTGAAACCGACGACCACCGCGCCGGTGGCCGCGGCCAGTTGCACGTCCGCCTCGGTCACCCCACCGACGGCGGAGTGGATGACCTCGATTTCCACCTCGTCGGAGTTGAACCGGACGAGGGAATCCCGCACGGCTTCCACGGTCCCGTTCACGTCGCCCTTGATGATGAGGGGCAGCTTGTTCGCCTCCTCGACCCCGCCGGGCTTGAGGAAATCCGCCAGGGTCTTACGCTTGGCGCTCTCCAGCTTCTCCTCGCGGCCGGCGGACTGGCGCAGGGAGGCGATGGCGCGGGCCGTCTTCTCGTCGGAAACGGAGATGAAGGAATCGCCCGCTTCGGGGAGACCGTCGAACCCCTGGATTTCGCCGGGCGTGCCGGGCGGGATGGACTTTACCGGCTTGCCCTTGTCGTCGGTCATCAGGCGGATCTTGCCGGCCTGTGTGCCGCAGACGAAGGCCTGACCGATTTTCAGCGTGCCGTCGGTGATGATGACCGTACCGACGCCGCCCCGGCCGCGGTCTATGCGGGTCTCGATGATGACGCCCTGGGGGTTGGCACTCTCGTCGGCCCTGAGCTCCAGCATCTCGCCGTGGAGGGCGAGGTTCTCCAGGAGCTGCTCCACGCCCTGGCCGGTGATGCCGGACACCTCGCAGAAAGTGGTCTGGCCGCCCCATTCCTCGGGGGCCAGGTTGTACTTGGAGAGCTGACGCCGAACCTTTTCCGCGTCGGCCTCGGGCTTGTCCATCTTGGTGATGGCCACGACTATCTCGACGTCGGCGGCGCGGGCGTGGTTGATGGCCTCGACGGTCTGGGGCATGACGCCGTCCTCGGCGGCGACCACCAGAACGACGATATCGGTCACCTCGGCGCCCCGGGCCCGCATCGCGGTAAAAGCCTCGTGGCCCGGTGTGTCGATGAAGGTGATGGGGCCGTGCTTGGTCGAAACCTGGTAGGCGCCGATGTGCTGGGTAATACCCCCCGCCTCACCGACGGCCACCTCGGTCTGGCGGATGTAATCCAGCAGGGTGGTCTTGCCGTGGTCCACGTGGCCCAGCACGGCGATAATCGGCGGGCGCGGTTTCAGTTTGCTCTCGTCGTCGAAGTCGGTCGGCAGGACCGCCTCGAAGCCCAACTCGTCCACCAGGCTGGCCACGGTCACGATGTCCATCTCCTCGATGGTCCCGTACTCCTCACCCAGCTCGACGAGCTTCGCCAGGACCTCGTCCACCGGGAGGTGAAGCATTTCGGCCAGCTCGATGGGGGTGATGGGCCGCGAGATGTGAACCCGTTTCGCCTCTTCCTTGGGCTTGGACCGCGTCTTGCGGCTGGTGCGCAGCTCGTGAATCATCACCGAGCTCGATTTCCGGCGGCGACGGCGGCGACGGCGGCGCACGGTCTTGGGCGGCTTCTTCGTCGGGGCGGTCGTCAATCCCAGGTCCTCGGCGGCGACCGGCTTCTCGGGTCGGTAGAGCACCCGCGAGCCACCGGGCTTTTCCTCCTCCTCCTCCTGGGCTTCGAAATCGGGCCGCTTGATGTCGCGCCGGGGAGTCACCGGAGGGGAGACCGGCTTCGCCGCTTCCTCCGGGGCCACCTCGACGGGCGTCTCCATCTCCTTCTTCGGGACATCTTTTTTCGCCTTGAGCCGGGCGGCGCCCTTGAGATGGACCTTGGGGGCGGTGAGGATTTCGTCCCCGGCCTCGACGCCGACCTCCCGCTCCTCGGTGACGGTGCCGGCCTCGGCCTGGACAACCTCCTCTTCGGCGTGGTGACGGACGCGGACCCGGGGCTTGTCGGTGGAGCGCTTGGTCCCCACGGATTCGGCCCGGGCGCGGGCCTTCTCCTCCAGGGTCACCGGTTTCCTCACCCGTCGGGCCTTGGGCGGTTTTTCGAAGGTGGCGTCGGCCAACGCCTGCGCCTTGAACTTCGTGCGCAGCAGCTTCTCCTGCTCGGGGTTGACCGACGACATGTGGCCGGACACCTCGATACCCAGGGAGCGCATCCTGGCGACCAGGAGCTTTGACGGGATGCCGAATTCTTTTGACAGCTCGTGGACCCTCATGACCCTCTATAAATCCTCTCGCGCCGTGTGCCTCTCGGAAAAATGACGGGATGCGGTCATCCCGAACGTCCTTCTAGTAGCCCTCTTCCTCCAGGAGCTTCTTGGCGGCAGCTATGAGCTTCTCCGCCGTTTTCGGTCCGATGCCCTTGGCCTGGGACAGATTCTCCGCCGACGCCGCCGCCACGGCCTCCACGCCGTCGAAACCGGCCGCGAAGAGATTTATCGCCGTGGACTCGCCGACCCCGGGCAGGCAGGTCAGGTCGGCGACGACCTCCTCCTGCTCCTCCTGGGCCGTGAGGGCGGTCTTCTCCTCCTCGTACTGCTCGGGGCTGCGTACGTCGATGCGGACCCCGACCAGCCGCGAGGCGAGCTTGATGTTCCGCCCGCCCTTGCCGATGGCCACCGACAGCTTCTCCTCGGGAACGACGACCAGAACCCGCTCGTTGGTCTCGTCGTATTCGGCCCGCAGGACCTCCACCGGGTTGAAGGCGTGCTTGGCGAACCGGAGCATATCGGAGTCCCACAAAACGAGGTCCACCCGCTCCTGGTCCAGCTCGCGCACGATGGACTGAATGCGGTAGCCGCGCAGCCCCACGCAGGTGCCCACGGCGTCCACGTTGGGGTCGTTGGAGCGGACGGCGACCTTGGTGCGGAAACCGGCGTCGCGGGCGATGGCGGCTATATCAACCGTCCCGTCGGCCACCTCGGGAATCTCCTGGGCGAAGAGCTGCTCCACCAGGCCCGGGTGGCGCCGGGAGAGGATTATCTGCGGGCTGCGGTTGGTCTTGCGCACCTCGAGCACGAAGGCCTTGACGCGGTCCCCCTTGCGGTACTGCTCGCGGGGGATACGCTCGGAATAGGGCATGATGCCGTCGGTGCGCCCCAGGTCGACGACGATTCCGCCGGCGGAGTCGCCCTGGACGATGCCGTTTATCAGGGTCCCCTCGCGGTGCTTGAACTCGTCGAAGATGGTGTCCCGCTCGGCCTCCCGGATGCGCTGCATGACGACCTGCTTGGCGGTCTGGGCGGCGGAGCGGCCGAACTCGGCCGTGTCCACCTCGATGTCCAGCTCGTCGCCGATGACCACCTCGCTGCCGGCCAGATACCGCGCGTCCTTCTGCGAAATCTCCGTGATGTGGTCCTTGACCCGGCGCACGACCTTCTTGGTCAGCCAGACCAGGACCTTCCCCTCGTCCAGGTCCACCTGGGACGTGATGATGGCGTGCTCGCCGAACCGGCGCCGGCCGGCGGCCATGAGACCAGCCTCCAGGGCTTCGTAAAGGATGTCCTGCTCGATGCCCTTGTTCCGGGCGATGGCTTCCAGGGCCTGGATGAAGTCGTAGTCCATTCTCGACGGGGCCTACCGTTTCCTGGACCTCTTCCCCGAAGGCTCGGGGAAGGTGAAGTGCAACCGCAGCGAGGCTATATCTTCCCGTTCGACCCGCCGGGGGCCTTCCCCCGGAATCTCCAGGGTGACACTCCCGGTATCGAAGGCGCTCAATCGTCCGACGAGGCTGTCCCCGCCGCGCCGGAAGCGCACCTCGACCTCTTTCCCGACGCCCCAGGCCAGCTCCAGCTCGCTCTGGAGCCTTCGGACGATGCCGGGGGAACCCACGGTCAACTGAAACTCGCCCAGCCCGGGCATCTCGGCCTCGAGCACGGTCGAGAGGTAGCGCGTCAGGCGGGCGTACTCGCCCACGTTCAGTCCGTGCACGCCATCCGCCGGCGCCTCGTCGCGGTCCACCGCCAGGTCCAGCTTCAGGGACCCCCGGCTGAGCGCGACCGTGCACTCGACCAGAATGAGTCCTTCGAGGACCAGCAGCGGCTGTACCAACCCGACGACGGCGTCGTGGATTTCGGCGGCCCGGCTCATTCCGACCACCCGGGTCGAAGCGGGCGACGTTCACGCCGCCGCGCGCATAGTAACACAACGCCGGGGTCAAGTCCAGCGGGGACTAGTCCCGGAGCCTCTTTGTCAAGGTTTTACCGAACAACTCGACGTACCTCTCCGCCGAACGGGACCAGGGGTATCGGGAGGCGAAGGCTCGTTTGACCAATCCAGTCCAGGTATCCCCATCGGAAAACGCTTTCAGGGCGCGCTTTACCGAGTCGAACAGGCCCGACGGAACGTAGTCCGTGAAGGCGAAACCGTTCTCCCCCTCCCGGATGGTGTCGGCCAGCCCCCCCGTGGCGCGGACCAGCGGCACCGTCCCGTAGGCCAGGGCGATGAGCTGGCCCAGCCCGCAGGGCTCGTACCGGCTCGGCATAAGGAACAGGTCCGCCCCGGCGTAGATGCGCTGGGCCAGGGCCGCGTCGTAGGCCAGCCGCACGCCGCACCTCTGCGGATACCGCGCGGCCAGCTCACCGAAGAGCGCGTGGTACTTGGGCTCGCCGGTCCCCAGAAGGACGAACTGCAAGTCCCGGTCGAAAAACTCGTCGGCCACCTTCTCGAAGAGGTCCAGCCCCTTCTGGTCGGCCAGGCGGGTGACCATGCCGAAGAGCGGGACGTCCGCCCGGTCGGGCAGACCGTACTCCCGCTGGAGGTCGGCCTTGCACAGCGCCTTGCCCCGGGGGTCTTCGGCCGAATAGTTGACGGCGAGGTCGGCGTCCGAGGCGGGATTCCAGAGCTCGTAGTCGATGCCGTTCAGGACGCCGAAGAGGTCGGCGGAGCGGGACCGCAGCACCCCCTCCAGCCCGTAGCCGAACTCCGGCGTCTGAATCTCCCGGGCGTAGGTCTCGCTCACCGTGGTCAGAACGTCGGCGAAGACCAGGCCGGCCTTGAGGTAGTTCACCTTGCCGTAATACTCCAGGCCGCCCTCGGCGGCGAACACCCCGTCGCCCAGGCCGATGAGGGGCAGCGCCTCGCCGGGGGGGAAGTTGCCCATGTAGGCCAGGTTGTGGATGGTGAAGAGGGTGCCGGGAGAAAAGGAATAGCCGCCCTTCTTCAGCAGCAGGGGGACCAGCGCCGTCTGCCAGTCGTGGCAGTGGATGACGTCGGGGGTGAAGCAGGCCGCCTCGGTCGCGGCTAAAAGGGCCTTGGCGAAAAAGGCGAAACGGGCTGCGTTGTCGGAAAAATCCGCCCCGTCCTCGCCGTAGAGCCCCGGCCGGTCGAAGAATCGCGGGCAGTCGATGAACCACGCCTCGTAGCCCTGGCTTTTATCTCTCAACAAATCGAAGGCCACGCGCTCCCCGCCGAGCTCGACGCCCAGGCCGGTCATTACGGTTTTCAAATCCTGAGCAATTTTGGCGTAACGCGGCATGACGAGGCGCACGTCGTGCCCCAATTCTGCAAACTCACGGGGCAGGGCGCCGGCCACGTCGGCCAGGCCGCCGGTCTTGGCGTAGGGGACCACTTCGCTCGCGGCCAGGAGTATCTTCACGAAACCTCTCCTTACTTGGGCCACCGGGCCCGGATGATTAGAAAAAGCGGCACGAGGCACGAATCCGCCAGCAAGGGAAACCTCTCGGCCGTCTCCTCGGAGGCTTTCGGCTCGCAGGCCCGCTCCAGGACGAAACCGGCCTCCGCCAGGGTGTTGAGGTAGAAGCTCAAGGTCCGGTGGAAGTCGGGAATCCTGAACTTCGGCAGCGTCTCCCGGAGCTCCTCCGGCGCGTGGCAGAACATCCACTCGCAGATTTCGCCATCGAGCTCACGAAAGTAGTCGGCGACGGAGAGCGCGACGTGGCGGCCGTCCCCGTCCTCAATCCATTTGCGGTACGGCGTGTCGGTGCAGGGGTGGGTGATGGAAAACTGGAGGAAGCCGCCCGGTTTCAGCACCCGGCGGACCTCGGCGAAGGCCCCCTCCTGGTCCGGCATGTCCATCAGGCTCATGAAAGCGGTGACGAAGTCGAAGCTCTCCCGCGCGAAGGGCAGGCGGCAGCCGTCGGCGACGAGGTAGGTTATCCCCGGCGTATCATCATCGACGAAGTCCACCGCCAGCTTGATAAAGTTCGCCGAGACATCCAGGGCGGTCATCCGCGCCCCGCGCCGGGCCAACTGGCGCGTGTTGGCCCCCTCGCCGCAGCCGATATCCAAACCGTTGAGCCCCGTAACGTCGGGGAGCATTGAAAGGAAGGCCGGCGTGTTGAACTGGTCGCGGAAGACGTCGCAGCCCATCCGCGCCAGCCGCGTCCACACCGGCGCGTTTTCATCCCAATAACGCCCGACTTCACGTGAGTCCATCACTTAACCTAGAATGAATACTCAATAACTATCAAGTATATCTTGCCATGTTCCTGAAGGCTGAATTCGAGATTCATAATGATATACTTTTAAATAAGTAATGACTTCATCAATCTCGTCTGAAGAATAATAAAGCTTCCCAAGCGAATTAATGCAATAGTATGAATTACCATTATTGTCTTCAAATTGAATTGCATATATTACTGAATTCGGTAAAGAGCATAACCTGTTAATATTTACCAAGTATGCGTTAAATAGCTCACACACCTGCTTAATTGAGTATGGAGTTCCCGAAATCGCAATTACCCTGCCCATCTCTAAATGTAAAAATGGACAATGTTCTAAATAATTAGATATATATATTGCTTTATAGTTTTCGATTTGGTTGTTGTACTTCGTAAGTGCAGTAAGATCCTCGAAAGGCTGATTAGTTAATAAGGGCGTTAAATACTCTTTGTGCAATCGTGCATCAAATTCGATGTACTCACGAAATGATATTGTCTCTTCCCCGTTGGTGTCTATGATGAAATACCAGCCGACTATTTGTCCCTCCTCTATGATGTCGTACACCGGTTCGCCGGAGCCGACGCTCGAACCGGGAAAATACTTCTCGGCGTAGAATGCGGCGGCCTTCGCGGCCAGGTCGCGGCCAACCTCCCGAAGCTCCGGCTCGGTGTCGCACAATTCGGCCGACACGCACCCGGCGACCAATATCAATAGTAAAGTAATTTGACGCATTCTCGACTCCACCCAAGCGAAGGCGGCCCGCGGAGGACCGCCCCCGTCAGGTTTTACTAAAAAGCCCGGCCTACTTGGCCATGCCGATTTTCTGCGCCTTCTGCAGCAGCTTGCCCTCGGTCTGAATCGCGGGGGCGATGATGATTTCCGTGTTCTGCATCTCTTTGATGTTGTGCGCCCCCACGTTGCCCATGCTGGTCCGCAGCGCCCCGACCAGGTTCTGGCTGCCGTCGTCCAGCTCGGCGGGACCGAAGAGGATGCGCTCCAGGGAGGCGTTCTGGCCCACTTGGACCCGCGTGCCGCGCGGGAGGTTGGCGTGGGGCGTGGCCATGCCCCAGTGGTAGCCGCGGCCCGGGGCCTCGTAGGCCTTGGCGAAGGGCGAGCCTATCATCACCGCGTCGGCGCCGGCGGCGAAGGCCTTGCAGATGTCCCCGCCGACCCGCATCCCGCCGTCGGTGATGACGGGTACGTAGCGGCCGGTCATCTTGTAGAAGCGGTCCCTGGCGTAGGCGCAGTCTACGGTGGTGGTGATCTGCGGCACGCCGATGCCCAGGACGCCGCGGGTGGTGCAGGCCGCCCCCGGTCCGACACCGCTGAATATGCCGTCCGCGCCCGTCTTCATCAGGGCGTAGGTGACCTCGTAGGTGGTGGTGTTGCCGACCATGACGGGAATCTTTCGCCCGTGCATGTCGGCGATGAATTTTGTGAAGTCCAGCGACTCGTAGCTCTTCGATTCGTGCTCGACGGTGGCGACGGTGGACTGGACGACGAAGATGTCGCAGCCGGCCTCGGCGGCCAGCGGCCCGAACTCGGCGGCGCGCTGGGGGATGGCGCTCACCACGGCGGGCGCTCCTCCGGCCTTGATTTCCTCCACCCTCCGGCCGACGAGTTCCTTCTTGATGGGCTCCTCGTAGAGCTTCTGGAGCAGGTGGGTGCTCTCGTCGGGCTTCGCGGCACCGATGCGGTCCAGCACCTCGCCGGGGTCGGCGAAGCGGGTCTGAACGCCTTCGAGATTTAAAACGGCGAACCCGCCCAGCCGCCCGAACTCCACCGCGAATTTCACGTCCACCACGCCGTCCATGGCCGAGGCGACGATGGGGACCACGAAGCGCTTCCCGGCGACCTCCCAGGAGATGTCCACGTCATCGGGGTTGATGGTCAGACTTCCCGGAACCAGCGCCACGTCGTCGAAACCGAAGCACTGCCGGGCCTTGCGGCCGATACCGATATACTTGCCCATAGGCTCTCTCCTCAGTCGGTAAAAATATCCTGGCTCACCAATACAACAAGGCGGCCCAAAGGCCACCTCGTAAGACACTTCCTCCGCCGGGCGATTCGGTAAACCACGTCATTCCCTGCGCTGAATTCGGTTATCACCTCGTACGGGAGAGTTTTTTATACGACCGGGCGTCCCTGCGGCTCTTTCACGAGGCTAGAAAAATATATCCTCTTGAAAACGCCGGACTTCCCCCCGCCATATAAAAAACGCCCTTACGGGCCACCCTTCCCGTGGAGAGATAATATCACATTACGGTTGATTTTGCAAACCGGAAAATCGGACTGCGAATCGAGTGAAAAACTCCGGCTTGCCTACGCCGACGCGCTCTGGTACGATGTGGCGACACAGGAGGCGCCGTGGGTGATGTTCGGCTCGTTATGGCAGGCGTGGGCCGGTGGGGGGGAAACGTCCTGAAAAACCTGGTCGCCCTCGAGGGCTGCTCGGTGGAGCGGATTTTCGACCCCTCGGAGGAGGGCCGGACCCGGGCCCGCGAGCTGGCGCCCCGGGCCGTCCAAGCCGATTCCTTCACCGGCCTCCTCGACGGGGAGCCCGACGGTGTCGTCATCGCCGCCCCGGCGGAGTTGCACCACCCCCTCGCCCGCGAGGCCCTGAAGCGAAGCCTCAACGTCTTCGTGGAAAAGCCGCTGGCCCTGAACGTCGCCCAGGGTGCGGAACTGGTCCGCCTGGCGGAGGAGCGCGGCGTCGTCCTGTGCGTCGGGCATGTCCTGCGTTACCACCCGGCGCTGGCCGCGATTCTCCGGGCCGTCGGCGAGGGGAAAATCGGAAAGGTCCTCACCGCGCACGCGCGGCGCACCAACTTCGGCCGCGTCCGCTCCGCCGAGAACGTCGTTTGGAGCATCGCCCCCCACGACATCGTCAACCTCGCGCTGATTTTCGGGGAGTGGCCCGTCCGGGTATCCTGCTCCGGGCGGGCGGACATCCGGCCGGAGATAACCGACTACGCCATGCTGGAACTGGAATTCCCCTCGGGACGGCTGGCCCTGACGCACGTGAGCTGGCTCGACCCGCAGAAGAAGCGGGGGCTCACCGTGGTGGGCGACCGGGGGATGCTCCTGTGGGAGGACGCCGAGGGGCGTCTGGAATTTTTTCCGAATCGGGCGGAGCCCTTACCCGACGGTTCGACTGACCACCACACCGGTCCGGTCGAGAAGCTGGAAACGGTCCCCGGCGAGCCGCTGGCCCGGGAGCTGACCCACTTCGTCGCCTGCTGCCGGGGGGAGGAAAAACCGCTGTCGGACGGACGCGAGGGCCTGGCGGTGCTCAAGGTACTGGCCGCCGCCGACGAGAGCCTGGCCCGCGGCGGGGCGCCCGTGAAGGTGCAATGACGGTCCAGAACCGTGAAAACGAGGTGAGCCGGTGACGGATAACTTCTACGTCCACCCCACCAGCGTCGTCGACCCTGGCGTCGAAATCGGCGCGGGCACCAAAATCTGGCATTTCTGCCACGTCTCGTCGGGAGCGCGCATCGGCAAAAACTGCGTCCTCGGCCAGAACTGCTACGTCGGCGGTGACGTGGTCATCGGCGACCGCTGCAAGCTGCAGAACAACGTCAGCGTGTACACCCGCGTAACTTTAGAAGAGGGCGTATTCTGCGGCCCGAGCTGCGTCTTCACCAACGACCTCACCCCGCGCTCCCTCTTCCCCAAGAGCGGCTCGGCAGACTGGGTCCCCACCCTCTGCCGGCGGGGCTCCACCATCGGGGCCAACGCCACCGTCATCTGCGGCGTCGTCCTGGGCGAGCACTGCATGGTCGGTGCCGGGGCCGTGGTCACCCGGGACGTCCCGGACTTCGGCCTGGTCACCGGGGTGCCGGCGCGGCTCGTCGGGTGGGTCTGCGCCTGCGGCCGGAGGCTCGGCCTGCCGACGCGCTCGGGGAAAATTCTCACCGAGACCTGCGCCGCCTGCGGCCTCCGCTACGAACTGACGGAAGACGGGCTCACATGCCCGGATGCCATCGCCGACTGACCCCTTGACCATCACATAACTGGGTGGTATTCTTAAAAGGCAGTCTGTCATTTAAATAGGAGTCCCACTTCCCTTGCCGGGGAGGGAAGAGGGGTGGGCGGTGTTCCTGCACCGACCAACTCACTTTCCGAGGCGGGGAGGGGAGGTCAGGATGACGAAGCGTGAGATTGCCATTACCGTGGCCAAGAAGCTGAACGTGACCCAGAAGGTCGCGGCTCAGGTTCTCGACGCCCTCATCGAGGAGATGCGTCAGACCCTCTCCCGGGGCGAGCGGATCGAAATCCGGGACTTCGGCGTCTTCAGCGTCCGCAAGGCCAAGCAGAAGCTCGCCCGCAACCCGCGCACCAACCAGGAGGTCATCGTCCCCGCCCGCAAGAGGATAAAATTCGTCCCCGGCAAGCGGATGAAAGCGCTGTCCCTGGACCTGTCCGGCTAGCAACACCCAATAAAAACGAGGCACCCGAGGGGTGCCTTTTTTATGGTCCGTGAGGCCGCACCACGGCGGGCGGCAATCGTGACCAAAAAAGCCCATCCCCCATCGCAAAAAAGCGGCGAGGGCACCTCCCGAAGACCCGACTGGATGCGGCCGTTCTCCGAGGAGTGCCCCTTCGCTTTCCTGGTGACGGGGGACGGTAAAAAGCTAGGGGCCGAAGCCCCTCGTTTCATGCCGTGACCGGGCACACCACCCAGCGTACCTCTACACCCCACAGCCGCCTCGGGGAGAGCGGCCGGGCCATCCGCCCGTGCCCGGTGCAACGGCAAAAAAGGCGCAACTCCGGTGGCTGTCGGCGAACCCTATTCTTTCCCGGTGAACGGCGGGTACTCGTCGGTGAGGAAGGCCATATAAGCCATAACGCGCATGGACCAGCGATAGGTCCCTGAGACGAAGCTGAACATCTTCTCCGGCCAGGCACCCGTGAAAAGCACCGCCCACCAGGCGACGAACAAGACGCATCCGGCGGCAATGCCGCGGAACATCAGGGCCAGCCCGTGGGGGATGCCCACATAGATCCAGGCGAAGAACAGACGCAGAATCAGAAGCCCGCGCGAGCTCTTTTCCGGACGGTTGAAGACAAACTGGAGGTCTTTCATCTTCTTCCTTCCTTTCTGGTAGATGGCTTAAAAATCCCGCCTTAAAAAGACCGGTCGAGGTTTTCGCCCCAGCGAGTACCCGGCGCTCCGCGTTCGAGGGCTCTCGCTCGGCGCCTTGAACGGGGCTTTCCTACGTCGAGGATGTTACACCAGTTTTAAACGGTTGTGTGTTTTTTTTAAAAGAGCCGAGCCGCCCGGCCCGCCCGGTCGAGGGGGAACCGCCTTGAGGACGCCCCTCGGCGACCCGCCGACCTACCAGCGGGTGGCCATGCGCCGGAAACGGTAGACGGCCAGGGCGGTGATGATGACGGTGAGCCCCAGGAGCACGGTGAGGTCGATGAGGAAGGTGAACTCGTAGTGCCGCAGCATCAGGCCGCGGAAGAGGTCCACGGCGTAGGCGATGGGGTTGGCCCGGGCGATGAGGTAGGCCCAGTGGGGAAGGTTGTCCAGGGGGAACACGGCGCCCGAGGCCAGGAACATCGGCATGATGAGAAAGTTCATCACCGAGCTGAAGCCCTCGTAGGTCTTCACCAGGCTGGCGATGATGACCCCCAGGCCGGCGAGCATGAACCCCACGATGAAGCTGGCCAAGAGAATCCAGGCGATGTTGTACCACAGGAGCTGCACGTGGGTCAGGAAGACCAGCAGGATGGCGATGAAACCCTGGGCGGTGCAGATGGTGGCGCCGCCGAGCACCTTCCCGACGACGATGGAGCTGCGGCTGATGGGCGCGGAGAGCATCTCCTTCAACAGGCCGAAGTCCCGGTCCCAAATGATGGAAATCGCCGAAACCGTCGAGGTAAAAAGGATGGTCATCACCACCATGCCGGGGAAGATGTACTCGATGTAGTTCAGGCCGGACACATGGGAAAAGTTCGGCGAGATGCCGATGCCCAGGATGAACAGCCAGACGACGGGTCGGGCGACGGAGGCGGCCACCCGCGGGACGTCCCGGAAGTACCGCTTGAACTCCCGGAGCCAGATGGCGCCGACGGCGAACCCCTGAATCATCGGACGTCCCTCCTGGCCGTGGCGGCGTGGGCCGTCCGCCACGCTCCCTGACCCCGCTCCTCGTCGTCGCGCAGGGTGTGGCCGGTGAGGCCGAGGAACACGTCCTCCAGGGTGGGCTCCTCGACCCGGATTTCCTCGACGGCGTCGCCGAAGAGCCGCATGACCTCCGGCAGGAATTCCGCCGGTGAATCCACCACCACCACGACGGAACCGCCCTCCAGCTTGGCCTCCAGCCCCGTGGTGGACATGATGGTCCGCGCCGCGTCCTGTGGGTCCGCGCAGCGCAGACGGACCACGCTCCCCCCTAGGGAGGACTTAAGCTCGGCGGGTGTACCGCACGCGACCAGACGGCCCCGGTCGATAATCCCCACCCGGTGGCACCGCTCCGCCTCGTGGAGGTCGTGGGTGGTCAGGAAAACGGTGGTCGAGTCCACGCGGGCACCCTCGAGGAGGTAGTCCCAGATTTTCCGCCGGTTCTGCACGTCGAGGCCGAGGGTGGGCTCGTCCATGAACAGGACCCGGGGCCGGTGCAGCAGGGCCCGGGACACCTCCAACCTGCGCCGCATGCCGCCGGAGAGCCGCTCCACCAGTTTATCGCTCCACTCGGAAAGCTCCATGAAGGCGAGCATCTCGGCCACGCGCTTCTTCCGGTCGCCCACGCCGTAGATGCGGGCGTGGAAGTCCAGGTTCTCCCGGGCGGTGAGCTTGATATCCAGGGAGCTTTCCTGGAACACGATGCCGATTTCGCGCCGCACGCCGGCGGGATTCTCCAGCACGTCGCACCCGGCGACGCTGGCCGACCCGGAGGTGGGCCGCAGCAGCGTCGCCAGAATAGAAAGGGTGGTCGTCTTTCCGGCCCCGTTGGGGCCCAGGAAGCCGAAGACCTCACCCGCAGGCACCGCGAAGCTGACGCCGTCCACGGCGACGAGGTCGTCGAAGTGCTTTACCAAGCCCGATACCTCGATGACGTCGGTTCCCATCAAGGTCACACCCCGCCGCTCACGGACAGCCCGACCAAGGACACGCGACCTAAACGAATAACCACCTTATCATACACTTATTATAAGTCATATTATTGTAAACCTGTTAAATCCCTCGTAAACCCGTCCCCCAGCCGCTCGCCTTGACAAAGACAGTACAATTAACTATAATATATATAGGATTAGTAGAAGAGCGAATTTTCATAAATCATACCGGAGGAGGCGACCGTGACTAAAGTGGATCTGATGGTGCTCGGTCTCTTGAGTGAAAAGCCGATGCACGGCTATCAGCTCAAGCGCGTCCTCGACGAGAATCACGCCGACCTGTGGAGCGAGGTTTCCACCGGGCATCTCTACTACACGCTGAAAAAGCTGAAGCAATCGAAATACGTGAACGAGAAGACGACTCGGACCGGAAACCGCCCCCCCCGCCACGTATACACCCTCACCGACGAGGGGAATAAGGCCCTCAAGACCGGACTCGACGAGCTGGACGTCCACACCCAGCGCCTGTTCTTCTCCCTCGACATCGTCATCGCCTTCGCCCGGGCACTCCTTCTGCCCCCCGGCAAGCTGGAGCTTTTAATCGGGAAGCGCAAGAGCGCCGTCGAGGAGGAGATGGAGGCCATCAAGACCGCGTGGCGGGACAAGGCCGTCTCCGGCGACCTGAGCCTCTCCGAGTACCTCATCTACCAGCACCGGCAGAGCCTGCTGGCGGCCGAGCACCGCTGGGCCAAATGGGCGCTCAAGACCACGAAGGGGGTCGACCACAACGCGTTGAATGCAAAAAATTTCAAGGCGGACGGTCCGCACCCGCTTCCCCGATAACCACCTATAAAATTCTCACGAGCGGCTGAAGTGGGCCCGGAGGAGGCCGAGGCCCAGGGCAACCAGGATGCCCGCGTCCACGAGGAGATTGACCACCGCCGGGTAGGAATCCCGGAGGTTTTTTTTACCGAAGGCGTGCATGGTCAGGTAGAACTGCCGCCGGGTCCATAAAAGGTTCTTCCGGCTGGACCGGCCGTGGTAGTGGACGAACCGGGCCGTGTGGACGTAGGAGACGCGCCAGCCCGCCCGGGCGAAACGCAGGCACCAGTCCAGGTCCTCGGCGTACATCGGAAAGCGCTCGTCCAGAAGCCCGACCCGCTCCAGCGCCTCGGAGCGGACGACCATGCACGAGCCGGAGAGCGCCTCCACGTCGAAGCTCGTCTCCCGGTCGGCGTAAGTGCAGTTGTAGCGCCCGAAGCGGCGGCTCCTGGGGAACAGGCGGTCCAGCCCCGAGAAGTGGTACAGCGCCGTCAGGGGGGTCGGGATGCTTCGGGTGAACTGCGGCTGGGGCCTGCCCGAGGGGTCGAGGCCGTTCCCACCGGCCATCCCGCAGTCGGGATTCGCCTCAAGAAAGCCTACCAGCTCGGCCAGGGCGCCCTCCTGAACCACCATGTCCGGGTTGAGGAGCATCCGGTAGCGCCCCGTGGCCCGACGGAGGCCCTGGTTGGCCGCCCGTGCGAAGCCCCGGTTGTCCGGATTGGGAAAAACCGCGACGCCGGGGAATTTACCCCGCAGCATCTCCACCGAGCCGTCCCCCGAGCCGTTATCCACCACGATGACCTCGGGATCGGCCACCCCGCCGCGCTCGAAGAGGGATTCGAGGCAGCCCGCCAGATATTCCCGGCTCCGGTAGCTCACCACGATGACGCTGAGCACCGGCGGTCCCATCAGCGGTAAAATTTCAGAATGGTCTCGATGACGTAGTCCTGGTCCGCCTCGGTGAGCTGGGGGTACATGGGCAGGGCGATGACGCGACCGCAGGCCGCCTCGGCCACGGGGAAGTCGCCCTCGCCGTAGCCCAATCCGGCGAAGCAGGGCTGGAGGTGGAGCGGTTCGGGGTAGTACAGGGCGTTGCCGACGCCTTTGCCGGTCAGGTGCGCCGCCAGCTCGTCCCGGCGCGGCACGGAAACTACGAAGTAGTTGTACGAGTGCCGGTGGTCGGGCGGCGGCGAGGGCGGTTCAGCGACCTCGGTCAGGGGGGCGTAGCGCTCCGCGATGCGGCGCCGACGTTGCACGTCCTCGTCAATCCGCCGCAGCTTCACCCGCAGCATCGCGGCCTGCACGGGGTCCAGCCGGGAGTTGTAGCCGACCACGTGGTGGCGGTACTTCGGCCGGGCCCCGTGGACCCGCAGGATGCGCACCCGGTCGGCCAGCTCGGCGTCGTCGGTAACCACCGCCCCGCCGTCCCCCGCGGCGCCCAGATTCTTCGCCGGGAAAAAGCTGAAGGTGGCCGCGTCCGTCAGCGAGCCGGCCTTCCGCCCACGCAGCTCCGCGCCGAAGCTCTGAGCCGCGTCCTCTACGATTTTAACGTCGTCGCGCCCGATGGAATCGCGCAGCGCGTCGTAATCCAGCGGGTCGCCGTAGAGGTCCACCCCGATGACCGCCCGCACCTCGGGGTCGAGGGCGGCCTCGGCTACCCGGCCCACGTCCAGGTTGAAGCTCACCGGGTCGATGTCCACGAACACCGGCTGGTGGCCGAGCCGGACGATGCAGGACACCGTGGCGAAGAAGGTGAACGGCGTCGTCACCACCTTCGAGCCCGGCGGCAGGTCCAGCGCCTGCAGGGTCAGGAGCAGGGCGTCCGAGCCCGAAGCCACGCCCACGGCATGCCCCACCCCCACGTAGGCCGCCAGCTCCGTCTCGAAGGCGGCCACCTCGGGCCCCAGGATGTACCGTCCCGAGCGCAAAGCTGCTACGGCGGCACCCTCGAGGGCGTCGGCGTTCTCCCGGTGGGCGGCGGCCAGATCCGCCAGCGGCACGTTGGGCCGTTCCTCCAAGAACCCCCCTGTCGGTCTTCAGCGGTTGATGAGGTGGAAGGACAACCCTTCCAGCTCGACGGCCAGGTCTACGTTGCGCAGCGCGATTTGCGGGGAGACGTCCAGCTTGGCCGGGGCGAAATTCAACAGGGCCCGCACCCCGGCCTCCACGAGCATGTCGGCCACCTGCTGGGCGCTGTGCACGGGGACGGTGATTACGGCGACCTCCACGTTCTCCGAGGCGACGATTCCGCGGAGGTCTCTGATGTCGCTGACCTCGAGACCGTTGACCCGCGTGCCGATTTTCGCCGGGTCGTTGTCCAGGATGGCGACGAAGTGGAAGCTCTGCTTCTCGAAAACACTGTAGCCCACCAGCGCCGCCCCCAGCCTTCCGGCCCCCACCACCGCCACCCGCCACACCTTGTCCCCCACACCGAGGATGTTCGCCAGCCGTTTGCGCAGGAAGCTCACCGGATAACCCCGGCCGGGGATGCCGAAACGGTCGAAGAAGCTCAGGTCTTTACGGACCTGGGCCCCGTTCGTGCCCACGCCCTCCCCCAGCCTCTCGCTGGAGACGTAGTCCTCGCCCTGGGTCTCCAACTCGCCCAGGTAGCGGGTGTAGAGCGAGAGGCGGTGGACGGTGGCCTGGGGGACCTTCTTCTTCTTCATAGGGCGGATATGTTGCGCAGACGGTGGATGATGGGGGGGAGCTTCTCCAGCGTGTAATCGATTTCCTCCTCGGTGGTGTAGCGGGAGAGGGAGAATCGGATGGACCCCTGGGCGTGGGCGTGGTCGTAGCCCAACGCCAGGATGACGTGGCTGGGCTCCAGGGAGCCCGAGGAACAGGCCGAGCCGGTGGAGACGGCGATTCCCTCGAAATCCAGGCTCATGACGATGGACTCGCCCTCCAGTCGGTGGAAGAGCACGTTGGAGGTGTTCGGCAGCCGTTCCGCCTCCCGGGCGAGGATGGTGACCTCGGGGATGGCGTCAATCCCCTCCTCCAGCCTCGCACGGAGACGCAGGAGCTCCTCCCGGTGGTAATCCTCCTCGGACGCGAGTCGGACGGCCTTCCCGAAGCCGGCTATGCCCGGCACGTTCTCCGTGGACGCCCGACGCCGCTTCTCGTGGTGGCCGCCGTGGATGAGGTTGAACGGCGCCTTCGACCCCCGCCGCAGGTAGGCCAGGCCCACGCCCTTCGGGCCGTGGAGCTTGTGGGCCGACGCGGAGAGGTAATCCACCGGCAGCTCGCGCAAGTTAATCGGGAGCTTGCCCACCGCCTGCACGGCGTCGGTGTGGAAGGGGACGCCCGCCTCGCGGCAGACCGCTCCCAGTGCGGCCAGGTCCTGGACCGTCCCGATTTCGTTGTTGGCGTGCATGATGCTGACTAGAATCGTGTTGGGACGGAGCGCCGCCCGGAGGTCGTCGGGGCTGACCACCCCGTTGCCGTCCACGGGCAGCTCGGTGAGCTCGAAGCCGTTCTTGGCCAGGAATCGGGCCGTGCGCAGAATCGCCGGGTGCTCGACGGCGCTCGTCACCAGGTGCCCCTCGCCCTCGCGGGCCGCCACCCCCTTGAGGAAATAGTTGTCCGACTCGGAGCCGGAGCCGGTGAAGACGATTTCGTCGGCGGTGACCCCCAGAAAATCGGCCACGGCCTGCCGGGCCTCGTTCATCCCCTTCGCCGCCTTTTGGCCGAACTGGTGGAAGCTCGAGGCGTTCCCGTAGATTTCGATGAAATACGGGAGCATGGCCTCCACTACCTCGGGGGCGGTCCGGGTGGTGGCGTTGTTATCCAGATAAACCTGCATGGTTGTCCTCACGCTTCCTGAGACATCAAACCGGTGTCGTATCGGCTGGATGGTGCGGCGGTTATTTTAAGCCAAAAAAAGGGGCCAAGGGAACCCCGATAAAGAACGAGGCGGCGAGACGATGCAACCGTGAAATCATGGGTAGTAGTCGACCTCGGTGACCTCCCACGGGTCGCCGCCCGCGTCGTCGGGCTGGAAGGTGTGCCGGTAGGGGCTCTGGGACAGCTCGGCACCGCGGACGTAAACGTGGACCTTGCAGTTCACCGGGGAGTCGAGCCCGTTGTCGTTCGCGTACTCGACCAGAATCCGGTACGTCGCCCGCCGGGTCTCGGTGGCGGTGATGTACTCGGGGCCGTACCCGTAAGAGTCGGGGACGTCCAGAATCATCCCGCCGATGTTGGGGTCGTCCTCGGAGCAGTCGTTGCCCAGGTCGTCCACCAGGTGGAGGTTGACGTTCGCCAGGTCCGACCCGGGCCACTCCACCGAGCACATGACCGGGTCGCGCCCCGCGCTCCAGTCACCGGAAAGGCCCACCACGGGCGAGTATTCCAGGACCGTCCCCCCGGGGAAGGCGCGGACGTATATCTCCAGGGTGTTCCAGCTGTTGAAGAGCCGGACCCGCCGGTAGAACTCCCAGCGCGCCGTCCCCGCGCCATCTTCGTCGACGACCTGCTGCATCTCCGGCTCCGAGAGGACGTAGGACTCGCTCTTGTTGCGCACTATCTCTACGTACCCGTCCCAGTAGTCCGGGCTGTTCAGGGGGTCGGTGTCGGTCACAATGCCGTGGACGATGACCACCCGATCCTCGTGGGGCACGGTGGAGCCGTCGGGGTAAATTTGGTCCGAGGCGAATCCGGTGACCTCGATGTCGGCCATGGGGTTGGGCAGCGGCTCGGCAGGCTCGCAGCCTGCCAGGAGGACCGCCGCCGCGAAAATCGAGAGAATCGACAGGCGTCCCATTATCCCTCCCCCAGCTCGGGGAAGCGTTCCTCGAGGATACCGGCCAGACGTACGCTGCGGAGGTGATCGGCGGTAATTACGGCCTCCACCTCGTCCACCGCCCGGCGCAGGTCGTCGTTCACCACGATGTAGTCGTAGTCCGGGGCGCGGCGAAGCTCGTCCAGGGCGTTCGCCATCCGCCTCTCGACGAGAGCCGGCTCTTCGGAACGGCGGTGCACCAGCCGCTCCCGCAGCGTCGCCAGGTCGGGGGGTACTATGAATATCAACAGCGCGTCGGCCCCGTAGATGCGGCGGATGGAGTCACCCCCCTGGACGTCCACGTCGAGAACCGCGTCCATTCCATTCCCCAGCGCCCGTTCCAGTGGCTCACGCGGCGTGCCGTACCAGTGGTCGTGCACCCGGGCGGTTTCCAGAAAATCACCGGCGTCCCGCCGTCGCATGAACTCCGTCTCGTCTATGAAATGGTACTGCACGCCGTTCTCTTCGTTGGCCCGCCGGGGACGCGTGGTGGCCGAAACGGAGTAGAAGAACTCGGCGTGCCTCTGCGCCAGCTCCACGTAGATGCTCGTCTTGCCGCCGCCGGAGGGCGACGAGATGACGATGGGGATGCCGCGGGGTTTATCCATCGAGTCCTTCAGGCGATGTTCGCCGCCTGCTCCCGGATCCGGTCCAGGGTGACCTTTGCCTCCAGCACGAGAGGTGTGATGTCGGTTCCGACGGCCTTGCTGCCGCAGGTGTTGAGCTCGCGGAGCACCTCCTGGCAGAGGAAATCCAGCCGCCGCCCCTGGGACTCCGGGGATTCCAGGGCCGAACGGAACGCCGCGAGGTGCCCCTCCAGCCGGTCCAGTTCCTCGGTCACGTCCGCCCTGACGGCCAGGTAGGCCACCTCCTGTTCCAGCCGTTCGCGGTCCGGGACGTTTCCGGCCAGCTCGGCTACCCTCTCCCCGATGGTCGCACGGAGCCTTTCCGGGACCGCGGCGGCGAGGGGCCGCAGCGATTCCAGGCCCCCGGAGAGCTCGTCGAGCATGGCGCCGATTTTCCCGGAAAGCTCCTCACCCTCCCGGCGTCGAGTCTCCGCCAGACCCCGCAGCGCCTCATCGGCCGCCGCGTCCAGCGCCCGCTCCAGGCGACCCGCGTCGAGACGGCCCTCGGGCTCGGCCACCACGCCGGGCAGGCGAAAAAGCTCGTAGGCCGTGAGGTTCCGGGATACCTCGGGAGGCAGGGAGGCGGCCGCATTAATGTAACCCCGCGCCAGATCGAGGTTCACCTTCGGCGCAGCCCCGGCGTCGGCGAAACCGGACAATTCGAGACAACTGACGGTGACGCTGCCCCGGCCGATATTCTCCTTGACCAGATTCGTGAGCCGCTGCTCGAAGGCGGACAGGGACGACGGCAGGCGGAGCTTGACCGAGAGGTGCTTGCCGTTGACGCTCCGGGCCTCGAGCACCAGGAGGTCGTCGCCCTCCGACCAGCGCCCCACGGCGTAGCCGGTCATGCTCTGCGCGCCCACTACTCCATCTCCGTCTCGTGGCTGTAACCCAACAGCGACGCCGTCCTCCACCACTCGTCGGCCATCCGGGTGTCCCCGGCCCGGTAGTAGGCGAAACCGAGGTCGTAGGCGAACTCGCCGTTCCTCGGAGCCAGGTACACCGCAACCTGCAGCTCGCGCACGGCATCCTCGAACCGCCCGTTGTAGATGTAGGCCCGGCCGAGGAGGTTGTGGTATTCAGCAAACCCCTCGCCGAGGCTTCGCGCCCGCTCCAGGAGGTCCAGCGCCTCGGCGTACTCCCCCCGGCTCAAAAGAATGACGGCCAGTCCGCGGTAGGCGTCGTAGAACCGGCTGTCCTTCACCAGGAGCTTGTCGTAGGACTTCTCGGCCAGGGTGTAGGACCCCTTCTCCTCCAGGGTCCAGGCCAGCTCGAGGTGGAGCCTCCACTCGCGCTCGTCGGCCATCCCGGCCCGGCGGTAGATGCGCATGGCCTTGCCGCCCTCGCCCAGGGCGTCGAGGATGTCCCCGTAGTACTTGAGCGCCCAGCAATCGTCGGGCGCCTCGCGCAGGACGGCGAGTATGTCTTTCAGCGCGCGCGGCGTGTCACCGGATTGGAGGTAAGCCCGGGCCAGCTCCCGCCGCGCCGTGAGGAAACCCTTGTTGAGCTTGACCGCCTCGATGAGGTAGTCCGCCTGCTGCGCCGGATTGGCCACGGTGCTGACGGCCCGGCAGTACCACCGGTAGGCGACGGCGTCGTCGGTTATCAGGTTCTGGGCCTCTTTCAGCCCCTCGTCCGTCAGAGGCTCTCCGATGGCCAGGCGGACCTCCTTGTAAATCTCCACCTCGATGGCGAAGAGGTCCACCCCCGTGAAGCGGATGTTGAAGCACTCCCGGTCGGCCGGGTAGGTCAGGCAGGCGACCTCCACCGAGTAGCGCACGTCGCCCAACGGGTCCTCGGGCTGCTCGATGAGGTAGGAACCCCGAAGGTAGTAGTCCGGCTCGAGATACCCCAGAATCCTCTCCAGGTCCTCCTCGCTGAAGCTGCGCTGGCGCCCCATCTTGAGCGCCTGAAGCGCCTGGTGCACGGAGCGCCAGTCGAGGCCCACGGCGGAGTTCGACTCGTTCAGCCGCCAGGCCAGGGACTCGGTCAGCCCCATGAGATACCAGGCGTCCTGGGGCAGCCCCTCGTTTTCCAGGGGCAGCGCGACCACGCGGGGTGCGCCGAGCGCCGCGCAGGTCAGCATCAAGACGAGAAGAAGGAGAATTTTCCGCATTGAATCCCTAGGGCGTCGGCGTCGGTTCCGGGGTGGGTTCGGGCTCGGGCTCCGGCGGAGGCGCCGGGGTGTTGTCCACACTGAAGCTCGTCTCGGACGGCTCGCCCGTGTCGTTGTCGGCGGGGATTACGCGCAGCTTGCCGCTGGCCGCGACGGCGCCGAGCTGACCCGGGGCGTCCCAGGTGACGGTGACGGGTCCGGTCATCCCGCCGAGGCTCCCGGTGTAGCTCGCCGGCGTCCAGCCCGCCCCCGTGTCGTACTCCAGGTCGCAGTCCACCGGGTCGCCCTCGGGGTCCTTGGGCGTGACCGTCACCGCGACGGGGCCGATAATCGCACCCGACGGAACGGTCACCGTCGCCGTGGGCGGCTGATTGTTGTCCAGCGGGAATATGCCCGTCTGACCCGCGGTCCCCTCGTCGTTGTCGGAGGGCGTGGCCCGGAGCATGGCCGCGTTCACATCCACGCCCGGAGCGTCGGTATCGCTCCGCCAGGTCAGCTTGCCCTTGCCGGGCTCTATTCCGGTGGTCGACTCGGTCACCGTCGCCGGCTCCCAACTCGAACCGCCGTCCAGGCTGTACTCGACGACCAGGCTCACCGCGTCTCCCTCGCGGTCGGAAACGTTGTACCCAATGGATACCGCGCCGGACTGCTCACCGGAGGGCGTATCCATGTCGATGAGCGGCGGCTCCGAGTTGTCCAGCCGGAACGGACCCGTCTGGGCCGGCTCGCCGGTGTCGTTGTCCGACGGTGTGATGCGGAAGTACGCCTTCTCGAGATCCACGCGGTCCAGGTCTCCGGCCGAGTTCCAGATGAGCTGGCCCCGGCCCGGCCTCACGTCTTCGGTCTGACCGGTCACGTCGGCCGGCTTCCAGGTCGAACCGTCGGTGGAGAACTCGGCCTTCAGGCTGCACGGGTCGCCTTCCCGGTCCTCGAGGTTGAAGGATATCGTCACCTCGGCGGCGAACTCGCCGGTGACTGGGTCGAGCGATATCCGGGGCACGTCCGAGTCGTCCACCTGGAACGCCGTGGTCGCACCCGTCTCGCCCACATCGTTGTCCGACGGGGTGATGCGGAACAGGTACTCACCGTCGAGCTGGTCCACGTCGCTCTTCGTCTGCCAGGTCAGCGAGCCGGAGCCGGTTTTCACCGCTTCCACCGCCCCACTCACCGTCGCGGCCTTCCACGTGCTCCCGCCGTCCGCCGAGTACTCCGGCTTCAGGCTGATGGGGTCTCCCTCGCGGTCCGTCAGGTTGTAGGCGATGGTTACGTCTGCGGTCTGCTCGCCCGAAGGCGTGGTCAACGTTACCGCCGGCACGTCGGAGTTGTCCACCTGGAAGTTCGCGGTCGCGTCGAGTGTGCCCACGTCGTTG
>CAZNZF010000001.1:60580-133961 GCA_964577465.1 uncultured bacterium | reverse complement strand
TCGGGGTAGCCCTTGAAGGCGAAAACCGCGTCCTCGGGGATGGGCCCGAGCTGGATGATGTGGAAGTACGTCGAACCCAGCCCGTCGGGGCAGTGGTATATGTTCCCCGGGTAGGATTTTATCTCGACGTCGACCCCGGAGACGACCTGCGCCCCGGTAAACTCGCGGGTGCCCTCGGGCACGTTGTCGATGACCTCGGGGTACGCGACCGGGTGGTCCTCGTCGGGGTTCAGGTCGTCGATGTAGTAGTGTCCGTTGTTGTTGGCGGAGTTACCCGAGAGGTGGGCGCAGCGGTGATTGGTGAACCAGTTCCACTCGACGAACTCGCCGAAGGCATAGGCCAGGCCGCCCATCTGCTCCTCGAACTCCATGTCGGGGAAGGCGTCGCGGAAAAGTTTGTCGATGGCGTCGTTGAACTCGATGTTGGTCCCCGTGTCCTCCTGGTACATGTCGTAGTTTTCCCAGTACATGGTGATGGGGCAGACCTGGCCGTAGGACTCCATCAGGTCTATGAGCTCGGGGGTCTGAAACGTCAGGGACTCCAGGAAGTGGTTCCAGATGACGGAGTTGTACCAGGAGAGGGCCTCGTCGCGGGTGAGGCCGACGTGGGTGGAGGACATGAAGGCGCCCAGGCGGCCGCCCTGGTACTGGTTGTATTCGGGATAGGCCTTGTCCTCGCTCCAGACGGAGGTCTTTTCCTTGATGTGGGAGGGGTTGGGCCAGTCGAGGCCGAACTGGAAGCCGTGGTTCAGCTCGTGGGCCCCCACGGTTTCCAGGCTCCCCCGGGCGCTCTCGGGGTTGTCGGTGTTCCGGAAGGCCATGTGGAAGCTGGCGTCCGCCTGGGGTGTTTCTTCATACGGGTAATCTACCTGGGCGTAGGCCATGACGCCCGGGTCCATGCCGTCCTCGCCCATGCTGCGGAAGTAGGCGTCGAAGCGCGACCAGTCCGCCTCGGTGTCGCCTTCCCAGTAGCCGTAGTCGGCGCCCGCGGGATACCAGGTGCCGTCCTTGACGGGGTAATTGAAGAGCAGGTCGTCAACGAAGAGCCCGAAGGCGTGCTCGAGGGAGCCGCCGATGATTTCCACGATGTCGGGTACGCCGTTGTGGTCGTCGTCCTCGGGGTGCCACAGGGAATGGGGTCCCACGCCGGCCCACCACATGCGGAAGTTACCCTCGGGGGTGTCCCAGTGGTGGATGTCGGGGTGGGGAATGTCGTAACCCCGTCTGGCTCCCGGCGGGGCCTCGTCGGTGGGTCGGCCCAGGTACATCCGGGCATCGGCCAGCTCGGCCTCGTTGAAGAGCCCCTCGATTGCGCACCGGCTGGCATCGTAGAGCAGAAGCGAACCGCAGACGCCGGCCAGGCTGTCCGAGCCCCGGTAGGCGTCGGGGATGCGGTCGGCGTCGCCGAAGGCGAGGTAGAGCTTGTAGAGGGCGTAGTCGGTGTAGGTGAGCTCACCCCGCTCGTAGGCCGACGATACGAGCGCGAGGGTGGTGGGGACGTCCTGGACCTGGGCCAGGGCCACGCCCGAAAGGAGCAGCGTCAAACTGATGATAAGCCGTCTGGATACCATGGGTCCACCTTGGGATTAGGTGTATTGCCGGGTAAGGTTGCCCGGCGAATATATCACAGAAGGCGCATTATGCCAAGCCGGAACTCATTCCCCTTCCGCGGCGGCCCTGAACTTGGCCCTCTGTTCCAGGAAGAAACCGTTCTCCGGGTCGAGCGCCAGGGCCCTCTGTTCCCAGTCTAGGGCGGACTCGGGGTCCCCCGCCGCGTAGTGCGCCTCGGCCACCGTGTCCATGATGTTCGGGTCGGTCGGTTCCAGCTCGTGGGCCCGGAGGGCGATTTCCAGCGCCCTCTCCGGATACAGCCCGCGGACGGCGAGGACCCAGGCCATCGCGTTGAAGAGCTGGGCGTCATCCTTTTCGGCCAGGGTCCGCTCGATTATATCCAGGGCGTATTTTTGAACCTGCGGATTGGCGGAGTCGAGGTAGGGTTCGATGAGGAAATTCGCCTCCCACAGGTCGTAAATCCGCGCCAGCTCGGCCACCGGAGCCGGGTCGTCGTCCACCGAGATGTCCACGAGGCGGTCGGTGAGCGCCTGGTAGCCGCCCCGTTCGCGGACGACCAGGAGGGCCGCCGATTGCCTGCCCCGGGAGTCCCCCCCGGCCTCGTCCCCCGCCTCGACCGCCGCCAAAAGGCGCCGGGCGAGAGGCCCCCCCGTTTCCAGGTAGGCCCGCTCCATGTTGACGAGCACCTGTTCGCCGACCAGGATGTTGCCCTGGACGGAGTAGTGCTCTCCGTGCCGGTCGCCGGCCCAGGCCGACGTCTCGGTGCCGGTGAAGGCGGCGACGCGACCCGCGGAATCCACGATGGCCACCTGGCGCTGCTGCGCCTCGGCGTCGAACTCCAGGAGCACCTGGAGGGCCTGCTCGGCGGTGAAGCCCGCTTCCAGCAATTCAAGGCCGTACCTGCCGTATCGCAGGTCCGCGTACGCCTGGGTCGCCACGGCGCCGACCTCGGCCCGGGCCCAGGGCACGATGTACCCCACGGCCAGCACCCGGGAGGCCACGGCGACGCCCCACTCCCGGGCCTCGGGATCGAAGGCGACGATGGAGAAGGTGGAGGTTACCGGTTTCGCCTCCGGGTCGGCGGCGAGGGACGCCGTCGTCGCCAGAAGCGTAAAAATCGCCGCACAAATTACTCGACGGTACCGCATGACGGCTCCCCTCTCGAGGACGTTACGGGACGAGTATATGAAAAAGTGTACCGGAGCGACAGGTTTCCACGCTTGAGGGTTTGAGACCGGGGGGGTATCATCACCTACACCAGTTGTCGGCCGAAAGGAGCCCCATGCGCAAGACGTGGTTCGTGCTGACGGTGCTCGTCATCGCCGCCTTTGGGCGGGAGGGCGACTTTTCCTTCGTCATCCTCGGCGACCGCACCGGCAAACATCACGAGGGGGTTTACGAGGCCGTGATCGCCCAGAGCCTCTGTGAGGGGGCCGATTTTTACATATCGGTCGGCGACCAAATCGAGGGGTATACCTCAAACCTGGACGAGATAAATACTGAGTGGGCCGAGTATTTCAAAATCATCGAGCCCATCCCCGTGGCGGTCTACCTGACGCCGGGAAACCACGACATCTGGGACGACGCCTCCGAGGACCGGTGGCGCGAGTGGACCGGCTGCGAGCCCAACTACTCCTTCGACTACTCCGGCGTGCACTTCGTCGTGCTGGATACCAGCCGCTGGTTTTTCACCGTCAATCTGCCGGAGGCGACCTTCGCCTGGCTCGAGGACGATGTGAGCTTCCACGATGACGCCCGGCTGACCCTGGTCTTCACCCACAAGCCCCTCATCTACTCGACCCTGACCGAGAACGGGGGGGACCGCCTCCACCACATTTTCCTGGAGCACGGCGTGGACGGCGTGTTCACGGGGCATTTGCACACCTACGTCTTCACGGAGTACGACGGGATTCCCTACACCACCGTCGGCACCTCCGGCGGCCACATCGAGGAGGGAGATTTCTTCCAGTACGCCGTGGTCAAGGTTTCCGGTGATTCCTACACCGTCGAGATTATTCCCCTGGAATCCGAGGAGCGGTAGGGGGCAACCCCTGGTCTTCATCACCGTTTTTAAATTGGTGGGCCGCATGCGAGAGGGAGGAGTTCTCCGCGGGGTTTTACTCGACTGGAAGAATACGAGCGGGATAACGGGCGGGGTACAGAGCCCCCGCCCTGCGTCCTATTTAGCGGTTGAGCCAGATACAAGAGTCTTGTAACGTAGGACGGCAACTCCGTGGTTATTTTTATTCACCAGCCGTCAATCTCCGTAAAAAGGAGGGCCCTTCGGCCCTCTCCCGTGTATGGTTCGCGGTTGATTCACTACGTAACCGAACGTTCAATGTGATCGCTAAAAAAAGGAGGGCCCCGCGGCCCTCCTCGGTTTTGGCGGGATTATCTGGCTAGGACCAGGCGTTTCGTCAGGATGCGCTCGGCGGTGCTCAGGCGGCAGAGGTAGACGCCCGCGGCCGCATCGGAGCAGTCCCAGGTGAAGATGTGGCGGCCGGCGCTGAAATCGCCGTCGGCGAGGGTGGCCACCCGCCGCCCGGACAGGTCGTAAACGGTGAGAAGCACCCTGCCGTCGTCGGGCGTGTTCACCTCGATGCACACCCTGTCGGTGGCCGGGCTCGGATAGGGCTCGCTGAGAGTCAGCCTGCCGACGCCCTCGGGCATCGTCACCGTGACCGGTCCGACGCGCAGTGTGGTTCCGTCCGCGTGGACGAGCTCCAGGTAGTAGGCGTTCGTCTCGTCGGGTGCACGGTCGAGGTAGCGGCCGCTACCCCCCGGGAGGTCGAGGGAGTTGAGCCGGGTCTGGTCGCGGTAGAGGTTCACCCCGGCGAGGTCGCCGGCGTCGGTCAGGGTCCAGCTCAGGAGCACGCCCTCGGCGGTGGGCCCGCCGGTGAACTCGGCCACCCCGGTGTCGGAGCTGGCCTCGACCTGGCAGACGCCCTCGTAGGGCCAGGTGTCCTGGAAGCTGACGGTGACGCTGAGCTCGCCCGTCTCAGCTACGATGGGGTGGAAGAGGACCTCGCCCGATGCGCGGGTGTACCCCACGAGGTAGACGTCCGAGTCCTTGTAGAGGCACACCTTGGCGTGGTTGAGCGGGCCGCGGCTCCCGGTGGTAACGGTGACCTTGAACTCGCCGCTGTCCCAGTTGGAGGGATGGGTGACCGCGAGGCTTTCCGGGGTGTCGCACCAGCCCTGCGTCTCGCAGGGGCCGAGGATGTTCTGGACGTACAGGACCCAGCGCATGTAGGGGTTCTGCTTGGCCGCGGGAACGAAGTAATCCTTGGAGTAGGCCTGCGCGGCGCCGAAAGAGGTCAGTTCCTCGTCGAACATGCCGGCGAAGAACTGCTCGTCGAGGACGTTGCTCGCGCCGGATGCGGGGTCGCCGGGCGAGTAGAGGCCGTAGCGGGAGTTGAACATGGTCGCCACCGATCCCCCGGTGGGGGCCAGGACCAACCCCTCTGCGGCGCACCGGGCCCGGTCGAATCCTCCGCACATGCAGCCCTGGGCGTAGAACCATCCGGCGTAGTCGCCGTTGGTCATGGCGTAGGCTTCCGCGGTGGAGATGAAGCCGCTCCCGGCGCCGATGATGTCGTAGGAGGAGTGGTGGAGCTGGTTGACCACGGCAGAGCGGCCGGCATCGAACTCGGCGATGATGTCCTCGGCACCGTAGGCCATGTCGCGCTCGTAGAAGGTGACGTAGGGGAAGTCCGGGGGCAGATGGGTCGCCACCTGCTCCTTCCCGTCGCCGCCCCAGGTGGGGATGTCGTCAAGCTTTCCACCGAAGAAGACGGTGTGGAGCGGGAACTCCTCGGGGATGCTCTTCTCGTAGGTGAGCGTCTTTGACACCACGGCCTGGGTTTCCTCGACCGTGTTCACCGGAAAGCGCGAGACGTAGACGTCGGCGTAGAGGTCCACCTCGTCGGCGGGCCACTCGCCCCAGAGGTCGTCCCCGTCTGCGTTCCAGTCGCCGTCCAGGTCTGAGTAGTAGAGGTCGCAGGGAATCATGTAGTCGTCGGGCGAGCCGAAGTTCAGGGCGAAGCCCCGGCGCTCGCGGACGAAGCTACAGTCGCCGCCCAGTACGACGTAGGTGGTGGACCAGTTCTCGTAGGCGTCGATGATGAAGTTGCGGATTTTCTCGGCCTGGTCGCGGCCGTCGTAGTTTTCGATGATGTACTCCATGGTCACCAGGGCGGTCGTGAGACCCTTCTTGAGCTTCCAGTCCACCAGCGGCCGGAAGGCGTCCGCGAATTCCTCACGGGTGATGAGCACCCACTCGGCGGTCCCGCCCACGTCGGGCTCGTTGTAATTCGCCTCGTATCCCGAGCCTATCACCTTGGGCGGCACGACGTCGGCGGGCGTGTAAACCGATTCGGGGTTGATCACCAGGTTGCGGACACGCTCGGCGTTGACATCGGCGGTGGCGGGGGTCACGACGTTGGGGGTGTGGATCTCGTAGGACAGTGTCTCGAGCTCGAGGTTGAAGGTGATGTCGGTGATGACCTCGAGCCGGCCCGACGCGGGATGGTAGATGAAGGGGCAGAACAGCATATCGGCCACGCCGTACCCGGCGATGTTCCCGCCGCCCGTGGCCGTCATGGGACGGACGGGGTACGGGTCGTCGGAGTCGTAGACCGGGGAGAAGTTCTCCACGAATTCGCCGGGTATGCTGATCGGCTGCGACTGCTGGGTCGGGAAGACCGTGTAGTAGCCGGGCAGCTCCCGGGTCTTTACGGAAACGACCTCCACGTCGGCGGCCGCCATCCCGGCGGGTACCGAGACCCGGAGCGGCAGCCAGGGCAGGTGGGGGTCACCGACCTCGTTGGTGTAAACGCCGCCGGGGATGCGCGGAATGCTGTACCCCTGACCGGTGTCCATTCCGACGGTATCCGGGCTCACGGTGTAGGTGTAGCCGAAGGCTATCGCGGGAATAATCAAAAGGAGAAAGAGATATTTGCGCACGGGGCCCCCTTTTTCGTCGGCGTTGGAAAACTCGACCCTGCCACAGGATTATTTAATACAAATAATCCCCCTTGGCAAGAGAAATCCGCCACGGGTCTTACGGACAGAGGTTTGATCGAACCGCGATTGGAACGCGATTCTGTACACTCTTAATTATATCCCGCTTCGCGCAGGCTTTCCAGCCCTCATCCCAGGGGAATCAAGAGCGCCTTGGGCTCCACGGTGAGGTTCTCGACCTTCCCCTCGGGCGTGACGCAGAGCGTATCCTCGACCCGGACGCCGTAGCCTTTCTCCGGGTAGTACACCCCGGGCTCGTTGGTGAAGACGCTGCCGGGCTGGATCAGGTCGGGGTTCTTCTCGGTTCCGCCGAGGCGCGGTTTTTCGTGAATGTCGAGGCCCACCCCGTGTCCCAGGCTGTGACAGTAACCGATTTGGGTCGCGGGGTCGGAGATGATTGTGGGGTGGCCGGCCTCGGCAATGAGGTCCGCCGCCCGCTTGTGGTAGATGTAGGCACGCTCGCCGACCTTGATCGAGCGCTCCACGTCGGCCTGCACCTCCTTGACCAGCTCGTAGTCCCGCTCCGCCTCGGGGTGGACCTCGCCGACGCACCAGGTGCGCGTCATGTCGAAGTAGTACCCGTGGCCCAGTTCCCGGGGAAACATGTCGTAGACGATGGGCTCGCCCACCGCGAGCCGGCGGGAGTCGGTCCCGTGCGAGTGGGGGTAGCCGCCCTCGTCACCGGGGGCGAAGATGGTGCCCACGTCCTCCATCAGGCCACGCTTGAAGAGCTCGAGGGTGATGAAGCGCCTGACACGCCCCACCGTCAGCGGCTCGCCCGCGTTGTAGAGCCTGCCGCCCCGCTCCTCGGAGGAGCCCAGCAGTTTCCGCACCTCGGCGAAAACCTCGCAGGATTTTTTCCCGACGCGGCGGATGTGGTCGATTTCCTCCGCGTCCTTGGTCTCGCGGGCGGTAATCAGCACGTCGTTCTCGAACTCGGGCTCGAAATGCGCCTCCGGTGCCGCCGCGTCGAGCGCCCGGTAGAGGAGGTAGTTGGCGCCCAGGCCGCCGCGGCCGTAGAGCGACACGCGCCCCTTCACCCCCACGTCCGCCATCATGCGGCGGATGAACTCCACGGCCCGCTTGAGGTGGTCCGGCTCCTTCTCCAGCAGCTCGTGGTAGTTGTACTTAGTCGTGTCCACGGCGGTGAAGGGCAGCTTCTTGGCCTCCTCGCGCTCGAAGGGGCCGGTGAAGAGGTACGCCCGGCCGCCTCGGGGCTTCCACAGCGAGCAGTAGCCGATGGGGGCGTTGCCCAGGAGGTAGTGCATGGCGGGGTTGTCCCCGTTCCCCCCCTCGATGAAGAGCCAGTCTATCCCCCGCTCTTCCATGAGCCGGTCCAGGTCTTCGCGCACGGTGCTCCTTTGCGGTTTTATTAACGGGGAGAGTATACGGTCCCCCGGGGCGCGTGTAAACGGCAAAACGCCCCCGCGGGGGGGGGCGTTCGCATCGGGCGGACGGACGGACTATTGGGGGATGCCCACCCGGGGCAGCAGCCAGCCGGAGATTAAGTCCGGGAAGCCGGGGGCGAATTCCTGGGGGAGCTCGGCGTACTCGCTGAAGGCGCCGGTCTCTGTCTCCTGGAAGAGGTGGTTGGCCCGGGGGAGGATTTCCAGGGTGTAGTCGGTGTGGCCCGCCTTGGACAGGACCTCCTCCATCCGCGCGCGGTTCTCCTCGGCGGGAACCTGGAGGTCGAACTCGCCCCAGACCGCCAGGAGCGGGCAGGTGATTTTCGCCAGGTCGCCCGCGGGGTCGTAGTCCATGAAGAAGCGGAACCAGGGGCTCTGCACGGCGGCGAATTGCGCCTCGACGGTCGAATTCACGTAGGCGTCCACGTCGGAGATGGCGGCGCGCTCCTCCTCGGAGAGGCCGGCGATGGACTCGCGCATGAGCTCCGCGACCTCTCCCTTGAGCCCTTCCAGGTCCCCGCCGGTCCGCAGGGCGGTAAAAATTCGTTCCTCCATGTCGAGGCTTTTCGCGATTTCCTCATCCGTGGCGCCCTCGGCGCGGGAGAGCGCCACCAACTGGGATTTGACGATTTCGGCGCCGTCGAAGGCCGGGCCGCCCATGAGGATGACGAAGGCGGGCCTGCCGGTCCGGGCCGCCACCATGCCGGCGATGATGGAGCCCTCGCTGTGGCCCAGGAGCCCAATCCGACCGGGGTCTATATCGGTCCGCTTCGCCAGGAAATCCATCTCGGCGGCGACGTCGTCGGCCAGGTCCACCGTGGTGACGTCGGCATCCGCGCCGGTGGAGCCGCCCACGCCGCGGTCGTCACAGCGCAGCACGGCCACGCCCAAGGGGGTGAGGTAATCGGCCAGGAGCTTGAACGGCTTGAAGCCGAAGACCTCCTCGTCGCGGTTCTCCGGCCCGGAGCCGGTGATTAATATGACGGCGGGGTGGGGCCCCTCGGTCCGCGGCAGGGAGAGCGTCCCGGCCAGGGTCACCTCGGGAGCGGCCTCGACGTGGACCTCCTCGGTGTCGTAGGGCAGCTCTTCAGGAACCACGCGCTCCAGGTGGAACTCGCCCTCGGCGCCGCCCTGCGTGAACGAGCCGGAAATCCGGTCCTCGGCCAGCGTCCCCTCGTGGACGGCCAGGCCCGCGGGGGAGTCCAGCTCGAAGTGAACCTGTGTGCCGTCGAAGCTCACGTTTGAAAGCGGCAGGCCGTAGGCCATCTGCGACGGGATGTCCATGACGGCGGTCAGCTCGCCCTCCACGGTGGCGAACTTCACCGTGAAGCCGATTTCCATGCCCTGAACGGTTATGGCGCCCTCCCAGGCCCCGTCGATGGACGTCACGGGCTCCTCCTCGCAGGCCAGGAAGAGCAGGCAGGCGAGCAGTATCGCGGCGATTCTCATGGTAACCCCTTTCGTCAGGCTTTCTGTTCCGTCTCTTTCGTCAGGGCCTGGATGCGGACGCGCAGGGCGGCCGCTCTTTCACATTCCGGCCCCTCCACGGCGAAGGCCCCGTGGAAGAGAGCCAGGAAAGCGGGCGCAGCGTCCTTTGGTCTGGAAGAACGACGCAGACGAGGTTCCGCTTTACTTTTTCCGCAACGTCACGACCACCCGCAAGACGCCCAGCAGGAGGAAGTAGGCCCAGATGATGAAGGCGAAGTTATCCGCCACGAACGAATTGCCGTAGTAGAGCTTTACGTACCCCGCGCAGTGGTAGACGAAACCGATGATGAGCCCCAAGGAGGCGATTGAAAAAATGACCGCGCCGAAGTATGTCAGATTGTACCACTTGGGGCTCACCTTCCTCACCGACTTGACGATGAGCGCGCCGAAGAGGAACGGCGCCCCGAGGAAGGCCGCCAGCCCCCCGAACATGGCGTAAACGGCGTGGACCGGCCGGGCGAACGTGCCGAAGAGCTTCTCGCCGGAGAAGTTTTGGGCGAAGAACTCGGGGAAGAGCTGCGGCCCCAGCGTGAGCCCCAGGAAGAAGACCAGGAAGAGCCCGGCCCCCAGGACCTTCTGCCATTTTCTTTCCCGTTCGGTCGTATCCTCGTCGCTCATGGCTGTATGCGGCGCGGGCATAATCCCGCCAGCTCTTCCTTTTCGCCCATGAAGGGACGGCTGCGGTTCTCATGGCCTTCGTCAGGCCTTCCGGTCCATCTCCTTGGCCAGGGCCTTGATGCGGTCGCGCAGTGCGGCCGCTTTTTCGAACTCCAGGCTTTCGGCCGCCACGAGCATCTCCTGCTCGAGCTGGCGGATACGCTCCAGGGTGTCGAGCTGCCCCAGGGCCCGTTCCATCTTCTCGGCCTGGATGGCGTGCTCCGACTCGGCGGTCCGGGAGTCGGCGACGGTGGTCCCGGCGCGCACGGCCTCGAGGGTCTTGACGATGGTCTTCGGCACGATGCCGTGCTTTTCGTTGTAGGCCAGCTGGATGTCACGGCGGCGCTCGGTTTCCCCGATGGCCTCACGCATGGCCCCGCTTGGCCTGCCGTCGCGGCAGTACATGACCACGCGGCCCTTGACGTTTCGGGCGCATCGGCCTATCGTTTGTATGAGGCTGCGCGCGTTCCGCAGGAAGCCCTCCTTGTCCGCGTCCAGAATCGCCACCAGGGAGACCTCGGGCAGGTCCAGCCCCTCGCGTAGCAGGTTGATCCCCACCAGGACGTCGAATTCGCCCAGCCGGAGGCCGCGGATGATTTCCACCCGCTCGATGGTGTCGATTTCGGAGTGCAGGTAGCGCGAGGTGATGCCCGCTTCGGAGAGGTACTCGGCCAGGTCCTCGGCCATGCGCTTGGTCATGCAGGTCACCAGGGTCCGGTGGCCCATGGCGATGCGCTCCCGAATTTCCGTCATCAGGTCGTCGACCTGCCCCTCGGAGCTCCGGACCTGTATCTCGGGGTCCACCAGGCCGGTGGGGCGGATTATCTGCTCGGTGACGATGCCGTTCTCGGCGGCGTGCTCCATCTCGTAGGCGCTGGGCGTGGCCGAGGTGTAGATGACCTGGTTCACCATGCCCTCGAACTCTTCGAACTTGAGCGGCCGGTTGTCCAGGGCCGAGGGCAGGCGGAAGCCGTGCTCCACCAGCGTGCTCTTGCGCGAGTAGTCCCCGTTGTACATCCCGTGGAGCTGGGGCAGGGCCACGTGGCTCTCGTCGATGACCAGGAGCCAGTCCTTGGGGAAGAAGTCCAGCAGGACGTTGGGGCGGCTGCCCGGCGGCCGGGCGCCCAGGTGGCGGGAGTAGTTCTCGATGCCGTTGCAGTAGCCCACCTCGCGCAGCATGTCCAGGTCGTAGCGTGTGCGGCTTTCCAGGCGCTGGGCCTCGAGGAGCTTGTTCGCGCCTTTCAGCTCGACGAGGCGTTCCTCGAGCTCCTGCTCGATGGAGCGGATGGCCCGCTCCAGGCGCCAGGTTTGGCTGACGAAGTGGCGGGCGGGGAAGACGGTCAACGTCGCCAGGTCGTTGATGCGGTTCCCCGTGAGCGGGTCGATGACCGACAGGCGGTCGATCTCGTCGCCGAAGAACTCGACGCGCAGGCCGGTGTCGCCGTAGGCCGGGTAGACGTCCACGATGTCGCCGGCCACGCGGAAGTGGCCGCGGCTGAAATCGATGTCGTTGCGCGTGTACTGGATGTCCACGAGCTTTTCCAGGAGCTCGTCCCGCTCGAAGTGGTCGCCCGAGAAGAGCTTCACGCTCATCGCCTCGTAGTCCTCGGGGGTGCCGATGCCGTAGATGCAGGACACGGACGCCACGATGAGGACGTCGCGCCGGCTAAGGAGGGAGGCGGTGGCGGAGAGGCGCAGCTTGTCGATTTGCTCGTTAATGCTGGAGTCCTTCTCGATGTAGGTGTCGGTGGAGGGGATGTAGGCCTCGGGCTGGTAGTAGTCGTAGTAGCTGACGAAGTACTCCACGGCCGAGTAGGGGAAGAGGGTCTTGAACTCGGAGTAGAGCTGGGCCGCCAGGGTCTTGTTGGGGCTGATGACGAGGGTGGGGCGGTTGACCCGCGCGACCACGTTGGCCACGGAGAAGGTCTTGCCCGAGCCGGTGACGCCGAGGAGGACGTTGTACTTCTTGCCCTCATCGAGCGCATTGACGAGCGCGTCGATGGCCGTGGGCTGGTCCCCTTTGGGGGCGTAGTCGGTTACTAGTTGGAATTTAGACACACCGGCCTCTGGTATACAAGTTGCACTTAGCAAGCCGTAAAAACTACCAGCGGGCGTCCTCGTTGTCAAGAGGTGCAGACAATAGTTGACACCGGGGTCATACTAATATAACATTCGGAATCTGTGCCCAGTTATGCGTATCATATTGACATAGTTCCAGTTCAGCCACCCATATCGCTATGATTTCCAATAGTATATGCCCCAGGTGCGGAAACTCTAAACTGTACCGCGTACGCCGGGACAAGCTCATGTGCAGCGCCTGTCGGTACGAGTGGAAGCCGGATCAGCTTCCGCTCAGGTTGCGCACGGAGCAGTGGGAGGCGATTATTCGACAGTTTATCAATGACAATAGCAGTAATTATATTGCGACTGAAACGCATATAGAAAGACGCCGTGTATTGAGGTCACTACAGGTTCTCCGCCGGGCGATAACGGAATCCCAACAAGGTATTTTAACGAGGCATACGGAAGAAGCCCTTGAAAGCGTTTCAAGTGCTTTTCCGTTGGAAAATACGCGTAAACGGCCTCTCTATATTTTAATAGTACAGGGTAAAACGGTCTACGCAACGGCGCTGCCCGCCGAGGGCCGGTCGCTCCTGTTGTCGAAAATGAAGTCGGAGCCCGTCTCCCTGTCCATCGTGCGGTGGCTGCCCAAGGGCGAATCCGAAGAGGGGTGTGTGAATGAAGTGTGTCAAATTGGAGCAGAAGGTCAAATTGAACTGCTCACGAGCTTCTGGTCCTACCTCAAGGAAAACCTGGTCGGGAGGGGCGGAATCCGCTACAACCGTCTCCCCCTGTACCTCGCCGAGTACGCGTGGAAATTCAACCACCGCAAGCTCTCCCGGGATAGGAAGCTGAACCGGCTGTTAAACCTTCTGCGGAGCTGAGCGGGAAGCCCGGCGAGACCGAACCGGCCGAGGCTTTACGCGGACGGTGCCCAATCCCGAAAATAGATCGAACGAAACACGACCGACCAAGGCCCGATGTCTTGGTTTTTTGTATACGGTTCCTCGTTAGTCTGCGGTCGAAGCCGCGACACTTGACTTGACGCCCCGGCGGCCCGTAGGATTGGTCGCGTATGAACCGAGCGAAGCGAGCTACGCCGCCGGCGAATAGACGCGCATCCGTGGCGTTTCTGGTTCTTCTCGGCGCGGGCGGGATCTTCGTCGGTCTTTTCGTGGGACCGGGTCTCGGCCCCGGCGAGTGCGCCCGGCTCCTCGCGGGCTCCGACCCGCTGCTCACGGGCATCTTCGTCCTGCGTCTCGGACGGACCCTCCTGGGCCTGTTGGTGGGCGCGGCCCTGGGTATGGCCGGAGCCGCCCTGCAGGGATTGACGCGCAATCCCCTGGCCGACCCCTTCCTCACCGGCGTCAGCGCCGGGGCCGGGACGGGCGTCGCTCTGGCGGCGCTCCTCGGCCTGGGCGCGGGGCTCCTAGGCAGCCTCGGCCGCCAGCTCTTCGCCTTCGGCGGGGGTCTGGGCGCGGCGCTCGCCGTCTGGGGCTTGGCCGGACGGGAGAGGGGCTCGCGCTCGGGGCTCATCGTGGCCGGCGTGGTGACCAACGCCACCCTGTCGGGCGTGATTCTGGTCATTCTGGCCTGGCTGCCGGTGTTCAGCCAGGGGGCGGTGTTGGCCTGGCTCCTGGGCGATTTATCCACCCCCTACGTGGAGTGGTGGCCGCTCGCAATCACGGCCGTTCTCGTCGCCGCCTCCGGGGTGTACCTCTTCCTGCGCGCCCCGGCCTTGGACGCCATGGCCCTGGGGGAGGCGCAGGCCCACTCCCTGGGCGTGGAGCTCGCGCGAACCCGTCGCGGTATCCTCCTGGCCGCCGCGCTCGCCACCGCTGCAGTGACCGCCTTCGCCGGCATCGTTCCCTTCGTCGGTCTGGTGGCCCCGCACCTGGTCCGCGTGACCGTCGGCGCCGGGCATAGGCGCATGTTCCCGCTGGCGGCCCTGGTGGGGGCTGTGCTAGTATTAGCCGCGGACAACCTCGTGCGGCTGGCCCTGGTGTACCTCCATCTGCCGTCCCTGCCGCTGGGGGCGGCGCTGGCCCTGGCCGGAGGACCTTTCTTCTTCCACATCTACCGGAAATCCGGGCGCGGGGAGCTGCTGTGAGGTTGGGGCAAGACGGATTATCCGTCTGCGGGCGACCGTGGACGGTCGCCCCTACGGGACTGGATTGCCGACGAAGAGGGCGCGGGGAGCTGCTCTAAGGAGGTCCCGTTGACGGAAAGCCTCTACGACCGCATCGCCGCGGTACTGACGCGCATCGGGGAAAACCGAGCGAAGCGAGCTACGCCCCCGGCGAAATCGGCCTTCGAGGAGGTCGCCCTGGTGGGCGAGGACGGGCTCGTCATCTGCTCCTGGGGCCGGGGTGGGCACGTGGACCTCCTCAACCTCATCTCCCTCCAGCTCCAGACCCCCATCGCCGAGCTCCGCCGGGACTCCTCCGGGGTCGAGCTGGATGAGATTCTGGCCACGTCCGTGGGGGGGATGAAGTACTGCTTCCGCTTCTTCCTCATGGACGGCGTGGATTACGTCCTGGCCGCCGTTTTTCCGCGCAGCCGCCCCTACCGCCGGGCCACGAAGAACGCCATCGGGGAGCTCACCGGGCTCCTCTCCTGACCGCCGGACCGCACCCCTTTCCCGCCGGGCGGTCGTCCGCCCTTTTTTAAGATTCAGTCGTCGCGGATATACGCATGGCTTTCGAGGAATTCAGCGAAAAACTCCTGGACTTCCCGAAAATCCTCGCCGAGCTTGCCGGGGCGACCCAGACGCACGCCGGCCGGGAGCTGGCCCTCGCGCTGCGCCCGGCGACCGCTCTTTCCGAAGTTCAGGCAAGTTTGGCCCTGGCCGACGAGGCGCGCCGGCTCCTGGCGACCGATTCCCCGCTCCCCATCGGACATCACGAGGACCTCCGGCCCGTGTTCCGGAGCCTGGCCCCCCCGGGGGCGACCCTCGAGGCCGGACCCCTGCTGGAGCTCTACTTCCTGGCGGTGGTCGCGGCCGGTCTGCGCCAGAAGCGGCCCGACGCCGACCTCTACCCCGGTCTGGCCTCTATCGTCGGCGATATCCTGCCCCTGGACGACCTCCGCGACGCCATCGGCGGCGTACTCGAGGAGGACGGCTCGGTCAAGCCCGACGCCTCGCCCCTCCTGAAGCGCCTGAGCCGCGACGAGGAGAGGCTCCGCCGCAAAATCAACGACCGCCTGCTGGAAATGGTCTCCTCGCCGGGGATGGACGACTCCGTAGGCGAGCGGGTCGTCACCCAGCGGGACGGGCGCTTCGTCATCCCGGTCCTGCGCGATTTCCGCAGTCGGGTGGCCGGAATAGTCCACGACCAGAGCAAGTCGGGGACGACGCTCTACGTGGAGCCCCTGGCCGTGGTCGAGGAGAACAACGAGCTGGCCGCCATCCTCCGCGCGGAACTGGAGGAGGTCGCGCGCCTTTTCGGCGAGCTGAGCGAGCTGGCGCGCAACCGGCTCGACGACCTGGAGCTGGATTACGGCCTCGTCGCCCGGCTGGACTTGGCGCAGGCGAAGGGCCGTCTGGCGAACAAGCTCGGCGGCGCCGTCCCCGAGCTCACCGAGGAAGGGCCCACCCGCCTCCTGGCGGCCCGGCACCCCGTGCTCCTTTTACACCACCCCGCCGGGGAGGTGGTGCCCGTGGACCTCGAGCTGGGCGGCGTCTACGACGTACTGCTCATCACCGGGCCCAACGCCGGCGGCAAGACCGTGGCGCTCAAGACCCTCGGCCTGCTGACGGTCATGGTCCAGAGCGGCCTGCCGATTCCGGTGAGCCCCGACTCCGCCGTCGGCCTGCGCTCCTCGGTCCTGGCCGACATCGGCGACGAGCAGTCCGTGGAGGGCGACCTCTCCACCTTCAGCTACCATATCCAGCGGCTGGGCGAGATTTTTTCCGCAGTGGGGCCGGGCTCCCTGGTCCTGCTGGACGAAATCGGCACCGGCACCGACCCGGACCAGGGGGCCGCCCTGGCTATGGCGGTTCTCTCGCGCCTGCAGCAGGCCGGGGCCTGGGCGGTGGCCACGAGCCACTACGATTCCCTCAAGGGCTTCGTCTACGGCGCGCCGCGCATGGAGAACGCCCAGGTGGCCTTCGACCCCGAAACCCTGGCCCCGCTCTACCGGGTCAGCATCGGCACGCCGGGGGCTTCCAACACCCTCCAGATGGCCCGCCGCCTCGGGCTGGACGACGGGTTGGTCTCCGAGGCCGAGGGCTACCTCGACGAGGAATACCTGCGCCTGGACCGGCTCATCGCCGAGTTGGAGGACGAGCGGCTGCGACGGAGTTCCGCCGAAGAGGAGGGTTCCCATCTGCGGGAGGAGCTGGAGCGCGTCCGCCGGGAGACGGCCGAGCGCATCGCCCTGGTCGAGGGGGGGAAGACGGCGGAGCTGGAGGCCATTCGGCGGTCGTTGGAGGATGAGCTGGCGCGGGTGGAGCAGGAAACCGAGGCGGCGGCCCGCCTCCTGCGCGAGAGGGGGCGGGCCCCCACCGACGCCGGTCTCTCCCGTCCCCGGGAAAGGCTGAAACGGCAGCGCGACGAGCTGAAGCGGCGGTTCACCGAAAAGGAGCGCACCCCGGCCGATACCGGGGATCTCGCCGTCGGCGACCGGGTGCGTCTGGACGGCACCCGCACCGCCTCAGACCTTCTTGAAATCAAGGGCGACCGGGCGGTCATCGCCATGGGCGCGGTCCGGATGACGGTCCCCGTGAATAAGTTGACGAAGGTGGACGACGCGCGCCCCGTCTCCTCCAGGGAGAGCGCGGAGGTCCCCGACCGCTACGTCCCCTCCGAGCTGCTCCTGGTGGGGAAGCGGGTCGAGGAGGCCCTGGAGATTCTGGACAAGTACCTGGACGACGCCGCCCTGGCCGGGCACGCCGCCGTCCGCGTAATCCACGGCCGGGGGACCGGGGCGCTGCGCTTCGCCATTTTGGATTTCCTGAAGGACCATCGCCACGTGCGGGCCTTCGCCGCGGCGGAGCCCAAGTTTGGCGGAATCGGCGTCACCGAGGTGGAGCTGAAGTAAATGGCTATAGACGACGCCAGCCTCGAACGGGTCCGACGGGCGGCCGACATCGTCACCGTGGTGGGCGAGTACGTCCAGCTCAAGCGCCGCGGCCAGAACTACGTCGGCCTCTGCCCCTTCCACGAGGAGAAGACCCCTTCCTTCAACGTCCACGCCGTGCGCCAGTTCTACCACTGCTTCGGCTGCGGCGTGGGCGGCGACGTGTTCAGCTTCGTCATGGAAATAGAGAAGATGGACTTCCTCGAAGCGGTGCGGCATCTGGCGCGCAAGTTCAACGTCGAAATCACCGAGACCGCGGACCGCACCGGGGAGCGCCGCGGGGAGCGGGACGACGCCTACCGGACCCTCGAACGGGCGACCACGCTCTACCAGCGCCTGTTGACCTCGGCGGCCGGGGTCAAGGGCCGCGAGTTCCTCGCTCGGCGCAGGGTTTCCGCGGAGATGCAGGCCGCCTTCGGCCTGGGCTACGCGCCGCCCGAGTGGGATTTCCTGGCCAAGCGGCTCCCCAAGGACGGCGTCCGACCCGAGCTTCTCCTGGCAGCCGGGCTCTGTACGCGGGGCAAGTCGGGCGGGCTCTACGACCGGCTGCGGGACAGGCTGGTCTTCCCCGTCCGCGACCCGCGGGGCCGGGTCATCGGCTTCGGCGGCCGGGACCTATCCGACGCCCCCGATACCCCCAAGTACGTCAACTCGCCGGAGTCGCCGACCTACCACAAGGGCTCGGTGCTCTACGGCCTGGACCTGGCCCGCAAGGCCCTGCGCGATTCCCCGGCCCTGCTGGTCGAGGGCTACCTGGACGTGGTCAGCCTCCACGGCGCCGGGTTCGCCGCGGCGGTCGCCCCGTTGGGCACCGCGCTCACAGAGGAGCAGGCCAAGCTCCTGGGCCGGTTTGCCGCCAATAAAGGTGTGGTCGTGCTCTTCGACGGCGATTCCGCCGGACAAGCGGCCGCCCTCCGTTCCCTGTTGCACCTGGTCAACGCCGGGCTGGCGGTGCGGGTGGCCACCCCCCCCTCGGGGAAGGACCCCGACGACGTGATTCGGGAGGAAGGCCCCGCCGCGCTGTCCGCGGTCCTCGACGGCGCCCTCGGGCTGGAGGAGTTCCTCGTCCGCACGCTCCTCGACCGGCACGACCCGGCGGAAGCCCTCGGCCGGGGAAAGCTCATCGAGGAGCTGGCCGGGCACCTCTTCGTCCTCACGGGGAGCATAGCCCGGGACGTGCTCATCGACCGCTTCGCCGACAAGCTCGGGGTGAGCAACAAATCCCTGCGCCAGGCTCTGCGGAGCGCCGTCCGCGAGACGAGGGCGGCCTCCGGCGACCGGGGCGCCGCGTCGAGGCGGGTCAGGCCGGCCCCTCTCGATCAGGGCGTGCGGCTGCTCCTCTTCCTCCTGTTCAACGACCGGGAACGGGCCGGACGGGTGGTCGGGGAAATCCGGCCGGTGGAATTCCCCGAATCCATCCGCCCCGCCGTGGAGCCTGCCTACGAGGCGGTTCGGGAGGGGAGGCTCGCCGACGTCGGCCCCGCGGCACAGAAGCTGGAACCGACCGTGCGGGAGGCCTTCTTTCGGGTGATGGCGATGGAACTGGACGAGGAGGAGCGGGAGAGGGCCGTCGTGGACTGCCTGGGCGCCTTCCGCCGCCGCAACCTCGAGACCGAGATCATCCGGTTGAAGGCGGAGCTGAAGGAGGCGTACCGGAGGGGGGACGAGGAGCGCTACCGGAAGCTCCTGGCCCGCATCGACGGCCTGAAGGTGGAGGAGGAGTAGACGCGCGGATTTTGCGTCAGTAGAAGTCGTATAATTACATAGCATTACGCAATTCGGTCGGGCCCTCCCGGCCGCTGCCGTGTCATTTTAACGTCATCTCGTTGACTTAAAAGGGTTAACGTCGGGGGATTCCTTGGAATTTAAGTTCGACTCCGGCTATACTTACCGTGAGTAAAAAATGCGGCTTTTTTAGTGGTGCGGGTCGCAAAATAAAATGTAACTTATTTATCTTCCGCGAGTTATTACTTTCACAATCCCCGATAACCCCCCGGAAATCCCCCTTGTTTCGCTACAGGTATTTTCTTATCATTGCCCGCTCTTGAAGATACGGCAACCGGTTCGGTTTGGAGGAACCCGTGAAGGACGACGACGACGGCAGCTTCGACGACGAGATCGAGGAGTCCGAAGACACCGAGGTAAAGCACAACCTCCACGACATCCCCGCCAGCGAGAGCATCGAGAAACTGATCGTTCTGGGCCAGGAGAAGGGCCAGCTCACCTACTCGGAGCTGTACGACGCCCTGCCCTCGGACGTGGTCAGCCCCGAACAGATCGACGAGCTGTTGATGCTCTTCGACGAGCTGGACATCGACATCGTGGACACGTCCAAGGCCAAGCTGCCCAAGACGGTCAAGGCGGGGGCCGAGGTCAGCCTGGCGCGGGAGTACGCCGACGCACTGGCGGACGTGGAAAAGATACGCACCGACGACCCGGTCCGCCTCTACCTGCGCGAGATGGGGCGCGTCCCCCTCCTGTCGCGGGAGGGTGAAATCGAGCTGGCCAAGGGAATCGAGAGCGGTCAGAACGTTATCCAGGACGCGGTATTCAGCGTTTATTCCACCCATCGGGACCTGGAGGCCCTCGCCGAAAAGCTCCGCCAGGGCGACCTCAAAATCGAGAAAGTGGTCAAGATAAATGCGGAGGGACGCCTTCCGCTCTACAAGCAGAAAGAGTACATCCGCCGCACCTGCAAGCTGTTGGCCGAGACCTACACCGAGCACCAGCGGATAATGACCGAGCTCACCGAGGCGAAGCAGGAGAATCGGGAGCCCGACGGGGAGCTCATCTCGGCCGGTGAGGTTGCCATCCGGGAGAAGCTCCTGGACGTGCAGTTCTCCCCCCTGCAGATAAACCGTTTCGCCGACCGCATCATCGACCTGTTGCGCCTCATCAACCTCAAGCAGCGCGACCTGGAGCAGACGACGAAGAAGCTTGGGATAGACCTCGACGAGGCCGAGGCCATCTCCGACAACATCACCGTGAAGAACCCCCTGGCCGCCGGGCTGATGAAGCGGCTCTCCACCGACGAGGAGGGGCTGGCCCGGACTGTGCAGCGGCTCACCAAGGCCGCCGAGAAGGTCCGCCAGGTCGAGCGGCAGGTCGGCATGACCACCGACGATCTGCGCGACGTGGTCAAGCGGATACGGGAGGGGCGTCAGCAGGTACACGAGGCCAAGATGACCCTGGTCCGTTCCAACGTCCGGCTGGTCGTTTCCATCGCCAAGAAGTACACCAACCGCGGCCTCCACTTCCTGGACCTCATCCAGGAGGGCAACATCGGCCTGATGCGGGCGGTGGACAAGTTCGATTACAAGAAGGGCTACAAGTTCTCCACCTACGCCACGTGGTGGATACGCCAGGCCGTCACGCGCTCCATCGCAGACCAGGCCCGCACCATCCGCATCCCGGTGCACATGATAGAGGCCATCAACAAGGTCATCCGCACCAGCCGCCAGCTCCTGCACGAGCTGGGGCGCGAGCCGACCCCCACCGAAATCGCCGACGAGCTCGGCATGAGCGCCGACAAGGTCCGCCGCATCCTGAAAATCGCCCAGGAGCCCATCTCCCTGGAGACCCCCATCGGGCAGGAGGAGGACTCCCACCTCGCCGATTTCGTCGAGGACAAGAACACGGTGAGCCCGGCGCGCTCCGCGGCCTTCATGCTCATGAGCGAGCAGATCGAGAGTGTTCTTTCGACCCTGACCCGCCGCGAGGAGAAGGTCCTGCGCTTCCGCTTCGGCGTGGGCGACGGCTGCCCGCGCACCCTGGACGAGGTCGGGACCATCTTCAACGTCACCCGCGAGCGCGTGCGACAGATCGAAGCCAAGGCGCTGCGCAAGCTGCGGCACCCCACCCGCTCGAACAAGCTCAAGGCCTTCCTGGAGCTGTAACCCGAAATAAATAGACAAGGGGCTTAAGCCCCTTGCCTTTATTGATGGGAACGCCGCCGGGCGTTCCTTTTTCGCGTCTGGACCGGTCTCATCCCTTCCGTTGGAGCAGGTTGTAGCGCAGGGTGACGCCCGCAGAAAGCAGCCCGATGAGGTCCTGGGTGTTGGCGTAGCCGTTTTCGGTCTGGTCGGGGGAATCCGCACCGCCGATGGCGGCGAAGGGTCCCTCTTCCTCTCCCGACGTTACGTGCAGAATCTCCTCCAGGCTCCGATGGATTTTCCGGTGGAAGGGGTGCTTGAGCTGGTGGATGGTTATCTTCGCCTTTTCGCAGGTCAGCATGGCCACCACCGCCGCCTCGGGCGACAGATTGGCGAGCTTGGCGTGGAAGAGCTCCCCCCGCGAGAAGAACAGTGTCCCGTTCCTCTTCTTCTCCTCGCACTCGATGTCGACCCGGCAGGTCAGCTCCTTCGCCGCCAGCACCCGGACGAAGGTGGGAAGGGTGACCACGCTGAGATCGGTGACGGCCTTGGGTTCACGGCTCAGGCTGACGATCATCCGGTGGAGCACATCCAGGTCCAGCGGTTTCTCGACGTAGTTGACCGAGTACTCGTCCAGAATCAGCTCGATGTCCGCCGAGCCGTAGGCCGTCATCAGGATGCAGGCGGTCCGTGGGAAATGGTTGATGACCTGCTCGATGATGTCCAGGCCGGTGACGTAGGGCATTATCATGTCGGTGACCAGGATGTCCACCGGGTTGCGGTCGAGCAGCACCATCCCCTCCACCGGGTCGGAGGTGGCGGTGTAGCTGAACTCCGGCGAGAGCTGCTCGAGGCCCAGGGTCAGGGGCTCCAGGAGGTCTTCCTCGTCGTCTATGATGAGTACGTTTCGCCGGGGGCGTAGCTCGCTTCGCTCGGTTCGCCGGGGCGCAACTCGCTTCGCTTCGTTTTTCATATTCCTCGCGGGGGGATTACCGGTTTAAATGGGGAAAGTGTTGCGCTTCCTTGAACGCAAGATGTGTACCAGGGACCGATGGACCCCCTCGGTGAAGCGGGAACGCCCGCCGGTCAAGGTTCCGCGTCCGATAAAAGAAGCGGGGCGTTACCCCGCTCTCGATAATTCATCCTGCGGATATGGTTGCTTATCGGCGTTCCTCCCAATTTGGAACACCAAACTGATTAAGGCCCCTTCACCCTGAGCCAGTAGCAGGTGTCCGGCGGTGGCTCCAGGTCGGTGAACTCCCAGACGGCCGTCTCACCGTCGAAGGTCGGCTCGGGCAGCTCTTTCTGGCCGAAATCCTCCACCACGTCCCAGTCGGTCCCCGGCCCCGGACGCAGGTACAACTTGCCGTGGCCGATGGGGGAGTGCCAGCCGCCCCCCGTGCCCAGGGGGTACTCGAAGCAGCCGCCGTTCCCCCGCCACACGTAAGGCGCCAGGTAGGTGGCGACGAGCCGCGTGGTGGAATTTTCGGGGAAGTCGTACCGGAAGAGCGCCATGACCATCGTCGCCGACCACTCCCCCGCCTCGTCGAACTGGGGCCGCAGGTAGGCCCGCGTTTCCAGCTCCTCCCCGTTCACGCTGACCCGCACCCACGGCTCGAAGTCCGCGTCCGGGCCCTGGTCGGGGTAGATGAAGTACATGGGCAGCATCATCGGGGTCGGGCCGTCGGCCCCCGTGCTGGTCATGTCGTACCACGTCTCGACCAGGACGACGTCCTCCCAGAAGAAGACGCTGACCTCCTCGTCGGACATGGTCACGGTGGGGTGCTCGGTGGGCGCCCCGCCGGGGCGGTCCTCGACCCAGCGCCCCGGCGCTACGTTCGACACCGTGGGGACGGCCGCCAGGAGCAGGAGGGTCAGGATGGGTCGCATGCCGCCTCGCGGGGTGAGTGCTCAGTACATTCCCATTATATCCCGCGCTGCGGCATGCGTGTCAAGTGCGGGGCTTGCCAGTGCGGGGCGGGCTTGGTATCATCGTGCGGTAAAATTAATCCCACCGCGAGGTTTCGATGAAAAGGACGCTTCTCTTTTCCGTGGCCGTTCTGGCGGCCCTCTTCGCCGGCTGCGACACCAACACCACCCCCGAGCCCGAGCCCAACCCTACGGACGCCTACGTCCCCCTGGCCCAGGGCAACGAGTGGGACTACGCCTGGGACCTGCCCGAAGACGGCGACCCGCTGAACTGGAAGGTAATCGGACAGGAGGACGGCGCGTGGCAAGTGGAGTTGAACTGGGGCGACACGACGGAGGAGTGGCTCTGGCGCCACACCGCCGACGGCGAGTTCCAGGCCAAGCCCGCGGACGAGGAGAACTGGCGAACCTACCTCAAGACGCCCATCGAGGTAGATACAGAGTGGACGTTCACCGACGACGACGGTCAGGTCTGGTTCGCTCATATAATGGGGACGGACGAGGAGTTCGACCTGCCGGCCGGGCATTTCGACGGACTGGTCCTGGTGGGGGTGAACAAGGCCGACGAGGAGTCCGATTCGGAGTACCAGGAGAACTACTGGTTTGGGGAAAACGTGGGTATAGTCCGGGTGTCCATCGACGGGGATGACGACGACTACAACTCCGAATGGCTCTGGGAGCTCGATTACTACTCGTTGAAGTAGAGCGGGGACATGCGCTGTCACGAGTGTGAATACGGGCGCCGCTGCGGGGAGGGCCTGAACTGCGGCGGTTTTTCTCAAGAGGAGATGGCCGCCCGGTACACGCCGGAGCTGCGCCCCCTTTTCGACGCCGCGGCGCAGGTGGAGGCGGAGGGCTACTGCCGCCTGACCCGAATCGAGGAGTTCGCCCTGCTGGCGCAGAAGCTGGGCCTGAAGAAAATCGGGCTCGCCTTCTGCATCGGCTCCGCCGAGGAGGCGGCCGTCATCGCCGGGTTCCTGGAGCGGCGCGGCTTCGAGGTCGCCTCGGCCTGCTGCAAGCTGGGCGCTTTATCTAAAGAGGAGCTGGGCCATCCGCGGATTCATGGGGACGCCGACGAGTCCAGCTGCAACCCCCTGGGCCAGGCGGCGCAGCTCGAAGAGGACGGCGTGGGCCTCATCGGCTCCGTCGGCCTCTGCGTGGGGCATGACGCCCTTCTGGGCCTGGGCTCGTCGGTCCCCGTGGTGACGCTCATCGCCAAGGACCGGGTGACGGGACACAACCCCGCGGCGGTGGTCTACAACCGCTACCTGCGACGACGCCTGGAATGATTACCCGGCACGGGAGCGTTCGGGAATGAGGGTTTTACTGGGATTCCCCCGGCGGGACAGGATGACGGGGGTGTACGTCAGGAACGCCTTCGAGGAGCTGGGACACGAGCTCGTGGGCGTTCACGACCCGAAGGTGGAGAGGCCGGAGAAGTTCCTCGGGCTGGCCCGGTCACGCCGACCCGACCTCATCTTCATGAGCCGGAGCCTCCCCTACTGCGGAATCGTCGGGGAGCTGCGCGAGACGGCCCTGACGAGCTTCTGGAACGTGGACGTGCAGCCCGACGCGGCCGCCTGGGACCACCTGATGCCGCTGATGCGCGGCTGCCATTTCTGGTTCACCATCGCCAAGGGCCAGTTGGATGAATTCCGGGAGCGCTCCGGCAACCCCCACGTCTACTGGCTGTCCGAGGGCTGCGACCGGATTCACCGGCTCCGGCGGGGCGGCAGGAAGACTCGGTACGACGTATTCTTCGCGGGCAGCGTGGACGGGCTTCACGAGGAGTACGGGCGGCGGAAGACCCTGCTCGACATGGTCCGCGCCCGGCCCTACCGGTCGAAGCTCGTGAACGGGCTGAAGCTCTTCAATAAACGGCACAACGATTTCGTGGGGCGGTCGAAGGTCTGCCTGGGCAACAGCGCCTTTCCCCAGATCGAGCTCTCCATGAGCGCCAGGGATTACCGCATCCTGGGGGCCGGCGGCTTCCTGCTGACCAACCACGTCCGGGGCATAGAGACGTGGTTCGAGGTGGGGCGGGAGTGCGAGACGTACCGCACCCCGCAGGAGGCGCTCGAAAAGCTCGAGTACTACCGCTCCCACGACCGGGAGCGGGTCGAAATCGCCTGCCGGGGCTACGCGGCCGCTCACGCCAAGCACCGTTTCCGGAACCGCATCGCCGAGGTGGTTAAAATAGCCGAGGTTTTTTAGAGAGGTTCCGGTCGCGCCGGGGATTTTTTTAAAAAGCCGACTCCGAGGTCGGCCTTTTTTAATTCAAAAACAATCAGGGTTATTTCAACCGCCGGGTGAGCTCCCGGTAGAGTTCCGCGTCGCGCACCTCCCAGGGGAATTCGCGGTTGACCCTCTCGTAGGCCCGCTCGGCCATGGCCCGGGCCCTTTCCGGGTCCCGGAGCACGCGCGCGATTTTTTGCGCAACCTCCCCGGCCGAGTCCGGGTCGCCCACCAGAAAGCCGGTTTCGCCGTCGAGGACCGCGTCGGGAACGCCGCCCGTGGCACCGGCCACGACGGGCCGCTTGAACGCCCCGGCCTCGAGGTACACGATGCCGAAGCCCTCCAGGTCCCGGCCCTCCTCCATCACGCGCGAGACCATGACGAAGATGTCGCAGGCCCGGAGCTCCTCTTCCAGCCCCCGGTCGTCCACGAACCCGGCGAAGCTCACCCGGTCGTCCACCCCCAGGCGGCGGGCCAGTTCACTATAAGGTTCCTGGTCCCCCCTCCCTACGACGCGGTAGCGTACGTCGTGGCCGCGGCTTACGAGGAGCGGAAGGGACTCGATGACCCGGTCCACCCCCTTGCGCGGCGTGAGCCGGCCCACGGTCACCAGGCGCACCGGCTCACCGGGCGCGAAGCGGGGCGGCTCGATTTCGAGACCCAGAAAACGGTCGTCCACCCCGGGGGGCGAGACGATGATTCTCCCGGTGTCGACGCCCAGGAGCCGCTCGGCGAGACCGGCGACGTGGCGCGTGTTGACGCTGAGGGCGGTCAGCCGCCGCCGGGTCCCGCGCCAGCTCAAACGGTGCCAGGGTGAGCGGCGGATACGCGCGGCCAGCCGCATCAGGTCGTTTCCGTGAAAGAAGAGGACGTAGGGCAGGCGGTCCCGTTTCATCAGCCGGTCGGCGACGTAGCGGAAGGGGCTGGCGTTCCCGCAGAGAATCAGCTCGACGTCGTGCTCGTGAGCCAGGCGGAGGGCCGTCCGGTACCACGGGCGCAGGTTAAGCGGCTTGAGCGGGATGCGGTGCACAAACACCCCGTCCCGCCGTTCCGAGGCCGGGCCGTCGGGGTGGGCCGGGGTCAGGACGACGCGGGCCCCCCGCGGCCAGTGGGCCATCAGGTTGCGGTAGCCGAAGCTCATCCCGCCGGGATTGGCCGGCGGGTAATCGTGGGTGAGGAGCAGAACGTTCATCGGAGCGCCTCCGGCGGGAGCTCGGGGAGCCGGTCGGGGTCGAGCCCCAACCGCTGCATCATCCGCCGGCCCTTCTTTCCCGAAAGCCCGTCGAAGGCCTTGGCCATGGAGCGGTACTGGGCCAGGAGGCGGTTCACGTCGGCGGTGGTCGTGCCGGAGCCCGCAGCGATGCGCCGCCGCCGCGAGCCGTCGATGAGGTTGGGGTGCCGGCGCTCGTCGGGGGTCATGGAGTCCATTATCGCCGCCGCCCGCTTCATCCCCCGGTCCAGCCCCTCCCCGTCGGACCCCTGCGCGAACCGGCGCATGCCGGGGACCAGCGCCAGGATGTCGGCCATCCGGCCCATCTTCTGGATTCCCCGGAGCTGCTCGGCGAAGTCTTCCATGTCGAAGCCGCCCTTGACCGCCCTCTCCGCCAGGCGCTCGGCCTGCCGGGCGTCGAAGGCATGCCGAGCCTTCTCCACCAGCCCCACCACGTCGCCCAGGCCGAGGATGCGCCGGGAGAGGCGGTCGGGGTCGAAGGGCTCCAGGTCGTCGGGGTTCTCGCCGGTGCCGACGAAGCGGAGGGGCACCCCCAGGCCGCCGGCGATGGAGAGGATGCAGCCGCCCCGGGCGTCGCCGTCCAGCCGGCTCACGACGACCCCGTCCAGCCCCAGCCGCCCGTGGAAGGCCTCCGCGACGCCCAGCGCCTCCTGGCCCGAGGCGGCGTCCACGACCAGGAAAACCGCCTGGGGCCGCAGCTTCCCCTTCATCTCCGCCAGCTCGGCCATCAGCGGCTCGTCGATCTGCAGCCGGCCCGCCGTGTCCACCACCGTCAGGTCCAGGTTGCGCCGATCGGCCTGACGCTTGGCGGACAGCGCCGTGCCCACGGCGTCGGCGGTGAATTTTTCAGGGAAAGATTCCGCTCCTACGTGCCCGGCTAAAATTTCCAACTGCTCCCTCGCCGCCGGGCGTTGAACGTCGCAGGCCGCCAGGAGCGAGCGCCGGTCGCCGTGTTTCGAATACCAGCGGGCCAGCTTGGCCGCCGTGGTCGTCTTCCCAGACCCCTGCAGGCCCACCAGCATCACCGTGGCCGGCACGGGGAGGTTGAATTCACCGGCGTTTTTCGCCAGGAGCGCGGTCAGCTCCCGCTGCACCACGCCGATGAACTGCTGCCCCGGCGTCAGCGAGCCCAGGACGGCCTCGCCCAGCGCACCGGCCCGCACCCCCTCCAGAAAGCCCTTCACCACGGCGAGGCTGACGTCGGCCTCCAGGAGGGCGACGCGCACTTCCCGCAGGGCGTCGGAGACGTTCGCCTCGGTGAGCTTCCCCCGCCCGGTGAGCTTCTTGAAGACGGCGGAGAGCCGGTCTGTGATGCGGTCGAACATGCGGCGGCCCGGAAAGGGGCTGACGCGTCAGCCCCGGGATTGCGAGACGAGCGTTGAGGGGCGAGGCTCAGGGGGCCGCGCCCTCGGCCCGGAGGCGGGCCAGTATTTCGTTCAAATCGCCCTTGAACAGGGCGCTGCCGACCACGGCCAGGTCCGCACCAGACTGCGCGACCTTGGCCATCGTTTTCTCGTTGACCCCCCCGTCCACCATAACCGGCGTGCCCACGCGCTCCTTCAGCCAGCGCACCTTGTCCAGGCAGGTTTCTATCATCCCCTGCCCGCCCCAGCCGGGGTTGACGGTCATGATGAGGAAGAGGTCCGCCGAGCCCAGTAGCGGCTCTAGCTGAACGACGGGGGTGCCGGGGTTGATGGAGACGCCGGCCTTTTTGCCGAGGGATTTGATTCTGTTCAGGAGCCGGTGGACGTGGGGCGCGGCCTCCTGGTGCACGGTTATCCAGTCCGCCCCCGCCTCGGCGAAGAGCTCGAGCTGCGCCTCGGGACGGGCGACCATGAGGTGCGCGTCGTAAATACCCCCCACCGCGCCCTTCAAATCGGCCAGGAGCTTGGCGCCGAAGGTTATGGGCGGCACGAAGTTGCCGTCCATCACGTCGAGGTGGATTGTCTCCAACCCGGCGTTCAGCAACCGGCGGACGACGGCGCCCAGGTCGGCCTGGTCGGCGGAGAGGATGCTGGGGACGATTTTTACGGCCATCACAGGCAAGGGGTTTCGCCGGGGCGTAGCTCGCTAAAGCTCGGTTAAACCCCTTGTCTCCTTCCTCAGAAGGTGTCCGGCGGCGGCGTTTCCCCGCCACCCTCGGGCGTCGGGACCGTCTCACCGCCGGTGGGCGGGCCCTTGCTTATTACCACGGTCACCGTGTCGCCCCGGACCACCGTCGCGCCGACCTCGGGGGACTGGCGGATGATGTGGCCCGGCGGGATGCTGGAGGAAAATTCGAAGGTGGTGTCCCCCATCACCAGTTCCCAGGTGGAGACGCGGCTGACGGCGGTGCGGTAATCGGCGCCGACCAGGTTCGGCATCTTGAAGGTGGTCTCCTCGGAGCCCAGCGAGACGAGGAGGTCTATTCTGGTTCCGCGCGGCACCTCGCGCCCCGGCTCGGGGTTCTGGCCGATGACCGAGCCTTCCGGGACGTTGGGGTCGTAGCTTTCGCGGACCTTGCCCACCACCAGCCCGGCGCGGCGCAGGACGTCCTCGGCCTGGCGCTGGCTCATCTTGGTCACGTTGGGGATGCGGACGTCCTCGGAACCGGCGGAGACGGTGAGCTCGATGATGCGGCCCGGGCGCACGTTCATCCCCGGTTCCTGACGCTGGCTGACGACGTACCCGGCCGGCACGTCCGCCGAGTACTCCTCGGCCACCTTCTCGTAGTTGAGGCCCATTTCGACCAACTGGGAGGACGCCGCCTCGAAGCTCATGTTCGTCAGGTCGGGGACCTCGACCTCCTCGCCCCCCACCAACAGGGGCATGATGATGAAATTGGCCAGAAGCATGCCGACGACGAGGGCGCCCACGGCCAGGCCGATGTAGAGCAGCACGGTCCTCAGACGGGCGAGTTTCCCGGACCGCGGTTTCTTGGTGAGGGGGGCCGGCTGCCCGGCCGGCTCATCGAAGCCGAACCCCTCGAACTTCGGCCGGTCCTGGGATTGCGAGTCGAGACCGAACCCCGTTCCGCTGTCTTTCTGGTCGTTCATCCGCCACCGCTTGTTTCTATTGTTCAGCCAATCATACCCCATCCGTCGCCGGAAAGGCTACCTCACCCTCCGCAAGAGCGCCACGAAGGCTCCGTCGGTTCCGCTTCTGTGCGGCAGGGTACGTACATAGCCCGCGGAATCCCCGAAGCGCTCCCGCAGGTCGTCATCCAGCCCAACTACGGCGGGTGTGTGCTGAAAATCGCCCCGTCCGCCCAAAAACCGTTCCACCACGCCCTCGTTCTCCTCGGGTTCCAGGGAGCAGGTGGAATAGGCCACCAGCCCCCCCGATTTTACCAAACGACAGGCCGAGGTGAGCAGGTCGAGCTGCAGGCGCGCCAGGGCCTTGATGTCCTCCGGCCTGCGCCGCCACCGCGCCTCGACCCGGCGCCGGAGGACGCCGGTGTTGGAGCAGGGCGCGTCGAGAAGAACCTTGTCGAATCGGCTTTTAATAAGCGGCGGGAGCAGCAGGTCGCCGTTGACCACCGCCGCGGGCAGGCCGAGCCGGCGGAAATTTTCGACGAGGGTGGCGCACCGCCGGGGCGAAACCTCCAGCGCCACGGTTTTCAACCCTTCGCCGGCCAGGCGGTGCAGGTGGAAGAGCTTGCCCCCGGGGGCCGAGCAGGCGTCCAGAATCATTTCGCCGGGTCGGGGGTCCAGCGCCGTCGCCGCCAGCGCCGTCGCGGGATCGGCGGCGTAAACCTTGCCCTCCAGGTATGCCCCGCTCGCGGTCAGGTCTCCCCCGCGGGCGAGCCGGTAGCAGCCGGGGAATCCCTCCACCGCCTCGGCGTCCGGGACGATTTTACGAAAATCCTCCCCGGCCGTCCGGAAGGGATTGAGGAAAACGAAGGTGTCGGGCGGCTCGTTGTCCGCAGCGCACAGCCGGGCGGTCTCCTCGATGCCGTAGCGCTCCAGCCACCGCTTCACCAGCCAGCGGGGGTGGCTGCCGGTCACTGTCAAATGCCCGACGGGGTCCGTGGTCGCGTCGGGCGGTTCGGGGCGGCCCTCGCTCAATCGCCGCAGGACGGCGTTTACCAGCCCCGCGGCCTTCCGCGTCGTGCTCAGTTTTCGGGCCAGCTCCACCGTCCGGTCCACGGCGGCGTAGGCCGGGACGCGGTCCAGCTCCAGGAGCTGGTAGGCCCCCAGGCGCAGGAGCTCGCGCAGGTCGGGGTGTAATTCCCTCAGGGGCCGGGTCAGATACCGTTCCAGCCCGTAGTCGAGACAACCCCGCTTGCGCAGGGTTCCCAGGGTCAGCTCGAAGGCCAGCCGCCGCTCTACGGACGGCAACTCGGCGTCGGCCAGCAACCCGCGCAGCAGGGGCTCGGCGTCCCCCTTCCCGGCGGCCACGCCTCGGAGCGCCTCCCAGGCCGCCGAGCGTGCGTCGAATCGCGCCGTCATTCCCGGTCCAGGCGTTCGATGAAGGTCGCCAGGCCCATGGACGGGACGATATTCCAGCGCCGGAGCTCGATTTCGTTCGTGTCGGCGTCCACAAAGGTGTTGCCGGCCTTGATGGTGAGGACGCCCTCGTACCCGGCCAGAAGCGCGCTCTTGAGCACGTAGTCGTCGTAGGCGCCGTAGGGCAGGGCCAGGCTCCGGATGGGCACCCCCAGGTGCTCCTCGAGGATGAGCCGGGAGTCCGTCAGCTCGTGCATGAGCCTCTGGGTGTAGGTTCCCTGCCCCGACGGGGGCTTGGAGCCCCGGCCGCTCCACGCGCCCCGGTTGGTCAGGTCGCAGTGGGAAACCGTGTGGCTGCCGATTTCGAAGCCGTTGGCCAGCATCTCCCGGTACTGGTCCCAGGTGTTGGACCGGCCGCCGACGCCGATGTAGTTCGTGTAGAGGTACAGGGTGGCCGTGGCGCCGTATTTCTTTAGAATCGGGTAGGCGTAACGGTAGACGCCGCTCCAGCCGTCGTCGAAGGTCAGCGCCACGCAGCGGGGCGGCAGGTCTCCGCCGCCGGAGTAGACGGCGTCGAGCAATTGGCTTATCGTGATAAAAAGGTACCCCTCTTCCGTCAGCCAGCGCACCTCCTCCTCGAACTGCCAGGGGGTGATGACGGTGGAGTACCGGGAGGCGTCGCGGATGTCGTGGTACATCAGGATGGAGACCTTGGGCCTCTCGCCGCGCTCGCGCCGGGGGTCGGCCCATTCGTCCGCCCGGGCCACGTCGTACAACAGGCGCGGCTGCCCCACCTTCTCGTAGGGCCGGTAGTCGGCCAGAGTCTCCCAGACGATGGGTTCGCGCCGCAGGAGGGACTCGCCGGCCGCCTGGGCGCGGTTTATCTCCTCCCACACCGCGGCGGATTCGCCCGGCGAGGGCTCGCCGCGCAGCTTAGCCTCGATTTGGAACTCCTCCGGGGCGCGGTAATCGTCGAGGCTGGTGAGGTCGGGCTTGAGCGCCACGGACGCGAACGGGTCGAATTCCGCCCGGCAGGTATAGTCGTCCAGGCTCGAGAGGTCCGGGCGGAGGTCGCCGGCCGCGGCGAGCGAGGAGATTACCGTCAGAGCTATGAGGATGTTTCTCGACATATCGGGTGGTGGTGCGTCGCCGCAAGTATAGCACACGCCGGGGTTACCGTCCGATGAATCGGTGTCCGCCGCGGAGGGGTCCTCGAATGTCGGCCGTGTTGACACACCGGCGGGATAAACCTAAAATCCACACCGTGCAACGCCCTGGGCGGTTTTTTCCCATGAGGGTCGGAATCGGGTTCGACGTGCACCGGCTGACGCCCGACCGCAGGCTGGTCCTGGGCGGGGTCGAGATTCCCTTCGAGCTGGGGCTCGCCGGGCATTCCGACGCCGACGTGCTGGTCCACGCGGTGATGGATGCCCTGTTGGGGGCGGCGGGGCTGCCCGACATCGGCCAACACTTTCCCGACGACGATCCCCGATACGCCGGGGCCGATTCCTGCGCCCTTCTGGCCGAGGTGGCGGGGATGCTCGCCGAGGCCGGATTGGCCGTGGTCAACGTGGACGCGGTCGTCGCCTGCGAGCGGCCGAAGCTGGCGCCCCACGTTCCGGCGATGCGGGAAAAGCTGGGGCGGATTCTCGGCCTGGACGCGGGCCGGGTCTGTGTCAAGGCCACGACCACCGAGGGGCTCGGCTGCACCGGCCGGGGCGAGGGTATCGCGGCCTGGGCGACGGCGCTGGTTTCCGAAAAGAGTGGACAAGGGGTCTAATTCCCTCGTCTTACCTTGTAAACCGGCCCGAAAGTGAGGGTTGCGGTGAAAACCGCTCTGCGCATTTTTTTGATTCTCGGCCTGTTGATGGTCGCGTCCTGCAAAATCGGGCGGCGGCCGATGGGCGCGGCCTTCGTCCTCCGCGAGGGAGATTCCAGCCGGGCGTTCTACATGCCGGTCCTGGGCTCCGAGGGGCTCCGGTTCGACGAGCCCGTACCGCTGCCCTTCACCGGGCCGGTGGACCAGTTGGCCTGGTCCCCGGACGGCCGGGAGCTGTGGGCCTGGGCCGGGGCGGATACGGGTGATCCCGCCCTCTGGTCCCTCACCTTCACCGGCGACCGCTTCGGCGAACCGGAGCGGCGGTTCGACCTGGCGCCCTACCCCGCCGGTCTGTCCTCGGCGTCGGCCCCCCGGGCCGGCTCGGTCGTCTTCGACGCGCTGGAGCCGGTGACCGGCCGCTGGCAGCTCTTCGTCCTCGACGACGGGGGTCTGCGGCAACTGACGCCGGGGGAGGCCGACTACCAGTCCCCGACGCTCCCGCCGGACGGCGATGTGGTCGTCTTTTCCAGCAACCGGGACGGCGCCGGCGGCGCGAAGGCCGATTGGGGCATCTGGGCCTGCGACGTCGCCACCGGGACCATCTTCGAGGTTTACGACACCCCGGCCGACGAGGGCTCGCCCTGGTTCGCCCCCGACGGCGCGCTGTACTTCGACAGCTTCGAGTACGCCGGGGAGATTCCCGCCGGTTCCATCCTGCGCCTCGACGAGCCGTGGGAACGGGAGGATTCGCCCGCGGCGGAGCGCGTGGCCGGCATCGAGGGCCTGGTCCTCTTCCCCCGGCCCAGTCCCGACGGGGAATGGCTTCTCGTAACGTTTTACGACGAGCCGCGCTGGATGAGCCGCATCGTCGATCTGGAAACCCTCCAGAGCCGGCCCCTGGCCGGTGAGGACGCCGAAATCACCTACGCCTGCTGGCGTTGAGCGTTCCGCTTTGGAGCTGATTTACGGTTACAGGCCCGTTCAGGAGGCGTTGCGCGCCGGAGCCGGCGTGGTTCGGCTGTACGTGGCGCACGAGCACGGTCGGAAGATCTCCGCCCTGGCCGCCGACGCCCGGAAGGCCGGTATCGCGGTTTCGGTCGTCCCGGAGAGGGAGCTGGTTCAGATCTGCCGCTCGCAGAGGCACCAGGGCGTGGCGGCCGAGATTGAACGGCTGACGTTCACCGTGGAGGACCTGGTCGAAATCGCCGAGGAGCGCGGCGAGAAGCCTTTCCTCGCGGTGACCGATCATCTGGAGGACCCGCACAACCTGGGCGCGGTGCTGCGGACCGCGGAGTGCGCCGGGTGCCACGGCGCGGTCATCCCCGTCCGCCGCGCCGCGCCGGTCACCGGCACCGTGGTGCGGGCCTCGGCCGGGGCGACGGCCCACCTCCCCCTGGCCGTGGTCTCGAACGTCGCCCAGGCGCTCCGGCGCCTTAAAGAGCTGGGCGTCTGGTGCGTGGGGCTTTCCGGAGACGCCGGCGAGACCATCTACTCCACCGACCTGAAGGGACCGCTCGCGCTAGTCGTGGGCGCCGAGAGTCGAGGGGTCGGGCACGCCGTGGAGCTGGCCTGCGACTTTTTGGCCCGCATCCCGCTCTTCGGCGAGGTCGAGTCGCTCAACGCCAGTGTGGCTTTCGGGGTGGCCGCTTTCGAGGCGCTGCGTCAGCGCCGGGGACTTTAAAAAATGAAAAAGGAGAGAACGTGGCCGCGGATGACATTCGTTTCGCCGAGCGCCTGACCGGTTTCGGCCGCGAGACCGGCTTCGAAATCAAGCAGAAGGCCATGGCTCTGGAGTCCCGGGGAATCGACGTGGTCCACCTCGAGGTGGGGGAGCCCGACTTCCCCACGCCGCCGAACATCATCGCCGCCGCCAAGGGCGCCCTGGACGCCGGACAGACCCACTACGCCCCCAGCGCCGGCCTGCCGGCCCTGCGCGAGGCGGTGGCCGGGCACGTCACCCGGATGTACTCCACCCCCGTGCGCGCCGCCGAGGTCGTCATCGCCCCCGGGGCCAAGCCGCTCATCTTCTTCAGCTTCCAGGCGCTGGTCAACCCCGGGGAGCTGGTGCTCATCCCCGACGTCAACTTCCCGGCCTACGAGGCCGCCGCGATGCTCGTCGGCGCGCGAATCGAGACCTACCCACTCCTCCCGGAGAAGGGGTTCCGGCCGGACCTGGACTGGCTCACCGACAAAGCGGCCTCCGACAAGGTCCGGATGCTCGTTACCAACAGCCCCCACAACCCCACCGGCGGGATGTTCACCGGCGAGGATTACGCCCGAATCGCCGAGCTGTCCGAGAAGCACGGGTTCTGGGTCCTCTCCGACGAGGTCTACTCCTCCATCGTGTACGACGAGCCCCACGTCTCGGCGCTCGCCTCCCCCGCCCTCAAACCCCGGTTGATAATGGTGGACGGTTGGAGCAAGACCTTCGCCATGACCGGCTGGCGCCTGGGATACGGCGTCGTCCCCGAAATGCTGGCCAAGAAGCTGGCGACCCTGACCACCAACTCCAACTCCTGCACCTGCACCTTCAACCAGTACGGGGCGCTGGAGGCGATAACCAACCCCGAGAGCTGGGACGCCGTGGAGCGGATGCGCCAGGAATTCGCCGCGCGCCGCGCGTACCTCATCCCCGCCCTGCGCAAGATCGGCTGCCTGAAGGTGAGCGAGCCCAAGGGCGCCTTCTACGCCTTCACCGACCTTTCGAGCCTGGGTATGCCCTCCAAGGAGATAAACGACCACCTGTTGGAAGAGGCCCACATAGCCGCTCTCCACGGCACCGCTTTCGGTGTCGCCGGCGAGGGATACATCCGCTTCAGCTTCGCCAACAGCCTGGTGAACCTGCAGAGCTTCGTGGACCGTCTCACCGCCTGGCTCGCGAAGTACTGCCAGGAGTGAGTTTAGGCCGTCGGGTCGACCTGCGCAGCCTGAGGCGCCGGAGGGCGCACGTGTGTTAGAATCGCCGGGAATTAACGGGATGTCGATTTGAAACGGATGCTCTTCATCGTCGTGCTCGCGCTGCTCCTCCCCGCCGCGGCGCAGGGTCCGGCGGAGGCGCCGCCGCCGCAGGCGGAGGACGTGCTCCGGGAGGTCGGGTTCAAGCTGCCCCACCCCCGGGGGACCGAGCTGCCCGCCCTCTTGGAGGAGAAGGCCAAGGCCTACGCCGAGACCCACCCCGCCGAGGTCGAGCCCGACACCGGGGAGAAAATCGAGAAGACCACCGAGGAGGTGGGCAAGGCGCTGGGGCCCATCAGCCAGCTCTTCGCCTGGCTCTCCGCCCTGCCGGGTTACTGGGAGGCCTTCCTGGTCGGCGCCGTACTGCTCGTCGGCCTCTTCATCCTCTACGGCCTGGTGATGCTCGGCGTGAAGGGCATAATGCGCAAGAGGGGGAAGCCCGATTGGCGCCTGGCCCGTCGGTACAACTTCTTCCTCCGCATCCTCATGCTGTCCATAGGCGTACTGGGTGCCCTGGTCTGGGTTGACGCGACCGAAGGCTGGTTCTACGTCGTCATCACGTCCGTCGCCAGCCTCTCGGCGGCCTTCCTGGTTATCAACATCTTCAGCTACTTCATCCTGGAGCGCAGCCGGAAGAAAAAGCAGGGCAAGCCGATGCCCGCCCTGTTCCAGCAGGTCGTCCGCGGAATCGCGTACATAGTCGCGGTCGTGGCCGTCGTCGGGACTGCGACGAGCCTGGACCTCTCGGCGCTCCTGGCCTCGTCGGCGGTACTCTCCCTGGTTTTGGGCCTGGCGCTCCAGGACACCCTGGGGAACGTCTTCGCCGGGATGAGCATCCAGGCCAGCAAGCCCTTCGAAATCGGCGATTGGGTGGCATTCAAGGAGTTCGAGGGCCAGGTGGTTCAGATGAACTGGCGCGAGGTGCGCATCCGCACCTTCGACGGGGACGACGTAGTCCTGCCGAACAGCGTCGTCGCCTCCACGGACCTGTGCAACTACTCCCACCCCACGACGAAGCACGTGGCCGACCTTTTAATCGGCACCAGCTACCAGGACCCGCCCGAGAAGGTCCGCCGCGTCGTCCATGAGGTGCTCGACGACGTGGAGGGAATCGAGCCGGCCCAGCAGTGCCTCTACCTCATGGATTACAAGGACTTTTCCATCGAGTACCGGGTCCGGTTCTTCATCTTCGATTACTCGAGGCTGCGCAACGTGAGGGCCGAGGTGATGAATCGGCTCTGGTACGCCTTCAAGCGCGCGGGTATAACTATTCCCTTCCCCATCCGCGACGTTTACCTGCGTCAGGTGGACGACCGGGCTCTGGAGGATGGCGCCCGGCGGGCGCTCAACCGCCGGGTCGAGATGCTCCGCAAAGTGGAACTCTTCGAGCCCCTTTCGCCTGCGGTTTTCGATAATCTGGCCCGCGCCTTCAAGACCCTGTTGTTCGCCCGGAGGGAGGTCGTCATCGAGCAGGGGAAACAGGGCGACACCTTCTACATGATAGGTAGCGGCCGGTTCGAGGTCTTCGTGAGGAAGCCGAAAGCGAAGCACCGCTTCGGGGTCAAGGTGGCCGAGCTGGGGCCGGGCAATTTCTTCGGAGAGATGAGCCTGTTGACGGGCGAGGCGAGGACCGCTACCGTCGTCGCCACCGAGGAGAGCGAGGTTTACGCCCTGGGGAAGGATGATTTCCGGGAGATTCTGCAGGGGCACCCCGAAATCAGCGCGCAACTGGCCTCGGCCGCCAGTGAAAGGGTGACCCAGAACCTGGCCCAACTCTCGAAGTACCTCACCGAGGAGGAGCAGAGGACGATGGCGGATAATGATAAAACGGACCGCATCCGCCGGGCCATCCTCGGTCAGATGCGGGAGTTCTTCGGGTTCTAATCAGGTTTTTTATGCGTGAGGGTAAAATAGGTCGACATCTCTTTTATTAACTACATTTATACCGCCTTTATACTTAATGCTGTTCGTTATTAAATCTTGTTTAATATAGCGATACTGTAATTTTTTATATCGTGACAAGTTTTCATGTTTCATCCAATGCAACCACGGCCACCGCGAGGTGGCCGTAGGATCTTCCGCCTAGGTTTCCCTAGCACGGACATTTGAATAACCCAACTGAAGTTTAGCCTGCTTTTCATTAAATATCAATAATTGCAGAGCTGGACTTTCTGGGCAAGTTTACGGGTAGCAAGGTATTCGAGCCCCCCCTCGGTCTCGTAAATCAAGAACCCCTCCAACTCGTCGTCGGCCTCCAGCAGCGCCATCCCCCTCTCCGGCCCCAGGACGAAGACGGCGGTGGCGTAGGCGTCGGCCAGGACGCAACTCGGCGCGGTGACGGTGACCGAGACCAGCCCCCGCGCGGGCCGGCCCGTTTTCGGGTCGAGGATGTGGTGGTAGCGCACGCCGTCCACGACGAAGTAGCGCTCGTAATCCCCCGAGGTGGCCACCGCCCCGTCCTGCAGCTCCAGGACGGCGAACAGCTCCCCCGGAGCCCGGGGGTGCTGGACCCCGATGGTCCACGGACCGCCGCCGGCCCTCTCCCCGAACGCGGAGATGTCCCCGCCGATGTTTACCAGCCCCGCCTCGGCGCCGGCCGCTTTCATCGCGTCGAGGGCCCGGTCCACGGCGTACCCCTTGGCCGCGCCGCCCAGGTCCAGGGCGAAGCCTTCCGGTATTTCGACGGAATCTCCATTGAGCCCGATGCGGCGGTAATCCACGTGGGGGAGGATTTCGGCAATCTCCCCGTTGCCGGGCACCCTGTATTTCTCTCCGTTGAACCCGTAGGCCTCGATGAGGGGCAGGACGGTGGGGTCGAAGGCGCCGCCGGATTTTTCGGCCACCCGGAGTGCCACCTCTAGAACCTCCGCCAGCCCCTTAGAAACCCGCACCGGCCCCCCGCCCGCCGACAGGTTGAGCCGGTATAGCTCCGCCCCGGGCTCGTAGCAGTCGGCCCAGCCTTCCACGTCCTTCACCGCCCGTCGGGCCGCCTCCGGGGCGCGGTCACCGCCCACGGACGTGAGCTCCACCACGGTGTCCATGGCGAAGAAACCGTCCCGCTGCTCGGCAGCGCAGGACAGGATGAATGGGAGTAAAAGGGGCGCGGCCCGGAGGATTTTTCTCATAGGGTGTCGAGGTCCCGGCCGTCGAGGGCGGCGTTGACGAGGGAATCGGCGAGGCGGTTCTTCTCCCGGGGGATGAAGTGGAAACGGACGTACGCCAGCCCCCGCGCGAGGGCGAGCGCATCGGCCTTCAGCCCGGCCAGGCGGGGGTCTTTCGTCCGGTACTCGCCGGTGAGCTGGCGGACGACGAGCTGGGCGTCCAGGTAGACGTCCAGCCCGGCGAGGCCTAGCTGCCGGGCGAGCTTCAGGCCGGCGATGACCGCCGCGTACTCGGCGACGTTGTTCGTGGCGCGACCTATTTTTTCCGCCCGCCGGAGAAGCTCGTTTCCGTCCGCGTCGTAGAGCACGAGCCCGTAGGCCGCGGGACCGGGATTTCCCCGCGCCCCGCCGTCGGTGAAGAGCCTGGCCGGACCTGTCTCCATCACCCTCCGAAGCGGGCGGTAAAATCCGCCCGGCGGTCTTCTAAAAATGTGGCGGGGTCCACAGCCTCAGGAAGAGGCAGGTCCCCGAAAATCGCATTGAGGCCGGAGGGCAGCTCCCGCTGGAGGGCGTCGTAACTGACCAGCCCCCGCCAGGAGCCGAGGAGCGTCCCCCCGGCGGTGTCGATGAGGAGGAGATCGAGGGTGACGCGGTCCGCTATGTAGCCGCAATTGACGACGAGGAGCCTATCGAATCCGCCCGCGGCGGCCGTCCGGGTCATCCCCGCCAGGTCGCCCGGCCGGATGCCCGACTCCGCCAACTCCGCCCCGTACCCCGCGGCGTCCAGCGCCCGGCCGAGCCACACCGCCAGGCCGCCGGAGAGCCACTCGCCGGGGTCGAGGGGGAACACGGCGGTGCCGCCTCCGTAGGTGGATACGGCAAGGATGAGCAGGGCGAGGACCGCGGTCGACCGCTGCAAATCGTTCATCCCCTCTGCGTCCCCGGGGGGGGGCAATCCCGGGGCAGGTAGACACCGGGGCGTTTGAGGGGCTATTATACCAGCCGACGGCGCAGTTCGTGAGCAGGTCTTGACGTGAACCTCACCACCCCCCGCATGGGGCTCTGTCACATCGGCTATCGGCGCTTCCTGGAGGGCTTCGGCCACCGGGTCTTCATCCCGCCCCCCTCGACCAAGCAAACCCTCTCCCTGGGCACGCGCTACAGCCCGGAGTTCGTCTGCTTCCCGTTCAAAATAATCACGGGGCAGTACTTCCAGGCGCTGGCGCAGCATCCCGAGATTCAGGCCATCTTCACCTCGGGGGGCAGGGGGCCTTGCCGCGCCGGGCTCTACGGCGTGCTGCACCGCCAGATACTGGCCGAGCACGGCCACGAGCTGGAGCTCTACCTCCTCGAGCCGCCCGTGGTCGAGAACATCAAGCGGATGAGCCCGGGCATGACCTGGTCGGAGCGAATCACCCAGACCGTGTACGCCTGGCGCCTGCTCCGGGCGGTGGAGGAAATCGAGCGGGAGTCCCACTTCTACCGTCCGCGCGAACTCCACCCCGGCTCGACGGACAGGGCCATGGCCGCGGCGCTCGCGCGCGTGGCGAGGATACCCACCATCCACGACTACGACGACCTGGTGGCGGGAATCAGGCGCTTTTTCGCCGGTCGCGTGCCCATAAAGAAGGATTTCGAGCCGCTCCGCGTCGGAATAGTGGGGGAGATTTTCGTCGTCCTGGACGCCTTCGCCAACTGCGACATCGAGCGGACCCTGGGCTGCATGGGCGTCGAGGTCCACCGGAGTCTGTACGTCACCAAGTGGCTGCTGGGCGGAATCTACCGGCGTTGGACCAAGCACCGCATCGCCCGGGCGTCGAGGCGGTTTCTCCAGTACTGGGTCGGTGGGGACGGGCGGGAGAGCGTCGGCGAGAGCGTCATCTATGCCCGGGAAGGCTACGAAGGCGTCATCCAGCTCTCGCCGTTCACCTGCATCCCGGAGATTGTGGCCAAGAGCATACTGCCGCGCATCGGGGCGGTGACCGGCATGGCGGTGCTGTCCCTGGACATCGACGAGTCCACGGGGCTGGCGGGGCTGCAGACGAGACTCGAGGCCTTCGTGGACATGCTCTGGCGGAAAAGCGGTCGGGAATATCCGGAAGGCACTCAGTCCACGCCGCGGTCCGGGGCGCGGGTCCGGGTGAGCGCGACCGTGACGTGAGTCACCGCGGTCGTGGAGCGGCACTGGATTATTCACCCGATAAAAAAGGCCCCTTCGAAGCGGCTTTTTTTTGCGATGCCGCGGAGGGTGGAGGTGAAGCCTGGCATCCTCGCGTTTTTCGGAGGGCCACATCCGAAGGGCTCTCCTCACGATGCTGCAGGATACCGTTAATCCCGGACTAAAAAGGGCCCCTTTAGGGGAACCGAGGCAGCGGAAGGGTAGCGGTGAAACCGGACATCTTTCCATAAAAAAGGGCCCCTTTGGGGGCCCTTTTTTTGAACGGGTTTTCCCGTTAGCGAACCAGGTGCTTGAGCTCTTTGCCGGCGCGGAAGTTCGGAACCTTGCGGGCCGGGATGTTGATCTTCTGCTGGGTCCGCGGGTTGCGGCCGGTGCGGGACTTCCGCTGGGCGACGAAGAAGGTGCCGAAGCCGACGAGGGTCACACGCTCGCCCTTCTTCATGGCGCCCTTGATGCCGTCGACGACGGCATTGAGGGCCTGGCCAGCCTGGCGCTTGGTGAGTCCGGTCTGGCTGGCGATGCGATCGATGAGGTCTTGCTTGGTCATCTTTCCCCCTTGGGGTGGCGGCGCTTTCGCGCCTGTCTCGTTTTGTGGGAACTTCGGCTCCCCGGTCGCGTCGAATCGGAACCGGGGCTTACCGCATGTGAAACCTTGTTTAAAGCGCGTTTACGCTTGTCCGCAACTGACGGAGCTACTATAAACAGGCTTTCCAAGGCTTGTCAAGAAAAAAATTTGGAAAAAGCCGCTCCATCAGCCCGTTTAGGGGGATAAAGCCCCTTCCGCGCCTGTGTTGTCAAAGGTCAAGTCTCTGTATTTCAAGGCGTTGCAGAGTACCGTCTTTCGAAACGGTTGCGTTGACTTTTTTTACGCCAAACCCTATCATTGCTTATTGATAGGGCCTGTTTTCACCTCCGAACACGGTTTCGGGGGCCCGTGAACCCGGCGGGGATGAAGCACAACAGGTACAGCATCCGGTTGAAATCCGACCTCGAGGCCCTGGCGGGCATCAAGCGGTTCGTCAGCCGCGTAGCCGCCCTGCACGGCCTGCCGGGAACCGTGCGCGACGACATCACCCTGGCGGTTTACGAGGGCTGCGCCAACGTCATCGAGCACGCCTACGCGGATTCCCCGAAGCGCGACATCGAGGTGGAGCTGGAAATCCTCGAATCCGAGGCCGTCATCTTCATCTACGACTCGGGCCACCCCTTCCGGCCTCCCGCTGAATCGCCCGACGTGTGGGAGCTCATCGACCGGGGGACCGACGGGGGATTGGGCCTCTGGATGATCCACAACCTGATGGACGAGGTCAACTTCTACAACCGGGACGGCCTGAACGTTCTGGAGATGAAGAAGGCGTTCAAGGCGCGACCTACGCCGAAGCAGGCCTGAAAAGCCACGGCCCGCGGCAGCCCTGCGGTTTCGATCCCGACGGCGGGTGGCGGATGCAGCGTTTTGACGCGACACCGCGGGAACTGGCACGATTCGTGATAGTCCTTGAGGAACATTAACCCCCTGTACGCCCGTTTACAGGGTGCAGGTTTGATTTACCGTTAACATGGGGCACCCACGACCATGCACGAGCTAACTATAACCCTCAACCGCGCAACTCCCGACGGAGTCCGCATCTACGAAATTGCAGGCATGCTCGGCATCGAGGGATCGACGGACATCCAGAAGCTCTTCGAGGTCTGCCTGGGCGAGGGCGTGTACAACACCGTCTTCATCCTCGAGAAGCTCGAGTTCATCTCGAGCGCGGGTGTGGGCGCATTCATCTCCGTGGCCAAGGAGGTCCGGGCCGCGGACGGCGACATCGTTTTCGCGGATATCCCCCCACGCATCCGTCGCGTGCTGGAGTCCCTGGACCTCTTGGATTACTTCAAGATTTACGACTCTGTAGAAGAGGCCCTGAACCATTTTACCCGCCTGACCCCCACGACGTCCGAGGTGCAATCTACGGTCCGGGCGCCCGAGTCCTCCATCGAGGTCCCCCTCCGCTCCCTGGCCACCCCCAAGGACGTGCTCGAGTTCTCGGACATCCTGGTCCGTCTCAGGAGCACCGATCAGCCCATCGCGCTGGCGCTCAGCGCCGCCGTCGACTCCTTCGGCATCCCGTGGATGGCGCTATTCAACCAGACGGGCGACGGCTTTTTCGCGCCTCTGGTCGTCGCGGGCCAGGGGACCGGCATCGGCCCGGGCTTCCGCCTGCCCGTGGACGGGGATTTCGTGGACCGCCTGCGCGGCGCGAAGAGCGACTTCCTCCTCTTCTCCCGCTGGCGCCGTTCGTTCCCCCCGTCGGAGGAGCTCGAGACGCTGCAGATGGCGGGCACCCAGGGGATTTACCGCATCCGCTCGGGCGAGGGCCTCCACGCGTTCATCTGCTTCGGTCCCAGCCCCATCATCGAGGGTGAGATCGAAGCCCTCGCCCTTCTGGGCCGTCAACTCAACTGGTTCATCCTCTACCACATCTCTGTCGAGCCCCTGGTCGGTGAGCTGGCGGCCGCCTCGGAGCGGCTGACGCAGGTGGACGAGGAGCTGACCCTGGCGGGCAAGAAGCTCAACCGTAAGACCCTCGAGCTCAAGACCCTGTTCCAGGCCGCCCATGATTTCAGCGGCCAATACGCCGTTCACGAGCTTTTGAACACCTTCCTGGTCATCGTCATCGGGCAGCTCGGGGTCAGCCGCACGGCGGTCTTCCTGATGGAGGGCGACCACCTGAACCTCAGGCTGGCCAAGGGCATCACCGACGAGCTCGATCTGACATACTCCCAGGTTCTCTCCGAGGATGTCCGCAACGAGCTCATGTCGGCGAAGAAGCCGTTGCCGCTGGACGCCCTGTCCGAGGACGTCGCGGGGAGCCTGACGCAGAAGCTCACCGAGCTGGGCCTGACGATGGTCTGCGGGCTCGTTTCCACGCGCGAGTTCCTCGGCGTCCTGGCTCTGGGGCCCAAGGTCGGACAGATGGATTACGATGCCGAGGAGTTGCGCCTCATCTGGAACCTGTCCAAGCAGGTGTCCGTCCACCTGGAGAACGCCCGCCTGTTCCAGCGCCTGCACAAGCACGACCGTGACACGGTCGGCCGCCTCATCGCCGCCATAGACTCCCGCGATCCCTACACCCGCGGTCACTCCGAACGCGTCAGCCGGTACGTGGCCCAGCTCGCGCAGATGATGGACCTGCCGCGGCAGGAGATCCACCAGATAGTCTACGGCGCCATTCTGCACGATGTCGGCATGATAGCCACCCTGGCCGACGCCACCATCCAGGACACGGTGCAGCTTTCCGAGGAGGAGCAGAGGCAGGTGGAGGCGCACCCCGAGGTCGGCGCGGACATCCTCAAGCTCCTCGGTTTCGACGAGGAGTGCATCAAGACCGTCAGCCAGCATCACGAGCGCTGGGACGGGAAGGGTTACCCCCTGGGGCTCGCGGGCGAGGAGGTTTACACCGGCGCGCGTCTGGTGGCGGTCGCCGATTCTTACGACACGATGATTTCAGGGCGGCGCTATCAGCAGCCCAAAACGGCGCGGTTCGCTCTGGCCGAGATCGAGGCCGAGGCCGGGACGCGCTACGATCCCAAGGTGGTGACCCTCTTCGTCCGGTTGATCACCTCCAAGGACCACGACGAGGTCTGACCGTTTCATCCGGTTTCAAGGAGCGTGGAGTGGCTGAGAAGAATTGCGTGGTCAGGATTTATTCCGGCGAGGTCGAGACCGGCAGCACCGCCGCTTTCGGCCTGGCGATGACCCGGCGCGGTACCGGCGGACGGGTGGCGGTGGTGCGGTTTCTCAGACCGGAAACTTCCGGGGAGGCCGAGTCGGCCGTCAGGCTGGGAATCGACGTTTTTCCCTGCGACCTCGGCGTGGACGGCCGGAGCTCGGCGGATAAGGGCTGGCGGACGGCTCTCGACCTCTGCGAGGCCCGGGGACACGACCTCGTGGTGCTGGACGGGCTCCTGGACGCGGTGGAGGCCGGTTTCATCCCGCTCGCGGACGTCGAGACGGTGTTCGAGGTGGGATTCCCCGTGGAACTGGTCCTCACCGGCCGCCGGGCGCCGATGGAGCTGGTGAAGCGGGCCGATGCCGTAATCGAGATGCTGGACATCAAGCACTGACGCCGGTAGGCCGTTTCCCGACCGGCGCGGTAGCTCGATTCTGATTCACCGGCGCATTCAGGTGCGGTATGCGATGGCGGAGGGCGGCCGGGGCCCTCTTCCTTACAGGGAAGTCATTTTGCCGTGTCAGAATGATACCGCCGGGCGGTGCAATCTGAACGAGCGTGGCGGCGTCGCCACGACCCGAAAAAAGGCGGAGCGTTGAAAGTCGTCCTCCTCACGGTCGTGACGCTCCTGCTTGCGGCCGCGCTCGTCCTGGCCTGCCTGCCGAACCGGTTGGGCTTCGGCCCCTGGGCCGGCGAGATTGCCCTGGAGCATTACGACGTGCGGAACGCGCTATCGGAGCGCATCGGGGAGCTTTCCGACGAGGAGCTGGTCGGTCAGCTCTTCGTGGTCGGGATCGACGGCCTCGACCTCGGCGACGCGACGGTGGAGCGGCTCGCCGATTTACGGCCCGCCGGGGTAATCCTCTTCGCCCGAAACATCGCCGACGCCGACCGGCTCCGGGGGCTGACCGGCGCCCTGCAGGCGGAGGCCGCGGAGCTGGGCCTGCCCGGGCTTCTGGTCGCCGTGGACCAGGAGGGGGGGAGGGTTCGGCGGCTGAAGGACGGCTTCACCGCCATCCCGGCCATGGGTGAGCTGCCGTGGAGAACGGACCCCGCGGGCGCCGAGATTTTAGGGGAGGTCGTCGGCCGGGAGCTGGCCGCGGTGGGCTGCAACTGGAACCTGGCCCCGGTGGTGGACGTGCTGACGAACCCGTCCAACCCGGGAATAGGTGACCGCTCCTTCTCGGGCGACCCGGCCGTGGTCTCGGAGTACGCCGCCGCCGTGGCCCGGGGGATTCTCGCCGCCGGCGTAGCCGTCTGCGCCAAGCACTTCCCCGGCAAGGGCGAGGCCGCCGTGGACGCACACTACGACCTGCCGGTCATCGCCGTGGACTCCGAGCACGTCGAAAATTTCGAGTGGCCCCCCTTCCGCGCGCTTTTAACCGACGGCCAGTGGCTCAAGGCGGCGATGGTCAGCCACGTGGTCATCCCCGTCCTGGACCCCGAGAAGCCCGCCAGCCTCTCCCCGGCGGCCTACGACGCCCTGCGGGGCGAGATCGGCTTCGACGGCGTGGCCGTGACCGACGACCTGGAGATGGGGGCCATCGTCAAGAACTACGGCCTGCCGGAGGCGGCGGTGATGGCGCTGGGTGCCGGGGCCGACCTGGTGCTCGTCTGCCACACGGCGGCCCAGATGACCGGGGCCCGGGACGCCGTCCTGGTGGCGTTGAAAGAAGGCGGCCTGGAGCGCGATTCGCTCCGCCGCCATGTCCTGCGGGTGTGGCTGTTCAAGCTGGCCCTGGGACTGCCGCTGCCCGGGCTCGCCGATTACGACCGCGCCTTCGAGAACGTCTGCCTGCGTCTGGGGCTGGACCCCGTCGAGCGCAGGCGGCTGCTGGACAATCCGCCCGACGTCTCGGTCTGCGGCTCGGCCGAGCACCGGACCCTGCTGAACGGCGCCCTGCGCTAACCCGGCTTCCGTTCTCCGGCCCCCCCGCGCATCCGCTCGTCCAGGGCCATCTTCCTCCCGATGACCCGCTCCCAATCCTGCTCCGCGGCCCACCGCCGCGCCCCCTCGCCCAGCCTTCTCAATAAATCCGGGTCGCGCCACAGGCGGGTGATTTTCTCGCAAAAGTCGTCCGGGTCCCACGGGTCGCACAAAAGGCCCGTCTCCCCGTCATGCACGGCGTCGGGAATCCCCCCGGACCGGCCGCCGACCTGCGGCGTCCCCGCCGCTCCGGCCTCCAGGAAGACGATGCCGAACCCCTCGAAGGAGCCGGGCGGGTCGTCCCGGCTGGGCATCACGAAGAGGTCGGCCAGATGGTAAAAGGCCGCCAGCTCGTCGTCGGGAATCCGTCCTAGCAGGCGCACCGCGTCCGTCAGGCCCAGCTCGGCGACCATCCCGCGGATGCGCGGCAGGTAGAACCCGTCGCCGCCCAGGAGGAGCACCGTTTCGGGGAATTCCCCCAAAACCTTGGGCAGGGCCCGCAGAGTCGTGTCGAAGCCCTTGAGCGGAATCACCCGGCCGACGATGAACAGTGTCTTTGCGTCGGGGGGGATGCGGTGGCGCCGGCGGAGCTCGGCGAGGAGGCCCTCGGCCGGCGGGGCGGCGAAATGGGCGAAGTCCACGCCGGGGTGGATGATTTCGATTCTGTCCGGGGGCACGCCGTGGCCCCGTTCCACAATCTCGGCGCTGTAATGCGCGTTGGCCAGCACCGCCGCCGCCGCGCGGAAACTTTTCGTGAAGAAGGGCGCCAGACGTTTGTCTTTGGAGAAACGCAGGGTTTCGGTGCCGTGGGCGTAGATGAGGTAGGGCCAGCCGCCGATAGCTGATAAAAGCATCGCCGCCAGGGAATCGGGGTGGCAGTACCCGACGTGGATGGTGTCCGGCGAGCCCTCGGCGATGAGCCGGCAGGCGGCCTCGAAATGCGCCAAGAATTCGGCGGCCTTCCCCGCGGGGCAGGCGGCGATGAATTGCTTGACGGTTTCGACTACCTCGCTTGACGGCGGTCGACCGGGGAGGAGGCGGACGGCCTCGGCGGCCCGGCGCGCCAATCGGCGGCACTCCCGCAGCCGGAAGCGCCTGCCGGTGTAGACGCGCCGGACGAGAACGGGGCTGTTCTCGTCGTAGGGACGCCAGCCCGCGCGGTAGCCGTCCAGCACGCGCACGGGGAGGCCGCGTTGACGAAAACCCTCGGCGGCGTGGACCATCGAAGTTTGAATCCCCCCCTTGGAGGGTGGGTACGAGTGGGCAAAAAGCAGCACGCCCCCCGTTCTCGGCGGGGCGCCCTGGGGGACGGTCTCCCGGAGCCGGCGGGTGAATTCCCGCGCCGACACGCGGGACGGGATTTTCCGAAAGAAGGGCAGCGTCCAGATGAGCCCGCCCTTGGTGAGCCGCTGAACCGGCGTGAAGAGCATGACGAACCAGACCTGAGCCCCCAGGGACAGGGCCGCGAGGAGTAGCCATGCCTTTACGTGGCGCTGGTCTTTACTCGCGATGTAAACGCGCCGGTAGCGCGGAAATTTCGCCGCCGCGCGCACCGCGCGAAAAAGGCCGAAACCTCCCGCAGCGGGGAGGTCTTCGAGGCGGATGCGCTCACCGGGCGGGGACCACCGGGCCCCCTCGGGGTAGTTGACTTCAATGACGAGATCGCGCATCAGCGGTACTCTAACAGGAGCGTCTGAGCCGCGGCCCAGCCCTCGTCGCCGTCGACCAGCACCAGGTCGTGCAGGTTCTCGTCGGTGGGCGGGTCGAGATATTCCAGTTCACCGTCGACGTAGTGGACCAGCGTCCCGCCGAGGCCGCAGAGCCAGAGGGCGTCGTCGCGGTCCGGTTCTACGGCCAGCCCGAGCAGGAAAACGCCGGCATCGGCGACCATCTCCATCGTCCCGGAGTCGAAGCGGTAGATGCAGCCGTCGGCGTCCACGGCCCAGCCGGCGTCGGAGTCCGTCAGGGCGCAATCCTCCAGCCGCCCGCCGGCCGTCTCAGCCACGGTGCAGTCGGCGTCGAAATAGTCGAAACGCAGGTAGGCGCCGTGACCGGTGGATAACCTCTCGCCAACCACGAGCACATCGCCCGAGGCGGGGTAGTCCACCGCCCGCCAGAGATAATCGCTGTCGTTCCAGACAAGTTCCCAATCGGGCGACCACATCCGCCAGACCTGGCCCTCGGAGCCCACGGTGACGACTCCATTATAGCTATGCGCGGCAACGTCGGCCAGGAAGGCGGCGCCGTCCAGCTCGTACTCGTGCCACGGGCCCTGGCGCATATCGTAGTCGTAGGTGTACAGGTGACCGTTTTCATCGTCGTCTGCCCCGCAGACCCAGATGTAGCCGTCATCGTCCACGTCGACGCCGGTGAGCTCCACGTCGAAGTCCCCGTGTACGGGCGTCCAGTCTTCATCCCACTGACCGTGGTGACAGAACCAGGCCTGACCGTGTGAGCCTACGGCGAAACCGGTGCCGGAATCGTAATCTATGTCCCGCAGGCCCTGCGCTGGACCGCCCGGCAGCTCGAACTCGCTCCAGAACGGCGCCAGGTCGATGTCGGAACAGGCCGCCGCCAGGAGGAGCGCGATGGCCACTGGAATCGGTATTTTACGCATGGGTCAGTTAAAAAGGACGCTGATGGAGAGGTCGTAGTGCGTCCGGCGGATGGCCTCGCCCATGAGCTTGGCCACGCTGATGGTCCGGATGATTCCGGGTCCGCCGGGCCGCAGGGGGATGGAGTCGGTGACGATGAACTCGGTGAAGACCGAATCGGCGAGCTTCTCGTAGGCCTTCCCGGAGAAGACGCCGTGGGTCACGGCGGCGCGCACGCTCCTGGCCCCCCGCTCGGATAAGAGGCGGGCGGCGTTGACCATCGTCCCGCCCGTGGACACGATGTCGTCGATGATGAAGCAGTGCCGGCCCTCGACCTCGCCGATGAGGGTCAGCGCCTTGGAGGCATCGGTGGAGTAGCGGCTTTTGTCCACGATGGCGAAGCCGCAGTCCAGCCGGTCGGCGTAGGAGCGGTTGACCTTGGCCGAGCCGGCGTCGGGGGCGACGATGACCAGCTCGGCGGGGTCGAAGCTGTGCAGCTCGCGCAGGAAGAGGGGGCGCGGCAGGAGGTTGTCCACCGGGATGTCGAAGTAGCCCTGAATCTGGCCGGCGTGGAGGTCCAGGGTCAACAGGCGGTCCAGCCCGGCCCGCGTCAGGAGGTTGGCCACCAGCTTGGCCGTGATGGGGACGCGCGGCTTGTCCTTGCGGTCCTGGCGGGCGTAGCCGAAGTAGGGGACGACGGCGGTGACCCGGCGGGCGCTGGCCCGGCGCAGGGCGTCCACCATCGTCAGCAGCTCCATCAGGTTGTCGTTGACGGTGGCCTCGGGCGAGGCGCAGGTGGGCTGGAAGACGAAACAGTCGCGGCCGCGCACGTTCTCGCCTATTTCCACCCGTATTTCGCCGTCGGCGAAGCGGTCCAGAATCCGCTGGCGCAGCGGGGTGTGGAGGTAGGCGGCGACGTCGGCGGCCAGGCGGGGGTGGGCGTTGCCGGAAAAGAGGAACAGGTCGAGCATGGCGTGACTCCCGGGAGTCGGGTGGGGACGATGATTTTTTCCGACCTTTATTCTACCACAGCCGCCCCGGTCGCCGGGCGTCGACGGTGCGAAAAAGGGGACGGCCCTGCGCCGTCCCCTTCGATTCGCGTCACCCCGGTTCAGCGGGCGATGACCAGCCGGCGGAATACCGTCCCGCCCTCACCGACGAGCCTTGCCAGGTACACCCCCGGAGCCGCGGCCGAGGCGTCCCATACCACGCGGCCCGCCGCCGGCTCCACCGCCGTGGAGAACACCTCCCGACCGGAGAGGTCGTACACGGAGAGGCGCGCCTCACCGTCGCCGGGGACGGTGAAATCGAAGGCCACCCGCTCGGAGGCGGGCGAGGGGTAAGGCGCGCTGAGGGTGAGCCCCGCGTTTTCATCCCCCGCGGGTCCCACCTCCACCGGCCCCAGGCGCATCGTCCGACCGGCGATGTCCGTCACTTCGAGAATGTAAGAGCAGCCGGCGTCCGGGGCCTCACGGTCGAGGTAGCGGCCCGCGGCGTCGTCCAGACGGACCACCGTCGTCTCCCCCCGCAGCAGAACGACCGACCGCGCCTCGGATACGCTCCAGTCGGCCAGGACGCCGTCCCCGGTGCGCGAGGCGCTGAATTCGGCGTCGCCGACGCCGGTCCCGCTCACGTCGGCCTGGTAGTCGTAGGTCCCGGGCCCCGCCGCGGTCGGCCTCGTCACGGCGAGCACCACCCGGTCGTGGGTGTACGGGAATTCCGGCGCGTCGAAGGTGGACCGGTTCTCCGAGTCCAGGTCCAGCCGCACGACCTCGGTGTCCGCCTCGTCGCCGGAGTTGATACGCAGGACGTCCACGGTGAAGTCGGAGGCGTCGTGGCCGTCGAATTGCCCGTAGAGCCACTCGGTCATCTCCCCGCCGCGCCCAGGGTCCACGAAGAGCACGTACTCCCCGGCGTAGCGGGAGAGGTTGTTGGAGCCGGAGGCGGGGTAGTGGTTGTGGATGGAGGCGGGGGTGAAGAGCGGCAGGTCCTCGCCGAAATAGCTGTACCGCCCGTCGAAGAGGTCCTCGTCGGCCAGGTCGAGGAAGTTCGCGTCGACCCAGTCGGGCAGGATTTCCTCGAAGGTGGTCCCGGCGTCCACCGTGTCCAGGGCGTTGTTCACCCCGGTGATGGAGTTGGCCTGCTCGTGGACCAGCTCCCAGATGAGGTCCGTCGGGTCGGCGGAGCCCTCGCCGTAGTGCTCGTAGAGGTAGAGGGTCCAGAGGTAGGTCTTGATGTAGTCGGCCCAGTCGCCGTTCCAGCTCGTCAGGTCGTTGTCCGAGTGGCCGTTGAAGCCGCTGACGCTGTCGGGGTGCCCGAAGAGGAACATGGCCAGCTCGGCGCAGCCCTCGTCCACCCACAAGTCCTCGTTGTCGTCCTGGTACCAGTGGAGCATGTGCTCGAACTCGTGGGCGGCGACGGCAATCATGTACGTCCCGCCGGGGTCGCTGCCCGAGCTGTTCAGGTAGACGATTTCCCTCTCGTTGGAGTGCCACTCGTAGGTGCCGTCTGGGTATTCATCGTAGAACATGAAGAAGCCGTCGGCGGAGATGTCGAAGTCGTAGTAGAAGAGGAACACGCGCGGGTCCCCGTCGATTTCATCGGGGCACGGCCCGAAGGTGGTGGTGTCGATGTCGTAGATGCCGTCGTCGGGGCGGGGCCCGTCCGAGGAGTTCTCCCAGTTCTCGAGAATCTGGTCGACGTCGGCCTGGTTTATCTGGCCCGGCCAGACCGTGTCGTCCACCACGACGTAGCCGTGGTCGCTCTTGCCGCGGATGGTGCAGTCCACGAGGTCCTGCGTGGGGTAGCCGGCGAGGTTCCACTTCCAGAGCTGGAGATGGTCCCCCACGTCGTACTCGTCGGTTCCGGGCGGCGCGGGGCCGACCCGGGGCGTCTGGGCGGCGGCGCGCTGCATCTCGTAAAACCAGGGCGGCGGCTCGGTGACGGCCAGGGCCGCGGCGGCGAAGACCAGAAGTAACGCGACGAAGATTCTCATGATTACTCCTCGATTGGTCGGCCCGCGTCTCCGGTACCTCCGGCTTCGGCGGGGCGGGTTTTCGCAAAAGGGGGTACGGCTGTCGGGAACGGTCGGCGCGGGGCCGCTCCCTTTCGGCACTTTAACGGCGGTCCGACAGTCTTTTTTTTGCACAGGACGCTACGCACGGATTATAGATTGCAATATCATGAATTTCTAATACGCAGGGCCGGGTGTCGGTTGACCGGGGGATTGACTCTGAAGCGGGGCATCTGCCCCCCGAAATTCACGACCCGGGGCCTGGTGGGGGATTGACCTTGCGAGCGGGACGGAATGAGGACGAAACGGAACCGCAGGTTACTCTTCCGAGAGGTTGAAGCGGTCGTGGTTGAAGTCGGCGCCCTCGGCGCGCACCAGCCCCGCGTTGTCCACGGCGCACTCGATGTGCCCCAGGTCGTCGGTGTAGGCGTAGTGGTAGCCGGGGGCCGAGCCGTCCTCGCCGACCTCGGGGCAGGTGAGCATCCGGCGGATGTTCTCCGGGTTGGCCGAGTTGGCCATCAGCTCCTGGGCGTTGGGATGGGCGTTGGGGTCGGAGAGCCGCGCCCCGGCCGGGCCTATCCGGGCGCCGGGGTGGGTGGACTTGTACCGCGCGATCTCGACCTCGAGGTTCGACTGGTTGGTGATGCAGGCGGTGCGGTTGGCGTCGGAGATGTAGTCGACGATGTTCGGCACGGCGATGGCGATGAGAATGGCGATGATGGCCAGGACTATCATCAGCTCGATGAGGGTCAGGCCGCTTTCACCGAATATCTTCGCCAGCCGCTGGCGCAGTCGGTCGCCCGGACGCTCCATGGGGCTCCTCGTCGGTTCAATTTTCGTCAAGTATACCGGCGGGCCGGTTGCCGGTCAAGGCGCTACATCAGGGACACCGGGTCCACGTCCAGGGTCAGCCGCACCGTTCCTCCCGTCGCCGTCCGCAATGCCGTCTCCATCCCCAGGGAGAGCGCCGCCCCGCTCGAGGCTTTCGCCAGAAGCTGGAACCGCCATTTACCCGCCAATCTCTGCAACGGCGCCGGGGCCGGGCCGAGGAGCTGCACCGTCCGCTCGTCGTAGCCGCCTTCCTTGAAGGCGGCCAGGACGGAGCGTCTCGTTTTCTCCGCCGCAGCCAGGGCGGCGTCCGGCTTCTGTGACGCGAAGACCAGGGAGGCCAGGCGGACGTAGGGGGGCCAGTTGCCGATGCGGCGCTGCTTCAGCTCCTCGGCGAGGAAGAGGTCGTAATCGCCCAGGACCGCGGCCCGCACGGCGTAGTGCTCGGGCGCGTGGGCGGCCAGAATCGCCCTCCCCGGCCAGACCCCACGCCCGGACCTACCGATGACCTGGGACAGGAGGTCGAAGGTCCGCTCGGCGGCGCGGAAATCGGGGACGGACAGCCCGGCGTCGGCCCGCAGGACGCCCACCAGCGTCACTTTCGGGAAGTGCAGCCCCTTGGCCACCATCTGCGTGCCCAGCAGGATGTCGGCCTGACCGGAGGCGAAGCGGGAGAGTACCTTCTCGTGGCCCGCGGCCCCGGTCGCGGCGTCCGTGTCCAGCCGGACCGTCCGGGCGAAGGGAAGCTGCCGCACCAGTTCCTGCTCCACCCGCTGGGTCCCCGCGCCGAAGGAGCCCAGGGCGTCCGGGTCGCCGCAGGAGGGGCACGCCCTCGGCCTTTTCTCCCGATGCCCGCAGTGGTGGCAGCGCAGCTCGCCGCCCGGCTCGTGGAGCACCAGGGGGATGCCGCAGCCCGGACAGAGCGGGATGTAGCCGCAGGCCTCGCACCGGACCTGGGTGGCGAAGCCGCGGCGGTTGAGCAGGATTATCGCCTGCCGGCCCTTCCCGATTTCGTGGTTGAGCGCCTCCAACAGTTCTGTCGGCACGAGCTGGTCGCGGGGCCGCCCGCGCATGTCCACCAGCTGGACCGTGGGGAAGCTCGCCCCGTCCACCCGCTCCGAGAGCCGGAGCCGCTCGATCCTCCCCTCCTGGGCCAGCCGCGCCGTCCAGACGCTGGGGGTGGCGCTGCCCAGGACCAGTGTCGCCCCCTCGAGACGGCAGCGCTTGGCCGCGACCTCCCGGGCGTGGTACCGGGGCTGCTCCTGCTGCTTGTAGGCGTCCTCGTGCTCCTCGTCCATCACCACCAGGCCGAGGTTCCTCACCGGGGCGAAGACGGCGGAGCGCGGCCCCAGGGCCACCCCGGCCTTCCCCTCGTAGAGGCGCAGCCATTCAGAGCGGCGCTGGGCGAACCCTTGCCGCGAGTGCAGGAGCGCGACCGAATCCCCGAACCACCGGCGGAAGAGGCGCATCAGTTGGGCCGTCAGGGCGATTTCGGGCACCAGGATGATGACGCCCCGGTCGGCGGCAAGGCACGCCTCCGTCGCCCGGAGGTAGACCTCGGTCTTCCCGGAGCCGGTCACCCCGTCGAGGAGGAAGGCGCCGTACCCGCCCAGGGCGGCGGCGATTTTTTTCAAGGCCCGGTCCTGCTCGTCGGTGAGCCGGTGGCGTGGCGGCGGGGCGGGGTCCCCCTCGTCGAGCCGGTCCACGGGGAAGAGCGCCACCAGTTTTTTCCGCTCCAGGGCGTGGAGGGTGGAGTAGCCCACCTCGGCCGAGCGGCAGACGTCGGCGGCCCAGACGGCGTCCCGGCCCGCGGTGTGGCTGACGAGGTACGCCAGGGCGCGGGCCCCGGCGGGCGACTTCTTCGAAAATTCCCCCAGCTCCGGCGGCTCGGCGGTCAGCCGGACGGCGAGGCCCTCCTTGGCCGTGACCGGCGGCGCCGCCGGCTCCTCCCAGGTGCGCAGGTGGCCCTCGGCGACCAGGCGGTCCAGCGTCTCCTTGGCCCCCTTTGCCAGGCCGTGGAGCAGCTTACGCTTGTTGACCGGGCCGCCTTCAAGTTTTTTGAATATTGCGGCGACCGACCCGCCAAGGTCCAGTGGCGGCCCCGCCGGGCCGTAGCCGTACATCCGGCGCGTGCGGGACCCGACGGGGAGCATGGCGTCCAGCGTGACGCCCGGGGGCTCCGAGTAGTAATCGGCCAGCCAGCGGCCCAGGGTGAGTCGCTTCGTGTCGAAGAGCGACCGCTCGTCCAGCACGCTTTTGACCGGCTGAATAGAGGCGGGGTCCATCCCCTCGGGCGGCCGGTCGATGACCTCCACGACGAAGCCCAGGGCGGTCGAGCCGCGGAGCGGGACGTGGACCCGGGCGCCCGGCTCGGCCCGCATCCCCGGCGGCAGGGCGTAGGTCAGGCTCCGCCGCAGCTCCAGGTTCAGCGCGACCTCGACGTAGAGCTGTCCGTCACCGGTGCCCATCGGCGTCCGTTCCCGGTCCTTTCCGAGTTGACCCCTCCCCCTCCAGTCTGGTAGATTATGCAACGACATCACTACCGGGTCAAAGAGCGCGTAAAATGGCCGGAAAACGCACCATCGTCATCGTGATTCTGGTGGTCGTCACCGTGGGGGCCGCGGTGCTGGCCGTTGTGTTGAACGTCAAAACGGTGGACGTTTACGGGGACGTGACCGCCACCATCTTCTTCGGGAACCTCTCCGACGCCGAGGCGGAGCGCCTGCTGGGCCTGGCCGAGGATGCCTACCGGGAGGGCGACTTCCAGGGGGCCCTTACCCTCGTCACCTTCGCCTACACCTACAACGACGGGGAGCAGAAGGGTGACCTGCTCCTGCTCTGGAGCGTCCTTCTGCTGGACCAGGGGAAGCACGCCGACGCCTGCCGGGTGCTCGACGAGCTGGTCGCCATGTACCCCAAGGGTGACGTCTTTGAGGGAGACAGGCTGGGCGAGATGGTGCTGGACCAGCTCGACCGCAACCTGGTAATGGAGGACGGCTTCCGGTACGCCACGGCGGTGAAGCTGCGCGGGTACTGCGCCGAGGTCGGCTCCGACTCCCTGGCCGCCATCGACGTCGTCTTCGACCGCGAGCTGGACCGCTCCTACGACGTGGAGTGGGTGCTGGAGTTCGAAAAAGAGATGGCCTACCAGGACCCGCGGACGGCCGAGCGCGACGTGGGGGCGGCGGAGATGGAGGCCGAGCGCCGCGCCCCGGGTGAGCTGGCCGCGCTCCTCGACGAGCGGATAGAGCTGGGTCCACCCCCCCTGGAGGACGCCCCCCTGGTGTCCGAGGTCAAGCTGGGCGAGTACCTGCAGTTCGCCGAGCGCATCGCCTACGACATCCTGGGGACGGAGCTGACGCAGGTGGAGGAGAAACGCGGCCTGGAGGGTGAGTCCCTGGCCGGGGAGGAGCCGGAGGCGGAGACCCTGGACGACCCCTTCGCGGGCCTCTCCGAGAGCGAGCGCGCGCTCATCGAGGAGGCGCTGGCCGCGGCCCGCACCCAGGAGGGGCCCAAGTGGAAGGCGACCACGAGAATCCGGTGCGCCCTGCCCGCCTTCACCCTGCGCGAGGTGCTGGACTACCTGGGGCTGGACCCGTACACGGGGCGGCCGCCCGTCGTGGGGCCGGAGACCGCGCAGGGGCCGGTCGGGGGTTGACGATCCTCGACCTCGGCGGGCCGGTCCAGTATTGGTGGGAAATGATGTTGAGGTATTAACGAGTCAGTAAAAAAGACAAGGGGTTAAAACCCCTTGTTTTTAATGGCATATAACTAGGTGTAAAAAAAGGAGGGCCCCCGGGCCCTCCCCTCTCAAAGATGGGATGGGATAATGTAGGGCGGGGGCTCCGTACCCCGCCCTCTGGTGCGAAAACGGGCGGCATACAGAGCTACCGCCCTACGTGTTTCCGCTATGTGCCCGGCAGCTTCTCGAAATCCTCGCGCAGGTACTGCAGGTCGTAATAGCGGTCCGCCGAGTTTATGAGCTCGATGGCCACCATCCCGCGGGTCGAGACGACGATGACCTCCTTGCCCCGCGTGCGCATCAGTTCCAGGGCCCGCTCGAAGTCGGAGTCGCCCGAAAAGATGATGGCGCGCTGGTAGTTCTCCACCGTGTTGAACATGTCCACGACCATCTCGGTGTCCAGGTTGGCCTTGCGGATTTCCTCCCCGGAGTCCAGGTCGAAGATGACCTTCACCTTCTTGCGCCGCACGGTGTAACCCATCATGGTCAGGGCGTTGAGGAAGTTCTCCTCCTTGGCCTCGGTGGGATTCTGCACCCCGGTGTAGTAAAAGGCGTTGTACAGGTCCTCGGGGTCGGGGACGAAGTAGTGGAGGATGCGTTTGTAGTCCAGGTGCCAGCCCAGCTTCTTCTGGGCGTAGAACATGTTAACGCCGTCCACGAAGAGAGCGACCTTCATATTTTCACCCCGGATGTTGTTTTTGTATTCGGCCTTGGGAGGCGCAAGCTTACCAAGGCCCATCCGTCGTGTCAATTCGCCGGATTCGTCGGTAGAGGAAAATCCGCCGCAACGAAAAGGGGGACCCACGGGTCCCCCTCGTTAGCGTCGGTGGCTCGCCTACCGCGATACGACCAGCCGCTGCGTCGCCGTCGTCCCTCCGCCCGTCAGGCGGACGAGGTACACGCCGTTGGCGACGCCGTCGGTCATCCAGAAGACCTCGTGGCGGCCCGCCGTGAATTCACCGCGGGCGACGGTCCGGACCAGGCGGCCGGCCAGGTCGAAGACCTCAATCCTCACCGCTCCGTCGACGGCCAGGGTGAAGGGGACAGTGGTGAAGGTCCCGGCCGGGCAGGGGTAGCACTGTTCCAGTCTCGTGACCCGCGCCCCGGCGTCCGGGCCGGTCACCTCGATGGGGCCGAACAGGCTCCTGGAGCCGTCGGTGCCCAGCGCCTCCAGCTTGTACAGGTGGCTCGAACCGGGCGAAACGTCGAGGTCCAGGTAGCGTCCGCCGGTCATTGGAATCTCGTTCAGCCGGACGTAGCCGTCTTTTTCCTCGCGCAGTACGTTCACCCCTGAAATTTCCGCGGGATTGTCCGGCCTCCAGGAGAGCAGGATTCCCTCGTCCACGGCCTCGCCGGAGAAGGCCACGGAGCCGATGTCCGAGGTCTGCTCGGCCACGCTGATGTCGTCGAAGTAGAAGCCCTCGAGGGACAGGTTGGTGTCGGAGGAGAAGCGGAACCGCACCTCGATGTTGTTGCCCGTGTAGGCGGATAAATCGTACCTCTTCAAGGTCCAGTCCAGGTTCGTCCCGGTGAAGACGTCCTTCTTGACCCAGGCGCCCCCGCCCTCCGCGACATCGAGGTAAACGAAGTCGTAGTCCTCTTCCAGCTCGTACCTGACATAAAAGCTCAGCTCGTCGTGATCGGCGTCCACGAAGATGGGGCAGGTCTTGATCCAGGAATTCTGGTTGCCGCTGTACGTGCCGGAGTCGGTGTCGCCGCACTTCCAGGAGTGGGTGGGCGAGTGGGCGTCCTCGGTGGAGACGTGCCACTGGTCGCCGGTGCCACCGTGGGTCCAGAGGTCCCCGCCCGACTCCACGTCGTCCTCGAAGCCCACCCCGACGACGATGCCGAAGGTGGTCTCGGTGGAGTAGTCGCCGTCGGCGGTAACGGTCAGGTTGGCGTAGGTGTGGTAGTGGTCGGGGCAGAAGCTGCCGATGCTGAATCTGAACGTGTCGGAGGCGGTCCCGCCGGCGGGGATGGAGCCGAAGTCGCCGGACGCGTCCATGACGGTGAAGTAGGGGTCACCGATGGCGAGGGTGGCCGCGACGCCGGTCGCGGTTTCTAGGCCGTCGTTTTTGAGGGTCACGGTCGCGTTGACCGTCTCGCCGGGGTCGAGCTTGCCGTCACCGTTGCCGCCCACGGAATCGTCGTAAACGACGGAATCAAAGGCGATGGCCACCGGCTGCACGGGGTAGGGGTCGGCGTACATCTCTAAAAATTCGTCCCACAGCGTGTCGGAGAAGTTTACGAGAGTGGTGTAGGTGGTCCAGTTCGGGTGGTCCGAGCCGTTCGTGGGGAAGTAGATGGCCATCCCGCCGCCTGAGTCGGTGGTGCTGTGCATCCCGCCGGCCAGGATGTAACCCTCGAGGTCGCTGGTGAATTGCGTGGCCTTGGTGCGCAGGTTGCCGGGCAGGGAGCCGTCGACGGCCAGAGCCTCCACGAACTGGTACAGGTCGCGGTCGTCCGGCGTGTTCCAGTAGTCGGCGGCGTTCCGGGCGGTGGCTATCCGGTCCTTGTAGGTGTAGCAGTTGTCGAAAAGCGACTGGCAGAGGTCCGCCCAATCCAGGTTCATGGCGGCGGGCCAGCTCTTCACGTCCTGGGCGGCCTGGGTCACGCCGGAGCCGTAGAAGTCCAGGTAATCGTCTACGATGCGGGCGGCAATCTCCTCCGGGGTGACGCTCGAATCCTCCTCGAAGATGTTGAACGCCTGGTAATCCCATCCGTCTCCGGGTTCCGATTCCTCGCTGCAGATGCAGATGCCGGCGTCGTCGAGGTACTGGTATCCGTTCTCGACCTGCCCGCCCAGGCAAACGTCGAAGCCGATGACGTCTATGAACTCCCCGACGTTCTCCAGGGCATCCTCTATCTCCCAGATTTTCAGGTCGCTGCACATCCCGCGGTCGATCCAGTCCCGGGTCTCGTCCTCCAGGAAGATGCCGCCGCCGTGGTCCCAGGCGTCGAGGAGGAAGTTATCGGCGGGATAATTGGTGGTGACCCACTCCACGAAGTTCTCGAAGATCTGGGGGTCGTTCATGTCGGCCACGTCGCCGGACCAGATGCCGTGACCCGTGATCTCCGTGGAGATGATGTCCTCGTAGTCGCCCCCCGAGTAACCGCCGGGGTCGGTCTGGATGTGGAATAGCCTGGTGTGGTTGTCGGGGTCCCATCCAACCATGACGATGACGTCCACCCCGTCGGGGTAGGCGCTGTAGTTGCAGTCCTCCATCTCGTTGACGTCGTCCCAGCCGTAGGTCTTAAGGCTGTTCTGGTTGTTGAGCCAGACCATGACGGTCCAGGACCCGGCCAGCGCCGCCAGGGGGAGCGTCAGGAGGATTAGGGCGGACAGCAGCTTTTTCATTGACGGGCTCCTTTGTCTGAAATAAAAAACGTCAAAAATCTTTACGTCGCAAAATACAGCAATCCACACACAATCTAGCGGAAAAAATCCCGACTGTCAATTTCGCGGAGGTTTCTCCCCTTCTTGTCGGGATGCGCCGGGGTTGTTAGACTAGGGTACGTGGAGACCGTACTGGAAAGCGTCGCCCGTCGCATGGCCCGCCCGTTGGAGACCCTCGAGCGGAGCGGATACGCCCTGGCCGACCGGATGCCGGAGCTGGGGGCGCGTCTCTTGGCCTGGCTGGACGAGCTGGAATCCGATTCCGACGCCCTGGGGCGTTGCCGGGAGCTCGTCCGCGGTCTGGACTCCCTGCCCGCCGACCGAAGGGCGGACCGCCTGCGTAAATTCACCCGGGAGTGGCGTGAATATCTCAAGCAAAAGGCGTGCCCGAACCGAGCGTACGGCTTGCCGTCGCGAGCTATGCCCCAGGCAAAACCGCCCGAGACTCCGCTGCCGAAAGACGGGTGGGGTGTGGACGACCTGGCCCGGCGTCCGCTCCTCTACGAGAAGGGCGTCGGTCCCGCCCGCTACGAGCGCCTGAAGAGGCTCGGTCTCGTCTCCGTGGCCGATTTACTCTCGTGCGGGCCCCGCGCCTATCAGAACCGCCGTCTGGTCCCACTCGACAGGCTCCGCGCGGGTGACGAGGTTTCCGTGGCGGGCGAGTTGAAGAGCGTGGAGCTCATCCGCGGTTTCCGGGGTCGGAAATCACGCCTGTGTGCGCTGTTGAACGGGGAGGGCGGGAGCCTCGTCCTCACCTGGTTCAACGCGGCGTACCTGGCGGAAAAGCTCCGGCCCGGCCGCCGCCTGGTGGCCTTCGGCAAGGTCAACCCCCGCGACGGCGGCGCCCTGGTCAACCCCGATTTCGAATTTCTGGGCGCGGACGAGGACCCGCTGGCCTTCGGGGGCATCGTACCCGTTTACGGCCTGAAGGAGGGCCTCGGTCAGCGCTACCTCCGCACGCTCGTCCGCCGGGTTCTGGATAGGTATCTACCGAAGTTGAAGGATCACATTCCCGCTGAAGTGTCGGCGTCCTTAGGGCTGCCGGGGCTGGCCGAGGCGTTCGAGAACCTCCACTACCCGCCCGACCCCGACGCCCCCGTGCGGGCCCGGCGGCGCCTGGCCTTCGACGGCCTGTTCCTCCTGCAGTTGGCGGTCCTGCGCGAGCGGGTGCGCCTTGACGGAACCTCAGGCGCCGTAATAGAGGCCGGGGGCGAGCTGGTCCGCCGCGCCCTCGACCGGCTGGGCTTCGAGCTCACCGGGGCGCAGAGGCGCGTCCTGGAGCGCATACGTCACGACATGGCCCGCTCCAGGCCCATGAACCGTCTCCTCCAGGGCGACGTGGGGTCGGGGAAGACGGTCGTGGCCCTGTTGGCGATGCTGTTGGCGGTGGAGGCCGGGTGGCAGGCGGTGCTGATGGCGCCCACGGAGGTGCTCGCCCGGCAGCACCACCGCACCTTCCGCCGCGTTCTCGATCCGCTCGGCGTGCCCTGCCGTCTCGTCACGGGCGGGGTGAAGGACCGCGACCGGAGGCCGGCGCTCGAGGCGATAGCGGCCGGAGAGCCCGGCGTGGTCATCGGCACCACCGCGCTCATCCAGGAGGGGGTCGTTTTCCCCCGCCTGGGCCTGGCCGTGGTGGACGAGCAGCACCGCTTCGGCGTGGCCCAGCGCGGCAGGCTCTGCCCGCCCTCGACCAACGTCCTGGTGATGACCGCCACGCCCATCCCCCGCTCCCTGGCGCTCACCGTATACGGCGACCTGGACTCCTCGGTCATCGACGAGCTTCCGCCCGGCCGCCGCCCGGTGGATACCCGGTGGCTTTCGGGGAGGCACGCCCGGGAGGCCTTCGATTTCATCCGGGAGGAGGCCGTGAACGGGCGTCAGGCCTTCGTCGTCTGCCCGCTGGTGGAGGAATCCCCTGAACCGAGCAATCCGAGCTATGCCCCCGGCAAAAAGGACCTCGCCGCCGCCACCGTGCGCTACGACGAGCTTCGGGAAGGCCCCCTGTCCGGGTTGAGGCTCGGGCTGGTCCACGGCCGCCTGGATTCGACCGAGAAGGAGCGGACGATGCGCGCCTTCGCCGCCGGCGGGCTGGACGTCCTGGTCGCCACCACGGTGGTGGAGGTGGGGATAGACGTGCCCAACGCCACGGTGATGGTGGTGGAGGAGGCCCAGCAGTTCGGCCTGTCGCAGCTGCACCAGCTTCGGGGTCGGGTGGCCCGGAGCCCGCACGCCGCCCGTTGTTACCTCCTCTCGCGGCGGGGGCTGACGGATACGGCCAAGATGCGCCTGCGGGCGATGACCGAGACCGACGACGGCTTCCGCCTGGCCGAGCTGGACCTCGAGCTGCGCGGACCCGGCGAGCTCCTCGGAACGCGGCAGCACGGCCTGCCCGATACGGCCCTGGCCACGCTGGTCACCGACCGGAGGCTGCTCGAGGAGGCCCGGGAGGCGGCCCACCGCCTGCTCGAAGCCGATCCGAATCTGGAGGCGCATCCCCGGCTCAGGCAGCGCCTGGAATCGGTTTACGGCCCCGGCGACCTGGGGGTCGTGGCGTAGGCGGGGGCAATTCAGCCGCTACTAATGAAGGACAAGGGGTTTAAACCCCTTGTCTCCTTTTTGGTAGAATGGCGGTAAAAGGGGGGCCGGTGAAAAGAGCGTTTTTCATCCTTCTCGCGCTGACGGCCGCGGCTTTCGGGGCGCGCGTGACCAACGTCCGGTGCTACGCCCAACAGGACGTGACCTTCGTCGTGCTCTACCTGGACTCCGAGTGCACCGTGCAGGTGTCCGATTCGCTGACCGCCGGGGAGGCCAGCCTGGGGCTCATCGTACGCGGGGCGCACCTCGACAGCGGGGGACGGCTGGGCGGTCCCGTGGGGCACGTCACCGGGGGGAATTTTTACCAATCCGGCGCGGACGTCGTCTTCCTGGTCTATCCCGCGGCCGACGCCGGGGCGTACAGGGCCTACCTGGCCCGCGACCCGCTCCGGGCCGTGCTGGAAATTTCCGCCAGGGCCGAGCCGGTCGAGACGCCGGTCTTTGTCGAGACCGTCGAGGTCGAGGGTCCGCCGGACCTCACGGGGCTGGACATCGGGCCGGTGCTCCTGGTGGACGACGACGACGGCGTGAACAACGGCAACCCTTACGGGGTGGATGTCCACGAGCGGTACACCGCGGCGCTGGACAAGCTCGGGGTGGACTACGACATCCGGGTGGTGACCCACAACGCCAGCGGCCCGACCTACGCCGAGTTGGAGCCTTACCGGCTGGTCATCTACTTCACCGGGCTGGACGCCCTGAAGGTCTGCCTGAGCGAGAGCGACCGGCGGGCGCTGCGGAGGTATCTGGACGACGGCGGCCGGCTCCTCCTCGTGAGCCAGAACTACCTGGGCCAGGTTTCCCGGAGCGGGGCGGCCTCGCCGGGCTCCCTGGAGGAGGCGCTGGGTATCAAGGACTGGCGCGCCGACGCCAAGACCATCGTGGCCATCGCCGAGCCGGAAGGGGCGCTGAGCGCCGGGCTCTCCCTGTCCCTCTTCGGCGACAGGCAAATTGTGGGGAACTGGAGCGACGGCTTCACCGCCTCCGCCGGGGCGCAGGTCCTGTTCACCAACCGCAGCCGCGGCGACGTCTGCGCCGTGGCCTCCGAAAGCGGGAACCACCGCTCGGTCTTCCTCTCCTTCGCCTGGGAGAACATCTCCTCCGAGACCGAGGCGCTGGCGCTCCTCGGGCGGATAATCCGGTGGCTCGTCGGCGGGTAGGCGGATTCATTCCGGTGTGCTGAGCAGGCAAGGGGCCCGGACCTTGCCCTCATATCGGCAAGGGGTTTCGCCGGGGGTGTAGCTCGCTGCGCTCGGTTAACCCCTTGTCTCCACGAAGGCCCATGTCCAGACCGGACCTCACTAAAAATTTTCGGGAGCGCATCGCCGGAGGATTGCTCTCCGCCCCCCTGGCCGGCACCAGCAACGTGCCCTGGTACCGTCTCCTCGCCGGGGAGGGGCTCGCCGCCTTCTGGACGGAGATGACCACCGCCGACGGGCTCCTGCGCGGCGGCCGCAAGACCCGGGCCATGCTGACCCCGGAGCCCGGACGGCCGGACGACCCGCCCCGCCCCCTCCCCCGCCTGTACCCCGACCTGGGCGTGCCGGTGGTCTGCCAGCTCTTCGGCCACCACCCCGAGGCCTTCGCCTACGCCGCCCGGTTCGTCGAGCTCTGCGGCTACGACGCCGTCGACCTGAACTACGGCTGTCCGGCGCAGAAGGTCGTGCGGTCGGGGAACGGGGTGGCGCTCATGCGCGACGTACCGCTGGCCCTGGAAATCGCGTCGGCGACCCTGGAATCCACGACTCTTCCGGTCACCGCCAAGCTGCGCCTGGGATTCGCCTCCGACCCGAGAATTTTTCTCCGCCTGGCGACGGAGCTGGACGGCATGGGAATCACCGCCCTCACGCTCCACCCCCGCACGCGGGAGGACGGTTTTTCCGGCCGTTCCGACTGGTCGGCCATCGCCGAGCTCGTGGGCTCGGTGCGCTGTCCCGTCATCGGCAACGGCGACGTGAAGGCCCCCGAGGACGCGCTTCACATGCTGGAGTCCACGGGGTGCCACGCGGTGATGGTGGGGCGGGCGCTGACGGCCGAGCCCTGGCAGGCGCGGCGGATGGCGCAGGCGCTGAGGGGGGAGGAGGTCCGGCCCGAGGCGGACTGGCCGGGGCGGGTCGAGTGGACGCGCAGGCACGGTCTTCTGCTCGCCGGATTCTACGGTGAGAAGTCGGCGATGTTTAAGGTGCGGCGCTTCGCCCTGCACTACCTGCGCGGGGTGGAGGGGGCGGCGGAGCTTCGCCGTCGGATGGCCGTGGTCTCAAGTCTGGCCGAGTTCGGGCGCCTTCTGGACGAGGCCCTGACCCTCCGGGAAGCCTGAGTTTTTTTCTTTAAAAACGAACCGTTTTCGCTTGTTCGGTGTAAAAAAGGGCGACTCTCGGCGCCCCTTCGTTTTTTAAAGCCAATGGACCTTGCAGAGTTCGGCTACTACCTATATAAAAGGGCGCCCCAAGGCGCCCCATGTAATTCATTTTCAGGATGTTATCCGCTTCAGGAGCTCGCCGTAGAACTCCTCCACCTGCCCCAGGTCCCGCCGGAATCGGTCCTTGTCCATCCTCTCGTTGGTCTTGGCGTCCCAGAAGCGGCAGGAGTCGGGGCTTATCTCGTCCCCCAGGATGATTTCGCCCTCGGAGTCGTAGCCGAACTCGATCTTGAAGTCGATGAGCTTGATGTCCCGCCGGGCGAGGAAGGGGGTGAGCACCTCGTTGACCCTGAACGCCGTTTTGGAGATTTTCGCCAGGTCGTCCTTGGAGCAGATTTCGAGCGCGTGGATGTGCGTCTCGCACAGCAACGGGTCGCCCAGGGAGTCGTCCTTGTAGTAGTACTCGAGGATGGTGCTCGAAAGGGCGGTGCCCTCGGGGACGCCCATCCTCTTCGAGAGCGAGCCCGCGGTCACGTTGCGCACCACGACCTCCAGGGGTATCATGCGCAGCGTCTTGACGCGCATGTCGCGGTCCGACGGGCGGTCGATGTAGTGGGTGGCCACGCCGGCCCCTTCCAGGAGCTTGAAGAACACCTCGGTGATGGCGTTGTTGATGGGCCCCTTGTCCTTGATGGTGCCCCTCTTCTTGCCGTCGAAGGCGGTGGCCGAGTCCTTGTAGTACAGGCGCACGACGTTGGGGTCTTCGGTGGCGTAGGTTATCTTCGCCTTGCCCTCGTAAAGAACGCGCTCTTCGGCCATGGTGGTCCCCTTCCCGGAATTTGAAAACGGGCCGGTCAGTCCCCTATTATACCCAGACGACGGTAAGTTACGTCAAGGAATCTCGGTTTTTGTCCGAAGCAGCGTTCGACGGCCTCTCGGGTGAGGTGCCCGGCGATTACGGGGTCGTTCTCGACGGCGGCCCTGAAATCGACCTTACCCTCCCAGGCGGCCAGGGCGTGCCTCTGGACGAGTTCGTAGGCCGCCTTGCGCTCGAGGCCGGCCCGGATCAACTCGACCAGGAGGCCGGAGCTGGCCGTGATCCCGCCGGTCAAGGCGAGGTTCTCCGCCATGCGTTTTTCGTCGACCACCAGCCCCTTGACGACGAAGAGCATTTTCCGGAGCATGTACACCGCCAGGTGGAAGCCGTCGGGGATGATGACCCGCTCCACGGAGGAGTGGCTGATGTCCCGCTCGTGCCAGAGGGCGACGTTCTCCAGGGCGGCCTGGGCGTTGGAGCGCAACAGGCGCGCCATGCCGCAGACACGCTCGGTGACGATGGGGTTCCTTTTATGGGGCATGGCCGAGGAGCCCTTCTGCCCCTTGGTGAACGGCTCGAAGGCCTCGGCGACCTCGGTCCTCTGGAGGTGGCGGACCTCGAGGGCCAGGCGCTCCAGGTCCGCCCCCAGGATGGCCAGGGCCGAGAGGTAGGCCGCGTGGCGGTCCCGCTGTAGAATCTGGGTGGAGATGGGCGCCGGCTTGAGGCCCAGCTTGGCGCACGCGCGCTCCTCGATTTCCGGGGAGAGCGAGGTATAGGTGCCGACCGCTCCGGATATCTGGCCGACGCGCAGGCCCTCGGCCGTGGCACAGAGCCGCTCGTGGTCCCGCTTGAACTGGGCGTAGGACACGGCGAGCTTGAGGCCGAAGGTGGTCGGCTCGGCGTGGACGCCGTGGCTGCGGCCGATGCAGATTGTTTCTTTGTACTTGAGGGCCTGCCCGCGCAGCGTCGCCAGGAGCTGTTCCAGGCCGTCCAGGAGTACCCGGTGCGCCCGGCCGATCTGGAGGGCGAGGGCGGTGTCCAGCACGTCGGAGGAGGTCAGGCCCAGGTGCAGGTGCCGGGCCTCGGGACCGATGATTTCCTCTAAATGTTCCAGGAAGGCGATGACGTCGTGGCGGGTGGTTTCCTCGATTTCCGCTATCCGCACGGGGTCTATCCGGGCCCTCTCCCGGCAGGCGCGGACGGCATCCGCCGGGACCAGCCCCAACTCGGCCATGGCCTCCGCCGCCGCCAGCTCCACCTCCAGCCAGGTGTCGAACCGGCCCTCGTCGGAGAAGATTTCCCGGATTTCGGGGATTTCGTACCGGGGTATCATGGGCGGGCTTTTGTAAACGACTCACTCCTATCCTACCATACAAGACGGTGGGGGCCAAGGAGAAGTCGGCTCTCCAAAAGGAGTAAAAAAAGGCGGGTCGTTCCACCCGCCTTTTTCGGAGAATCCTTTTTTACGTTAAGTCTCCTCGTCCCGCTCGGCGATGACCAGGGCCACGCGGTACTGCCGACCCTCGCGCTGGACGACCAGGACCACGTCGTCCCCCGGGGCGCTCCGCTGGAACTGCTCGTTGAACCCGTCCACCCCGGCTATCGGCTCGGTGTTGTACGACAGGATGATGTCGCCGGGCTCCAGGCCCGCCTCCGCCGCCGGGGAGCCCTTGTCCACCTGGGTGACGAGGGCGCCGTCCGTCGAGTGGAGCCCCATCGCCTGGGCGATGCTGGGGGTTACGTCCTGGAGGTAGAAGCCGATGTAGGAACGCCGGACGCCGCCGTAACGGATTATCTCCTGGGCCACCTCCCGGGCGGCGTTGATGGGGATGGCGAAGCCGATGCCCTGGTTACCCCCCGAGGTGGACAGGATCGAGGAATTGATGCCGATGACCTCGCCGAGGGAGTTGACCAGGGCGCCGCCGGAGTTGCCCGGGTTGATGGCGGCGTCCGTCTGGATCAGCCCCTCGTAGATCCGCACCTCACCGGTGGCGAGCTGAAAGCGCATGGTGCGGTTCGTGGCGCTGACCACGCCCACGGTCACCGTCGGTTGGGGGTCCTTCACGATGAAGCCGAAGGGATTGCCGATGGCGATGGCCCACTGGCCGACCTCAAGGTGGTCCGAGTCTCCCAGGACTGAGACGGGCAGGTCCTCACCGCCCTCTATGCGGACCACGGCGGTGTCGGTGTAGGGGTCGCGGCCCACGACCTCGCCGGGGAAGCTCCGCCCGTCGGAGAGGGTGATTTCGATTTCGTCGGCGGAGTGGACCACGTGCTCCGCGGTCAGGACGTACCCTTCGGGTGAGATGATGAAGCCGGAGCCCATGCCGGGGATTTCACGTTCCCGGTAGGAGGGTCCCTCGGAGTGTGAGGACCCCGGACCGCGCCCGAAGAATTCCTCGAAGAAGGGGTCGCTGAAAAAGGGGCTGCTCCACGGGTCGTACACGCGCTCGGTGACGCGGGTGATGGTCGAGATGGTGACGACGGAGGGGGCGGCGATCCGGGTGGCCTCGGTGATTGCGTTGCCCCGTTGTTCGGTGATACGCGCGTCGTTGGACTCGACCGCCGCGGAGTCGGTGTCGCTCAACGCCAGTTCGACCGACGGGGTCTCCTCCCCGGCGCATCCGGGCTGCACGAGAATGATGGTGAAAAGGACCAAGAAGAGCGTGTACCGCATGGATGCACCTCCCCCGCGGGCCATGCGCTCAAGTCCCGCGGCAATCGTCGAGTACGCGTTTACATTTCGATTATACGATGCGACGAATCGCTTTGTTCCGCGCCGCGGACTTGGGGGATGGATAAGTTCCCTTTTCTTTACAACTTGCCTTACACGCTCATCTGGGGTAATATATGTACGGTTGTCGAAACCCCCGGGATAAGTGAAAAGGCCGGTGCGGCGATGGCGAGTCGGAATCAAAGGATACTACTGTGGTCCATCGTGAGTGTCATCGGTGTCGGTTTTTTCCTGTTGGTCGTCTTCGGAGAGATTTTCCAGTGCCAGCGCACCGCCCCGCTTCCCCACCTCCAGCCGCCCCGCGTCGGCGACACGGTTCAGCTCAAGCCGGGCATCTCCTCCATGCTGAAAACCTCCACCGGTGAAATCCCGCTGCCACCGGGCAGCCTCCTCGAGGTGACCGGCGTGCGGGAGGCCGTGGCCGAGGTCAATCTGGTCTCGGACGGAACCGCGGGCGAGCTGGTGTGGAACGACGGAACACACGGGTTCTTCGAGCGGGCGGTCGGCGGGCTGGCCGAGCTCTACGCGAGGGATGACTGGGCCGCGCTGGAAGCCCTGGAGTTGGCCGAACCGCTCGGACGCGGCTGGTCCCACGACGCAATCGCCTACTCCGCCGCCTCCGGCGACCAGCCTGCGGGAGGCCGGAGCCGGGAATGGGTGGTCGCTTTTTACTCCAACGCCCTGAAGCGGATTCTCTCCGTGGCGCTCAGCGCGGGGGCCCAACCGGCGGTTCAGGAGGGCTCCCCCCCGGACTCACCCGTCGACGATTTCACGAACTGGCCCCTGGGTTCGGCGAGGCTTGCCCTGGGCCGTCCCGCCGTGGATTCCCCCGCCGCCCTCGAGGCCGCCGCGGCCTTCGACGACCGGGGCGACAAGGAAAAGGAGCGGTGGGAGCTTTCCCGCGTTTTCCTCGTCCACCAGGGCGACCCGGAGAATCTGGGCGACCCCTGGCTGAACAACGTTACCTACCGGGTATTCCAGAGGCTCGTCGTGCGGATGAACCCCGACGACGAGGCCGCCTTCACCGAGTTCGTGGTGGACGCCCAGACCGGCGTCGTCCTGGCCCGTTTCCCCTGAGCGTATCTTTCGTTCCGGGCGGCGTCCGCTAAGCCGGATAACGTGCGCGATTGAAAAAAATACCGGGGTCGGCGGCCCCGGCTTTTTAGTGGTAGTGACGTCGCCTGTTGTAACGAAAAAAGCCGCTCCGCGCGGCTTTTCCAATCCCCTGGCTGGGGCGGTAGGATTCGAACCTACGATGACGGCTCCAAAGGCCGTTGACTTACCGCTTGTCGACGCCCCAGGGCTCCTGCAGTTCACCGCATCCCCGACGTCGTTGGGGGCTGGTGCGTCGGTCGACCGCCGTTTACCGTTCGTTGTTTGCGTGAACGCTGAGGCTATGCTTCGCCTTCTTCGGGCTCATCGTGGGCGTCCTCGGCATCCCCGGCTTCGTGGGAGCTGTCGTAGAGGCCCGACCGCATGAGCTCGTCGTACTTCGCCAAAACCGCTTCCTCGATCTTGGACCGCGTCTCGGCGTTCAGGGGGTGGCAGACGTCGCGGCGCGTGCCGTCGCGGCGCTTCTTGTTCGGCATGGCCACCCAGAGACGGTCGTTGCCGTCGATGACGCGCAGGTCCTTGATGATGAAACAGTTGTCGAATACGATTGAGGCGTAAGCCTTTAGCTTTTCCTCATCGCGCAGGCTGACCCTCACCTCGGTGATATCCAATTTGCCTCCTCAGGGATGACAAAGCTTCAGGCTATTTTATTTTCGACCATTGAAACACCTTTGTCAATAACTTCCGTCGGAATCGAGGCTATTCCTTTCGATTCCAGCTCGCGGGCGAGCTGAAAAGCCTCCTTTTCATCCCGTGCGACGCCGAAACAGCAGGCCCCGGAGCCGGACAGGCTGACCGGTTTCAGGCCGCTGGCGCGGAGGACGTCCAGGATGCGGCCGATTTCGTGGAAGAAGGGGATGATTTTAGCGACGAAGGCGTTGGGCAGCTCGGACGGCGCGGCTCCGCCCGATAGCCACCCCTCGATTTCCTCCCGGGGAAGTTTTGCGAAATCCTCCTCCGTGAGCTGTTTGTAGGCCCAGGCCGTCGAAACGGCGGCCTGCGGGAAGGCCAGGACGATGTGGATTTTCTTCTGCGCGAGCCTGGTCAGCCGTTCGCCGCGCCCCTCGGCCAGCGCGATTCCCCCCTCCAGAAAGAACGACACGTCGGACCCTAACCCGGCAGCCAGCCCGTGCAGCCGATCCCGGTCGAGAGGGTCACCGTGGAGCCGATTCAGGGCCGCCAGGGTCCCCGCTGCGTCGCTGGATCCGCCGCCCAGCCCACTTCCCGCGGGGATGTGCTTGGATATCTCGATCCGCGCGTCCGGCGGTGTTCCGGTGGCCGTGGCGAAGGTCTCGGCGGCCCGCCACGCAAGGTTGCGCCGGTCGGAAGGAACGCCGGGCTGACCGTGAACCGCGAGCGAGAGCCGGTCCGACAGGCGCACGGTAAGGTTGTCACCGAGGGAGATGGCCGCCAGAATCGTTTCTACGTCGTGGTAACCGTCGTCGCGCCGTCCGAGGACGGCGAGGCCGAGGTTGACCTTGGCGGGGCATCTGACCTGTAAAGACCGGGTATCATCCATCTGTTTGGATTCTGCCTGGCATGGCGGGTTTAGTCAAGCCGCACATTTTATTGACGCCCGGGAACTCAGGTGCTATATTTAAATTGGCTTGGAGGGATAAACCAGGTATCCCGACGCGCCCCGGCGCCTTCAGAGTGAAAACGGCCGCCGGGGAAAGGGGGCGAGGTATGAAACACCTGATTCTAGTACTGATTTTCCTCGGTTTCACCGCCGCGGGGGCGGTGGACCTCCTCCTCGTGGACGACAACTCCAAAGATGGTGAACCCCCTGACAATTACGTCAATCTGGACCAGGTGGAAGGCATCCTCGATGCTCTGGGCATCGCGTATCACCACGAGTGGAACGACCGGATCCGCTTTCCAGTTCTCACCGCCGACCTCGATTTTCTGAACAATTACAACATCATGATTTGGTACAACGACAACCGGGCCATCGACCAGTCCGAGTACGACGCGGTCAGCGCCTGGGTCGAGGAGGGCAACTACCTCATCGTCACCGGCTACGACTCCCTGGGAAACCCGAACGACCCCCTCATGGCCCAACTGGTGGGCTCTGCGACCTGCGGCGATTATCCTTTCTGCAATTCCTTCAACGTCGGTGATTCGGACAACTTCATCATGGATGGGGATTGGGGGTACTTCTCCGGCAGCTACGACATCCTCCCCGACGCCACGGACCACGACTGGGCCCAGCCGGCGCCCGGCACGCAGAAGTTCGCCACCTGTTACACCGGTCACGTCTTGGGGCCGGCGAAAATCCTCCTCACCGAAAACGTCGGCAACGGCGGAATAGTCGTCTACTGGAACGGGAACTGGGATTCCATCGAGTGGTGGCGCATGTCACAGACCCCGTATACGGTCAACATGTTCCGCAACATGATGGATTACTTCGTCGCCCTGGCGCCCGTTCATGAGATGAGCTGGGGCGGGATAAAAGAAATGTTTACACCGTAACCCGATTGGTTTATAATTTTCCCGGTGAGTGGGGATTTTTCCGGAATATGGTATCCGCTTTTTCGACAAAAAGTAACCTCTGATCAGGGGGACAAAAGATGAAGCTTACCGCTATCGCTCTTTGTTTCGCGATGGTCCTCGGGGGATCGGCCTATAATCTGCTGCTTTTGGACGATTCTTCCCCCGATTACGGCATGCCCGACGATAACCGCAACCTGGACAACGTGGAGCAGGTGCTCACCGGCATGGGCGTCACGTACGACCACTGGCACAACAACTGGATAATGAATAAATCGGCGGATTTAAAATTCCTCTTGGATTACGACATCATCCTCTGGTACAACGACAACCGGGCCATAAGCCAGGACGAGTACAAGGTCATGAAGCAGTGGGTCGGCGAGGGCAACTACCTCGTGGTGACCGGCGAGGATTCCCTGGGCAGCCCCAACGACCCGCTCATGGCCGATCTGGTCGGCTCGACCGTTTACGGCGACTACCCCTTCTGCCAGCAGTTCACCATCACCGACTCGGACAACTGGGTAATGGATGGCGATGCCGGGTATTATGAAGGCGTCTACGATTTACTGGACTACGCCTCCGACCACGACAAGGCCGAGCCGAATCTGCCGGGGACCTACGCGGTGGCAGTCACCCTCGTTGACGGTATCAACGTCGGACCCGCGAAAATCCTCGTTACGGAGATCGTTCCGCCTCGGGGCGGCATCGTGGTCTATTGGAACGGCAACCGGGACGCCTCCGAGTGGTGGCGCCTGTCCCAGACGCCCGAAACGGTCAACATGTTCAAGAACATGATGTACTACCTCACCGACAACGTAGCGGCTATAGCGACCGTCAGTTGGGGTGGCCTGAAGAGCATCTTCTCGCAGTGACCCGTCGGTTTTGGTTGAATAGAGGGAGGCCGATGGGCCTCCCTTTTTGGTGTGGAAAAAGCAGGGGGTAAAAAAGAAGTGGGGGGCCGTGGGGCCTCCCTTTTGGGAGGAGGAGATACCGGATAGGCGTAAAAAAGTGGGAGGCCGC
>CAZNZF010000001.1:0-60480 GCA_964577465.1 uncultured bacterium | reverse complement strand
GGGAGGCCGCGAAGCCCGCCTTTTCAATCGGCGCGGTACTTGCTTAAAATCCGCGGTGGAGCCCCAACCCCCGCGCGTACCCCCGGACGTCCTCCAACTCGCCGGTGGTCGGCCGTCGGTCCAGGCTCCCGTACTCCCCCGCCCGGTGGCACGGGCGGTACTGGTCCATGACGTTGACGTAGCTCTCCGGGGACAGCTCCGCGATGAACCGCAGGACGCCCCGGGAGTCGGCCAGGCCGCCCGGGAGGACCAGGTGGCGGATCAAGAGCCCCTTCCGGGCGACGCCGCGTTCGTCGGTTTCCAGGACCCCCACCTGCCGGTGCATTTCTCGAAAAACCTCGGCGCATTTCTCGAAGTAATCCGGCGCTCCCGAAAGCTCACCGGCGGGGGCCTCGGGCCCGTATTTGAAATCGGGCATGTAGATCTCCACCAGGCCGTCCAGCAGCTCGACGACCTCCCGGCTCTCGTACCCCCCGCAGTTCCACACCAGCGGCACCCGCAGACCCATCCCCCGGGCGAGCCTCACCGCCTCGGCCAGCGGGGGGGCGATGTGCGTCGGCGTCACGAGGTTGACGTTCTCGCAGCCGTTTCTTTCCAGGGTGAGCATCAGCCGGGCCAGTTCCTCGGGCCCCACGGGTCTCCCCGCCGCCCGCTGGCTGATGTCGGCGTTCTGGCAGAAGAGGCAGTGGAGGTTGCAGCCGCCGAAGAAGATGGTCCCCGAACCGCCGCGCCCGACCAGCTCCGGCTCCTCCCCGAAATGGGGACCGGCGGAGGTGACCCGCGGCACCGGTCCCACGCCGCAGGACCCCCTCTCCCCAGCCGTCCGGTCCACCCCGCACGCCCTGGGGCACAGGGCGCAGCTTCGGTAAATTTCGTCGAGGCGACCGGTCATCGGCCCAGGGCGGCCAGGCCGCGGCGGGCGTATTCCAGCAGCACCGATCCGGGGTAACCGCTGACCAGGCTCGTCAGGTCGCCGATTGCGCCCTCGGCGTTTTCGAGAAAATCGGCGTCGAGCCAGGCCGCCAGGGCCAGCGCCCGGTCGCCCGTGCCTTCGGTGCCGGTGGTGATGACGTCCGCGAGTACGTCGCGGGCCGAGGTGTAATCCCCCTCCCCGGCCAGGAGGTCGGCCAGTTGGACCGCCGCCTCGTCGCCCAGCGGACCGCCGGCGGCCAGAGCGTCGCGGAGGCGGCGTTCCTCCGCGGACGAATCGCCCCGGTAGCCGGCCAAAGCGGCCTCCACCAGGTCGGCGAGCGCCGCCTTCTCGCCGGGGCTTTCGGCGAAGCCCGAGGCCAGGACCAGGCGCAGGAGGTCCGTGGCCCGGGGGTCGTCGGCGTTCAGCGCGATGTACCGCCGGACCCGATTCAGGACCGGACCCGGGTCGAAGGACGGGTCCGCGTCGAGCATTTCCGCCAGGTGCGCGAGCTGCAGCAGCGTTAACTGGTAGTGAAGCTCCGGGTCGGCCGGTTCGTCGAGGTCGTCCGGCGTCCGCCCGGTGAGCCCCCAGGCCCGTTCCGGCTCGTCCAGGCGCAGGGCGGCCTCGATACGCGCGGCGAGCAGCTCCTCCCCGTCGGGGCCGTAACCGCGGTCCGCCGAAATTTCACCCAGCAGCGCCTCCGCCTCGGCGGGCCGACCTCCGCGCAGGAGGAAGAGGGCCGTCCGCCATTTCAGCTCACCGTCGACGGGGTTCAGGGCCAGGATTTCATCGGGCTCGTAGCCCTGGGCGCTAAGTTGAAAAGCGCAGGCGAGGGACAGGCCGGCGGACGCGAGCGCTCCCCGGGCGGCGTCTGTCAGGCCCTCCAGCAAGGCCAGCCGCAGGGCGGCTTCCAGCGCCATCTCCGGCAGTCCGGCCTGTCCCAGGGCGCTCACCATCTCGAGGGGGAGGATTCCGCCGGCGCCGACGAGCCAGGGGGTGATGTCGGCGTTCTCGGCGAAGAAGGCGGTCATGGAGCGGATTTCGTCCTCGACGACGCTGCGTGCGCGTTCATCCAGCACGGGCGTCGGCCTCTCCCCCCGCCAGGGGTGGGGTAGGGGCCCGGGGCCGTCCTCCACGGAATCCAGGGCCCAGGGCGAGAGGGCGAGGCCCAGGCGGATGCGGCCGAATACCGGCTCCTCGCGGCCTTCGAGGGTGTCCAGGGCGACGAGCGCCGTCTCCTCCGTCGCGCCGAAACCCCCGAAGAACGCGACGGCCCAGGAGCCGGGACCATCCCGGGAGACGGCCTCGACGCTGGTTTCGGCGGCGTCCCGGTAGCGCCCGAGGGTGAACAAAAGCCGGGCAATGTCCCGACTGTATTCCGCCGAATCGCCGGTGGGCGGGTTTTCCAGCAGCCGGAGCGCCTCCTCGTTGAGGCCGTGGTCGGAGAAAATCCGCGCCACCGTCCGCACGTCGCCCGGCCGCAGGTTGGGCCGGTTAAGCTTGGCCCGCCAGTTTTCCAGCGCCTCGTCCACGCGACCCAGGGAGAAGAGGCACTCCCCCCGCTCGACGTACACCCGGTCGTCCCGGGTGCCGTCCTGGTCTTCCCACAGCCCGAGGGCCTCGCCGGCGCGGCCGAGACCGCGCAGCCGCTCGCTGGCCTCGCAGCGGAACTCCACCCGGTCCGGGTCCCGCTCGACCTTTCGCAGGGCCTCGGCCACCGCGACCTCGGGTCCCCGGGCGGACTCGGTCAGGCGGAGCCAGGTTTTCCAGGTGCCCAGGTCGAACGCGTAGGGGTCCCCTCCGTAGGAGGCCAGGGCGAGCTCGGCGCTTTCCGGTCGGCGGGCCAGGTCGTCGAGCACGTTCCGGCACCGGGCGGGCTGGGAACCGGCCACCCGGGCGGCGGCCTCGAAGGCGTTCTTATCCAGAAGCCGCTTTGCCAGCGCGCCCGCCACGCCGTTCCATGCGTTGCGGTGCTCCGCGGCCTCGAACCAGAGTTGGAGGTCGGTGGGGTTTTGGGCGAAATAATCCCCCAGGGCCAGGGCGGCGGAGTCCAGTCCGCCCGGAGCCCGCTCGGGCAGCTCGAAAAGCCTGTCCAGGGCCTGCCGTCCCTCGCCCAGTTCCCGGCGCCAGAGGAAAATCTGGGTCTCGTACCGGCCCAGCTTGTCCGGGCGGACCTCACCCGCGTCCGCGGCCCGGGTCAGAATCGAGACAGCCCCCGCGTAATCCCCGGCCTCGGCGGCGGACTGGGCCTCGGACCAGGCATCCGCCACGGCCGGCTTGACCAGCAGGAGGATGACCCATATAATTTTGTGAAGCCGAGGTGACACCATGTCGTCGAGGATACGTCTTTTTTACGCCCTGGGTTTGATAGCCGCGTACGCCCTCCTGGCCGCGACCCACTGGCTGGGCGGGGCCAACGTGGCCTACGAGCTTTTTTACCGGCTGATTACCTTCGTCGCGGTCGGCATCGCCGCGCCGCTGGTCTGGCTCAAGCTCAATCGGGTTCCGGCCGAGCCGGGGGCGAGCGTCTACCGGCAGCTACTCATCGCGGTCGCGGTCGCCGTCGCCGTGTTCTTCCTCTTCCCCGAGCTCGCGTTCCCCTCGGGGTGGGCGGATGTATGGGTCTGGGTCTCCAACGCGGTGGCCGCGGCCGGCACGGCCTACTTTGCCTACCGCTTTCTGCCGGCCTTTCTCGACTCGGGCGGCCTGACGGGGAGAATCGTCTGGGGGGCGCTGGCGGTGCTCGCCGTGGTGCCCACGACCCGCGGCGTCGTGGCGGCCGGTCTGGCGGGGATGCTGACCTGGGCGGCGGGGAGCTTCTGGCCGGCCGTGGCGCTCTTCACCGTCCTGTTCACCACTTTCGATTGCGGTGTATCCGTGGAGGGGCTGTCCTCGACCGGACCCTGGCTAATCATCGCCCTGGCCGGCCTGGTCCCCCTCGTCCTCGTGACCCTCCGCGGCGCGCTGGCGCATAAATCGCGCAAACAGGATGAAGCCGACGCGCTCGGCGACGTAGACCGCGAGGTAGATGAGCATCAGGGTCAGCGCGGCGTTGTAATCCTCCCGCACCATCCCGGCCAGGAGGAAGCCGCCGACGAAGAGCGCCGAGGCCAGGACGAATAGCACGTAACTCGAACGCCGGCTCCCGAAGTAGAACCGGTAGTTCGCCAGGGATAACAGTACCACCCCCGCGACAAGAAGCGCCCACTCGTAAAGGCTCACCGACCCTCCATCAGTTCCCGGTACATCGTCTCCAAGCGATCCAGGTATCCCTCCAGCCTCCAGCGTCGTTCGGCGGTCCGCCGGGCGTTTTCCCCCATCCGCCGCGCCAGGCCCGGCCGGGTTGCCAGCCGCTCCATCGCCCGGGCCAGCCTCCGCGGGTCGCGGCGGGGGACCAACAATCCCGTCCGGTCGTGCTCGACGAGTTCGGGAATACCGCCCACGGCGGTGGCGACCACCGGTAGCCCGGCGGCCATTCCCTCCCGCACCGACAGCGGCAGCGACTCGCGCAGGCTGGGGAGGACCAGGGCGCTCACGCGCCTGAGCAGAGCCGGCATGTCCCGTTGGAAGCCGAGGAACCTGACCCGGTCCGTCACGCCGAGACGGGCGGCCATCCGTTCCAGGGAGCGTCGGGCGGGGCCGTCACCGGCGACCCACACGTCGAACGGGGCGTTCCTGCTGATAGATACGGCCCGCAGGAGGTCGTCGTGCCCCTTCCGCCCGTCGATGCGGGCCGGCATCAGAAAGGTGAAGCGGACTCCGGTTCCCTCCGGCTCGACGTCGAAGAAGGCGTCCGGCAGGCCGGTCTGCACGGTCAGGGCCCGGTCGTCGGGAAACCCGCACCGCCGGAAATTCCGCCGCTCGTAATCGGATACGAACAGCACCCGGTCGGCGGCCCACCGCAGCAGTCCCGCCGCCAGGGGATAGGACCAGCGCCGGTGGAGGTTGTGGATGGTCACCAGGACCGGCATCCCCCGCCCGAGGCCCCTTCGCGCCGCGGCCGCCGGCAGGACCGCCTGGGTGTGGACCAGGTCGCAGCCCCTCTCGGCGACCAGCGCCGCCAGTTCACGGGACAGGCGCACGAGGCCCAGAGGTGTGCGGCTGTGCGTCCGCAGCTCCACGACCTCCACGCCGCTGTCCTCGGCCTCGGGGGAGAGCGCTCCGCCGTGCGACGCCAGGGTCACCCGGTGCCCGTGGCGCACGAGTCCGCCAGCCAGCGCGATGGTGTCCCGTTCGGCGCCGCCGGCGATGAGGTGGGGGGTGATGAGTAAAAGACGCATGTTACGCGATGCCCAGGGCTTCCTCGTACAGACGGCGGTGCAGCTCCATGTTCCGCTCGAAGGAGAGCTCCCGGGCGACCCAGGCGCGGGAATTTTCGGCCATCCGCCGGGCCTCCCCGGGGTTTTCCAGCAGGCGGGAGATGGCCGCGGCGCAACCGTCCGCGTCACCTATTTCGAAAACCAGCCCCCGGTCGCCGTCCGCGACGAGCTCCGTGCTCCCCCCGGCTCTCGACACCGCGCAGGGGACACCGGCGGCCTGGGCCTCGATTACCGCGTTGGGCAGCCCCTCGGAGAGGCTCGAATGGCAGAAGACGTCCGCCGCGGCCAGCACGCCCCTCACGTCGTCGGTCCGACCGAGAAGCCGCACCTCTTCTTCCAGCCCCAGTTCCCGGACGAGCGCCTCGACCGCGGGGCGGAGGCGGCCTTCTCCGGCGAGGAGGGTGCGGATTCCGGGGTGTGCGCCCTTCAGGCGGGCGGTCGCCCGCACCAGGGTCTGGGGGTCCTTGGGGTGCCGGAGGTTGGCCACCATCACCACCACCGGTCCCGCGCCCAGCCCGAGTTTCCGCCTGGCCTCCCCGCGCTCGTCATCCGTCACGGGCCGCACCGGCTCAATGCCATTGTAGATGACCCGGAGCTTTGACTCCGGGCCGCCCCGCGAGAGAACCATCTCCCCCACCGCCCGGGAGTTGACCTCGATCAGCTCCGCCCTCCTCCAGTACCACCGGCAGGCGGTCAGGTGATACCAACGTTTCCAGGGCTCCAGCCCCCCCTCGAATACGAGCGCCTTCCTCCCCGTCCTGTGTGCCGCGGCCACGGCGTAGAGGTTCCCGGAGAAGAGCTGGCCCGCCGCCAGCGGCCAGTCTTCGGCTTCCAGCTTCCGCGCCAGGGCCCGTAACCGGGCCAATCCCCGGGGACGGTTCGGCAGGGTCACCACGGGGCAGGGGTGCGCGATACGGGTGACGGTCTCGTTCCACTCGTCACCCAGGACCAGTATCTCCACCCTCCATCCCTCTACGGCCTGGCGGCTGGCGACGCACGCGAGCTGTTTCTCCGCGCCGGCCAGACACCAGGGTCCGATGACGTGAAGAACCGAAGGGTGATCACGCCACGCTTCTGTCGAGGTCCTCTCCGTCTGTCACCCCCCCCTCCGTCGCCGGGCGGGATAGCTTTTCCATCGCTAAATCGTAAGCCACCATGGGCAGCGCGAGGTAGAGATACAGATATTTGGTGTACGTACCCAGCATGAAGCTGAATATCATATACGCGGTAAAGGAGAGCGTCGTCGCCGTGGACAGGAGGCGAATCCCCTGGAAACCGGCCAGCCGGGAGAGTTTTATCGCGCGAATACCCGATCGGAAGGTAAGGATAATCAGAAACACGAAGGGGATGAATCCCATGAGACCGAACTCTACGAAGATCTTGAGGATCGTCGAGTGTTCACCGAGGCGCCCTCGTTTGATGATGTAACCGCCCAGCAGCTTCTCGGGGGCGGTCCGGTACTGCATGTACCCCACACCGAAAATCGGATTTTCCAAAAACAAGCGGATGGAGGTGTCCACCTGTCGTTTTCTGATCATGACCGATCGTTCCATGTCCTCGTCCCCGAAGAGGGAGTTCAGGGTTTCGATCCGCGTCCAGTAATCGAAAGGGATGAACGCGATGATGAGCACGACGGTGAGGAGCAGCATTATTATACGGTTTCTCAGTTTTATCGTCGGGATGAAGAAGATGAACAGGAGGATGAGCGCCAGGGTGACGAAACCGGCGCGGGAGAAGGAGATGATAACGGCGATGAACGTGAGGAGGCCCATCACGAAAAAAAAGACGCGGAACAATTTATTCTTCTGGTATTGGAAGAGATAAACCGCGATGGGAAGCGTGACAAGAGTGTAGCAGGCGTACTCGTTCGGATCGAAGAAAGTCCCCGAGATTCTCACGGCCACCGGTACCGTTATATACTCGTACAGCCCAAGCGCGCTATCAATGCCTCGGGCCAGGAGGATGATCACGAGCAGCCACCATAAACGTTTTTCCGTGTCCACGTACACGCGTGCCAGGGCGAAGAGGACCAGGAATTGAAAGTGCTGCTCGATGAATTCAGACCGGGGGTTGCGGCTGACGATGGTCGAAACGGCGCCGGCCAGTATCATGATGAGGACCACGATGCCCCGTTTGTCGAAGGCCCGTTTGATCCGCCGCCCGTACTCCGGTGTCCTGATCGCCGCTACGGCGAGGGTCACGGCGACAAGAATAATCCCCCCGATTTTGGCCAGGGTGAAGGTGTACGTGCCTATATGGCCGTAGGGGAGGAGGTTGACGAGGAATACATAGCCGAGAAACGTGGCGAAGGGGTACTTCAGGAAGATGCCCAGTAGGATGGCGCCTACCACGGCCAGGCCGACGAAGTAGTAGGGCAGGTGCAACACGAAGCAGACGACCAGATACGCCGCCGCCAGAAGCGCGCACGCCGTGAGATTGCGGTGCCGACGGGCGTATTCCAGCAATCTCTCGCCGGGCCTCTGAAATATCCCCGGTTGTGAAATGCTCATCGGTTATTGACCGGTTGGGCGGCTACGTAATCGTACAGCTCGAGGAGGTCCTGGGCCAGAAGCGGCCAGTTGTACCGTTCGTCAATCCGTTTCCCGCCCGATTCTCCGATTTTCTTCCGCATGTCCGCATCGTCGAGAAGCATAGCACAGGCGCGGACCAAATCGGCATCGGTTTCAGCCACCAGGGCGTCCCGACCGGGGATGAACTCGATCCCCTCCATGGTCTTGGGTGTGGCCACGAGGGGTCTGGCGGCGGACCAGGCCTCCGGAACCTTGTTCTTGAACCCCACGCCGTACGTCAGGGGGCTGCAGTACACCGACCCCCGAGCAATCCACTCCGGCACCGATTCCACCCGACCGGTGATGACGTTCCCGGGATTGCCGTCGGCGGCCCGGGCCATGCGTCGGGTGGGGCGGTTTCCGACGATGAAAACCGTGAGCTTCGGCCACCTCACGCGCAGCGGGGGCGCAATCCTCCCCATGAGCCTCAGCGCGGCCAGCTCGTTCGGGGGGTAATCGAAGGATCCGCTGAAGACGAGGCTGGGGAATTCCTCGGCGTGCGGTCCGGGAGCCGCGGTGTTGAGGTCGGCGCCGTTGGATACGACGCGCACGTGCACGGCGGGGTTCAGTTTCTTCACGGCCCGGGCTTCCACGGTGGTGCACATGCCCACGGCGTCGAAATAACCGTAGAGACGCGGCTCGTAGTATCTGAACTTCAGAAAGTCTAAGGTGAGGAACGGTTTTTTGCGCCAGGGAGCCATTTTAAGGTTTTCCATATAATTTCTGTAAATTGCGTCGTGCGGCAGGATCAGCCGCGGCGGCGTTCTCAGGCCCACGATGGAGTATCCGGGAAAACAGCCCTCCACGTGCAGCAGGTCGTATTTATTTTCGCCCAGAGCCCGTTTCACGGCGCCCGTGATGGGCGTGTTACGGAAAAAAGAAAAGGGGTGGGGGATCGGGTCTACTATGGAGCGTAGCTTGTCCAGGAAACCCGACCGGCGTCGGTACGGCTCGAGGCTGATGCTGCGGGCATGGGGGCGCAGGCCGTCTATGTCCTCCCGTGCGGGCTCAGTGGGCGGGAAGAGGAGGAGGTCCACCTCGTGGAACCTGGAAACCTCGCGCAGGAGGTGGAAAAACTTGCTCTCCCCCCCGCCTACGGGGGGGTAGGGCATGAGCGTCGAAACGCAGAGCACCCTATATCCCCGCACGGCCTTCCCCGTTCAGCATTTCGAGGATGAGCCGGACTACCCTGGCCGCACAGTCACCGTCCGCCGCGCACTCGTGGTCGGCGATGTAGGCTTTGCGACCCTGGGCCAGCTCATGGACGACTTCGCCTTCGATTACCCGTTTTATCATCTCCGCCGTCCGCCCCGCGTCCTCGGCCCGGAGAACCGCCTCCGAATCCACGTAGGGCAGCACCGAGGACCCTTCACCGGTCTTGAAGACCACCACCGGCCGCCCCAGCATGATCGCCTCCACGCCCACGGTGGAGAAGGCCGTGAGGATGACGTCCGCGGAGGCGAGCAGGCCGTACAAATCGAGCTTTTTCGGCAGGAGCGCGTCCCGGGGCGCCCCGAGCTCGCTCAAAATCAGGCGCAGGTCGCCAAGGTCGTCCCGGGGGTGCGGTTTGATTAAAACCCGAAGCCGCTGTATCTCCCTGCCGGCGAGGAGCGCCCCCCGCAGCATCTCCCGGCGCGTATCCTCGGTGAGCGCGACGTCGGGCGGCTGGGTGATGACGACCAGCAGGCGTTCATCGGCCTCTCTGTTTACGTGTTGTTTCCCACGGTACCGGGCCAGCCCGTCAAAGGAAGGTTGGCCGGTGACGGTAATCTTCTCCCGGGGGACCCCGTTTCTGACGTAGATGCTCTCCGAGTACGTCCCGCTCACCGCCAGCCTGTCCGCCTCCAGGCGTCCGAAGAGCGGCGAGTCCCAGATCATGTCGTGGGATTCTATCGCCAGGGTGGGAATCCCTCTCTCGGCGGCCATCCGGAAGGCCAGGTTGACGAGCTCGTTGCGCTCCGTCAGGCAGACCAGCACCCTCGGTTTCACCGCCTCGATCAACCCCTCGAGAGCCGCAGCCCGGGGAATCAACTTCCAGAAGAGCTGTGGAATTACGCTCGCCAGCGTACACCGTGCGAATTCTCCCAGGTCCAGCCCCCTCCACGGCAGGTGGGGCAGGATGCGGGGCAACTGGGGGCCGATACTCCGGTAATCCCGGTCGGTCCTGATCCATTCGCCGATGCGTTTCGGCAGGAGCCACGCGTCGAGGCTGTAACGGCGGACGGCGGGGGGAAGATCGCGGGGGTCCACCCGGTACGTCGCCACCAGCCCGAAACGCACCCCTTCGGGAATCCCGTCCAGAATAGGCCGCCAGGTCGCCTTCTCGGAGGGAAGGGTCGTAAGGATCAGGCCATCCAGGGGTGCGGGGCTCCCCTTCCCGCCCACGGGACGCAGGAGCGACGACGCCAGGGTGAGCCCCCGGGCCAGTCCCTCGTTCAGGGGGATGCGCCGTTCCGAACCGATCCTGAAGATTCGCAGGCGGCGGGTGAAGGAGGCGGGGGCGGCGCCGGGTGCATTGAAGCGGACGTCCCTCCGCCGGCATACCTCGTCGAGAACCCCGGCCAGGACCTCTTCCCCACCCAGAAGGGTCGCCGCGTAACAGCCTTCCGTCAGCGCCGAGTCCAGAATCGCGGCGCCCAGGCACGCCCGGCGCAGACGGTACCAATAGAAGAGGTGCCAGATGACCCGCGTCAAGTCGTCCCGACCGATGGCCTCGAAAACGCGGTCGGTGAGCTCTTTGGCCTCGGCGTCGACCCGCCGGATTCCCTCCCGCCCCAGGAGCGCCTCGGAGGTCGTCACGGCTACGCCGGAGTCCCGGCAGACCTTCAACAACGACTCGCCGAGCACACCGGGTAGGAGGTTGGTCACCGTCGGTTCGCGATTCAAGCGCCTCTGACGGTCAAACTCCCGCTCGAGCGCCTTCGGGGCGACATGACCGGCCAGACCTAGAAGGGATGGCGCCCTAATCATCGAGCTCACCGCGGGGTTGAATGAGGCGTTCACGGATCCGGGTCCTCAGCATTTTAAACAGCCCCAGACGGCGCTCGCCGTGAATTACCAGGGGCAGTGCGAGGACGATTAAGGCGCCCGTTCCGGTAAGCAGGCGCATTAAAGTCGACCAGTGCTCGATGTAGGTGAGGCCGAACTTCAACCCCTCCACCAGCGCGCCGACGTAGCCCAGAGGCAGGACGAGTCGTAAAAGGAAGCCCAGCCGCTCCCCCAGCTTCATCCCCACCTCTTTCGCGGCGAAGTAGTTGATGAGGAGGGCGTTTGCGATAATGACGCCGGTGCTCGCCAGCACGATGGACCAGCTTGAGCCGAAACGGAACAGTGCCAGGGTGCAGGCCGAGACGGCCAGGAGCAGGATGCCGAGCTGCATTCCGATCCACAGCCCGACGCGCCGGCGGTCGATGAGGAGGTTGATCAGGGTGTTCCCGGCGATGGTTATGATGGCGTAGAAGGCCATCCGGGGCGCGTAGAGGTCTATGAGAGCCAGAGACGGGGCGTAATTCGGCAGCCATGCCGCCAGAACCGTCCTGGAGCCTATGACAGCCAGCCCGGCCAACAGGGCGCCTATGTAAGCGGTCGCCTCGGTATAGCTCGTCAGGCGACGCCGGAGCTCGCCGATTTCACCGGCGCCGGTGCTCCGCGCCAGTTCCGGGTTGAGAACGATACCGAGCTTGCCCGGAACCAGGATGACGAGCATCCCCACGGTGGCCGCCAGGTTCAAGAACCCACGATCCACCCCGCCGATGAAACGGGCGATGAACAGCTTGTCGATGCTCTCCAGGCAGAAGCGGAGGAATACGACGATGGTCAGCGGCAGTCCGACGCGTATCAGCCGGCCGACTTTCGCCCAGTCGAGGCGGGGAACCAACCGCAACCGATGGGGATAACCGGTCAGTCGGCTGTAGAGGACTACGAATACGATTTCCACGATTATAATGGCCCCGGCGACGCCGAGAATCCCGAAGAGCTGGGCCCCGAGAAGTGTGAGTCCGACGGACGACAGGATGTAGAAGAACTCCAGGATGGCCAGGAAGCGGAACCGCCCCTCGGCCTGGTAGAAGTTCGTCAAAACAGCCGTCAGATTCCGCAGGGGAACCAGGGCCGCTCCCGCGGCGAGGATGACGAATCCGAGGAGGGTGCCGTCTTCTATCTGGGTCCAGCCGAGGAGGAAGGAGACGATGACGGCCACGAACCCCATCAGGAGCACGAAGCCCAGGGAGGAGTTGCGCAGGTCGGCGATTTCCTCTTCCGAGGTCCCCGTCCCCCGCAGGTACGGAATCTGGCGATAGATGCCCAGCGTCACGCCGAGATGGGCGTAGGCTCCGTATCCAATTATGAGGCTGATGACGAGGAGCAGCCCGTAGTTCGCCGGATTGTCGATGATTTTCGGCAGGAGGAGGGCGCGCAGGATGCTCAGGCCGGCGCTGAAAAGACCGGCGGCGGACATCCAGAACGTGTCGCTCCAGAGGCGGCTCGCCTTGACTTTACCCGTGGGCAATCCCGGCCTCGATCGTGGGGTTCCCCGGGATACGGGTCCCGGGGGAAAAAACGGCCGAAAGCGGTCTCCCGGCTTCCGGCCCCGCGAAAGGGAATGCTACTCCCACTCCCGACGTAGCTCGGTCAGCCGTCGGTCGACCTCTTCCCCGTGTGCGACGAGGCGCCTCAACGCCGCGGCCACACGCCGGACGTCCTCCTCCTCCTGGTGGGAGTAGAGCGGGAGACAGAGCACGCCGTCCGCGAGTTTCTCGGTCACCTTAAGTTGTCCATCCGTCCGGGACAGGCCGGCGAAGCGGCGCTGGAGGTGCAGCGGCGGCGAGAAATATTTCTTGGTGCCGATGTTCTCCGCGGCGAGGCCCTCGGCGAGGTCGTCGCGCGTCATCCCCAACGTGTCGGAATCCACGACGACGGCCAGGTCCTTGAAAGTGGAGACGGCGCCGGGCGGCAGCTTCTGGAACCCCAGGCCGGGGACGTCCCCCAGCTCGTCGCGATAGACCTGGACCAGCCGTCGGCGCGCCTGGAGGTTTTTCTCCAGGTGCCGCAGGGAGGCCCTTCCCAGCACGGCGTTGAGCTCGCTCATCCTGCCGTTCAACCCCCGGGTGGGGTCGGTGGCCGAGTCCAGGATGCCGAGGTTCCGGCGGCGTCTGAGGTCGGCGGCGGTCGCCACCTCGCGGCAGACAATCAGGCCGCCCTCCCCGGACGTGACCGGCTTGGTGGGCGAGAGGGAAAAGACCTCGACGTCGCCGAAGCGCCCGGCCGGCGTGCCGTCCTGTTCGGCGCCGAAGGCGTGGGCGGCGTCGAGAATCAGCGGTATCCCGTGAGCGTCGGCCAGCCTGCGCAGCTCGACCACCGGGGGCGGGCAGCCGAAGACGTACACGCCGACGATGGCTTTTGTTTTATCCCCGACGGCCCGTTCCACGGCCGAGGCGTCCACGTTGAAGTCGTCGGCCCCGGCGTCCACGAACACCGGCGTCAGCCCGTTCCACGTCGCCGCGAGCCCCGTGGCGAAGTAGGTGAAGCCGGGCATCACCACCTCGCCCGGCGGTTCGATGCGGGAGAGGGTCAGGATGAGTCCCGTGGTACAGCTCGAAACGGCGACCACCTTCTCCGGCTCCGTCCCCATCCACGCCGCCGCTTCCCGCTCGAAGGCCTCCACCTGCGGGCCGTTCGTTATAATGCCGCTCGTGAGCACGCGTTCCAGCTCGGCGGAAATCTCCCCGAATTCAGGCAGGGTGGGCCGCGCCACCGGGATGGGCTCCCGGAAGGCGGGTGTGCCGCCCAGTATCGCCGGCTGGTCTACCTCGGAGAGGTCGGCCGGGGTCAGGAGCCGCGTGGGCCGTCCGTCCTCGAGGAATGGGATGAGCTTGATTCCGCGGGCCTCCGCGATACGGGCGAGCCCGGCGCGGTCGTACCCCGTCGTCGCCGTCAGCGGCTCGCGGCAGTAAATTTTCTCCACCGGATCGTCCCGGCCGCCTCCCTCGAGCAGGTGGCGCCGGACGTCGCCGTCGGTGAGCGTGCCCAGCAGCCTGCCGTCGGTATCCACCACCAGCGCCATCCCCAGCCGTCCGGCGTCTATCACCTCCATCGCCCGGCGCAGCCCGTCGGCGGGGGACAGGAAGAGGTTTTTCAGGGATGTCACCATTGCACCTCTCGGGTTAACCGCGGAGCGTCTTGTCCAGGAGGGTATCGTCAATCGGCGTTTTCAGGATTATCTCGAGCGCCCTGGAAGCCGTGCCGCCGTCGCCGTAGGGGGAGGGTCGCCGGAGGAGCCGTTCACGGATGCCCGTCTCGGCGAGGATTTTTTCGAGCGCCACTCGCACCTCTCCGGGGTCCGCGTCGGTGTCGACGACGTTGGCGCCGCGCTCGCGGCCCCCCTGCCTCGGCCCGACGTTGACCGCCGGAGTTCCCATGACGGAGCACTCGATGAGCCCGGCCGAGGAGTTGCCGACGAGGGCCCGCGTCCGGCGCAGGATTTCGGCGAACGATTCCGGCGCCAGGCTGGCGTGGAGCGCGCGATGCGGCCCGCGCTCCACCCACCGTTCCAGCTCCTCGACTATCGGCCGTCCGCCGGCATCGGCGTTGGGGTGGAGGGCGAGGGTGGGGAGCGAGGCGGCGTCCAGCGACTCCAGGCACGCCACGAGCCCCTTCGCCGTTTTCTCCGGCTCCCCGGGCAGGGGGTGGTACACCAGCACCAGGAAGTCGCCGTCCAGGTTCAGGTCCACCCGTTCACCCAGGGCGCGGAGCTCTTCGGGGCCGAGGGGCCGGCCGGAGACGGCGCGGTCGGCCGCCAGGGAGCCCACCTGGTGCACGCGCCAGGTCTCCTCCCCCCACGCGAGCAGCCTTTGGGCCGCGGATCGGGTGGCGGGGAACAGCAGATGGGTCAGACGGCTGACGGCGTGCCGGGGCCCGTCGTCCACCAGGGACAGGTCCCCGGCGTGGAACTGGGCCAGGGGGACGCGGCTGTACCATGCCGCCACGGCGGCGCCCAGCACCTCGACCCGATCCCCCAGCACGACGAGCCAGTCCGGTCGGTCACGGAGCCACAGGCGCGCCAGCTCACCGGTCACGCGGGAGGCCAGTTCCGCCATGCCCGCCGGGGTGTCGTCGTCCTCGGCCGCCGGAGCCAGGGTCAGCGGCTCGAACCCATCCCGGCGTATCTGTTCCACCGTCATCCCGCGGGAGGGGGAGAGGTGACCGGCCGCCGCGTAGAGGACCAGCTCCGCCCCCGGTTCCTCCTCCACCCGCCGGATGAAGGGGCGGAGCAGGCCGTAATCGGAGCGGCAACCGGTGAGGATGGCAATCCGCCGGTGCGTCAAATCAGGGCTTCTTGATGTAGAGCCCGCCGACGAGCCGCCGCTTGACGACGTAGGTGCCGTTCTTGGCGATGTGCGCCTCGGCGGCGTGGAAAATCAGGTCCAGGAGGTCGTCGCGCGTGCGTGCGTCGGTGGCCAGGAGCCCGTAGAGCTTCCCGGTCGCGTAGAATTCGACCACGTCCTGGGGCCGGGGGAAGCTCAGGTCGTTGGCGAATTCGATCCGCCTGCCGGGACCGAGTTTTTCATCCAGCAGCGGCAGGACCTCGGAGGTCAGGTCCCTCCCCCGGGCGGCCATCTCGGCGGTGGGGTGCTCCCCCACCAGCTCCCAGTGCATCTGCATGAACTCGGCCTGGTCGTCGGTGGCGGAGCCGGTGACGAGCAGACGGCCGTTGGGGTGGAGGATCCGCACGATTTCCCTCACGGCCAGGTCGAGGTCGGGCAGGATGGTGAGGGTGAAATTGGCCACCGCCGCGTCGTAGGAGCCGTCGAGCCAGGGCCAGGGAGCCTCCCACCGCCAGAGGTCGAAGGAGACCGGCAGGTCGCCCTTGTCGAGGGCGTCCCAGGCCGCCGCGTAGTCCGGTTCGTTGTCTATCCCCTTGGCGTGGCCGTCCGGCGCTACCGCCCGGGCGAGCGGGATCGTTATCTGCCCCACCCCGCAGCCTATGTCTATGACCCTCTCCCCCGAGGCCAGCCCCAGGTTGGCGATGGTCCAGCCGGCGATGTCCGCGTTTCCGAAACGCTGATGGATGGATGCGACGCTCCTGCACCGGATGGCCTCGGTGGGCAGCGAATCGGGCGCGGTATCGTAGATTTCGTACTCCACGCTCACCCCTTTAAAGAGAAGGCTTCGATTACTCCAGGTCGTCGTCGGTCAGGGGTTGATCAGGTTTCAGCGTGCCTTTCAGTTTTTTCCCGTACAGGCCTTCGACCCCGCGGGGGTCCAGGCCCACCGCCGGCCGTTTGGCGGCTAAATCCCCCGGGGCCAGTCGGTGACCCGCCTTCAGCCTGCGCGTCGTCCGGAGGCCCTTCCGCGAGACGGACCGGGTGTCCTCCTCCGCGGGGGTGGAGCGCTTCTCCCCGTCGCCCAGGATGCGCTCCGTCGCGCGTATCCCGGTGACGAGCTCCCGGAAACCGGCCGGGTCCAGGCTGGCCGCGTGGTCTGGACCGATTCCCTCCCGGTCCAGGGTGAAGTGCTTCTCCACGGCGCAGGCGCCCAGGGCCACGGCCAGGCATGCGGCCTGGATGCCCGGGCTGTGGTCGGAGAGGCCCACGGGACGGTCGAAGCGTTCGCGCAGGGCGGTCAGGGCGCGCAGGTTCATCTCCTCCACCGGGGCGGGGTACGCGCTGGTGCAGTGGAAGAGAAGAATCTCCGCCTCCCCCAGGCGCTCCACGGCCCAGGCGACGTCATCCAGGTCCGCCATCCCCGTGGAGACCATGAGCGGGAGGCCGGTATTGCGCGCGGCGTCCAGAACGAAGGGGTCGGTGAGCTCGCCGGAGCCGATTTTCAGCACCGGCACGCCCAGCTCCGCGGCGGCGCGCACGTCTCCCGGGGAGAAGGCCGAGAGGATGAAGTCCAGGCCCAGACCGTCGCAGCGGGATTTTACCCGGGCGAAGTCCCGCTTGGAGAGTTGTAGTCTTTCCAGCATAGCCAGTTGGTCTTTCCCGCCGGCACCGCTCTCCTGGTAGCGCGCCAGGGGCGCATCGGCGGCGACGAGGTTTTCGGGGGTGAAGAGCTGGAACTTGACCGCGTCGGCCCCGCACTCCCCGGCGGCGGCGGCGATGTCCAGGGCCTTCTGCAGGTCGCCGTCGTGGTTCACGCCGCCCTCGGCGACGATGTAAACCGGTTCGCCCGGCGCCAACGGGCGACCGCCCACCCGGAAGGCGGCTACCATCTCGGCGCCCTTTTGGCGTGGATGAGACCGGCCTCGGCCACCGCCATGTCCCAGGCGTCGTCCACGTCCACCGACTCCCAGGGCTCCATCACGAAGGCGGCGCAGCGGTCACCGAGGATGCGGTCGGCGGCCAGGAGTCCCGGGGAGGTCGCGTATATCGCCCCGTTGGGGTAATAGAAATCGGGCAGCTCCTGCCGACGGCCGGGTCGGTCCCGCTCGACGGGCTCGGCCAGCCCGTCGGTGACGCGGTAGGCCCAGGCCGGATTCTGGCGCATGGGGGTCAGCGAGACGAGGGAATCGAACCTCCCGGATAAAAGCCGGTCCAGCGCGGCGTCCAGATGGGCGGCGGTCCTCAGCGGCGAGGTCGGCTGCAGAAACACCACCCATTCCGGGGAGTACCCCTCATCGGCGTGTAAACTAACCAGGGCGTGCTGGAGGACCGTCAGGGACGTGGCGTCGTCGCCCGCCAGCTCGACGGGACGCCGGAAGGGGACCTCGAGGCCCAGGCGACGCCCCAGGCTTGCTATCTCGTCGTCCTCGGTGGAAAGCACCGCCCTCAGGGGATGGACGGCCCCCAGGACGCAGTCGGCCGTGTAAGCCAGCAGCGGCCTCCCCCCCAGGGGGGCGACGTTCTTCCGCTCCAGGCCCTTGGATGAGCCCCGGGCGGGGATGACGGCGAGAATCTCCATGCCCCTCTCAACGGCCCCGCGGAAACCGGGGCTGGATTATCCAGGTGATGATACAAAAAGGGCGCCTCTCCCGCAAGACCGCCCTTCCCGCCGCTTTTTTCGACCTTCGATGTGAAGGGGTCAGGCCAGCCACACGTTCCCATCGTTCGGTATCCCCGCGGTGGCGTTCCGCGTGTCCACCACCAGGGCCGCGCGTCGGACCACCTCCCGGTAATCGTATGAGGAATGGTTGGTCACGACGATCACGGCGTCGTAGGCCGCGAGCACGGAGTAATCCTTCAGGGGGATGCTCTCCAGGCGCAGTCCGGTCTGGCGCGTGGCGGGCATCTTGGGGATGTGCGGGTCGTGGTAGTCCACCTTCGCCCCACGCGCGAGCAGGCCCTCCATGACCGGCACGGCCGGGCTTTCGCGCATATCGTCGATGTCGGGTTTGTAGGATATGCCGAGGATTAAAATTTTCGAGCCCCGGAGCGGCTTGCCCGCGTGGTTGAGCGCCTCGGTGGTGCGTTCCACCACGAAACGGGGCATCCCCGTGTTTATCTCGCCGGCCAGCTCGATGAAGCGGGTGCTGAACTCGTACTCGTGGGCCTTCCAGGTGAGGTAGAAGGGGTCGATGGGGATGCAGTGCCCCCCGAGGCCCGGCCCCGGGCGGAAGGGCATGAACCCGAAGGGCTTCGTCGAGGCGGCGTCTATCACCTCGTGCAGGTTGACCCCCATGCGCAGCGCCAGCATCTTCAGCTCGTTGACCAGGGCGATGTTCACGGCCCGGAAGGTGTTCTCGAAGATTTTCGTCATCTCGGACACCTCGAGGCTGGACACCGGGACCGTCCTCTCGAAGACCCGGTCGTAGAAATTTTTGGCCAGGTCCAGCCCCGCCGGAGTCAGCGCGCCGATGACCTTGGGAATCGTCCGGGTCCGGTAGTCCTTGTTGCCCGGGTCCTCCCGCTCCGGGGAGAAGGCGAGGAAGAAGTCCGTCCCGCCTTTGAGGCCCGATCCCTCCTCGAGGATGGGCCGGACGACCTCCCGGGTGGTGCCGGGATAGGTGGTGGACTCGAGAATCACCACCTGCCCCTTCTTCAGCCGACGGGCCACGTCCCGGGACGTGATTTCAACGAAGCTCAGGTCCGGCTGCCGGTGGTCGTCCAGCGGCGTGGGCACGCAGATGGCGATGACGTCGACCTCGCCCAGGCGGTCCAGGTCGCCGGTCGCCTCGAAAATGCCCGAGTCCACGTACGGCTTGATCCGCCCGGCCGGTATCTGCTGGATGTAACTCTCGCCTTTTTGCAGGGATTCCACCTTCGACGGGTCGATGTCGAAGCCGATGACGCGGATGCCGGCCTCGGCGAACTCCAGGGCGAGGGGCAGCCCCACGTAGCCCAGGCCGATGACGCCGAAGACCGCCGGGCCTTCTTTCAGTCTCTTTGCCGGTTCGTTGTGGTTCATATTCCCTGTCGGGTGTGGTAGAGCAGTGGTTTGAGCCGCTGTACAAGTTGCAGGACAACCCGCCCCCAGGCTCCTAAAAGGCCGTGGGAGTGTCGGTAGAGCCGGTGGATGAGCCAGGCCAGCCCGGCCCGCGCGGGCATCGGCCTCACGGCGCGGACGGAGCCCTTCCACCGCCGGGCCGTGACGCGGCCTATAAGGCTTCCGGTGCGCTCCATCGCCAGCACCGTGTCCGCGTTGCCCCACCAGCCGTCGGTGTCCCGGTGGCAGAGGCGGTGGACGACCTCGAGGCCGTCGGGATTTATATAGGCCGCTATCTCGCCGACCCGCGGGGGCGTTTCCCCGAAGGGCTCCAGGAGTAGCTCGTCCCCCTCGGGTATCAATTCACCGTGGCATCGGCCACGGCTCTTCACCCATCGGGGACCGCTCACGCGCAGCGCTTCCGCTATGAGCCCGGCTTTCAGGTCTCGGTTAATCCAGCCCTCTCTGGTTTAAAGGGATCTGGTAGTGCCCTGATTCGCCCCAATGCGTCCAATCCCCCCGCTAGGAATCGAAGGGCCAGATAGTGCAATAACCCTCAATAGTGCTGTATGAGCACGCTCCCGTTTTCTTCTTACAAGTTGTTACGGAACCCTGAATATCATACAGACACCTCGCCGATGATTCCTGAAAGATTCTTTCACTTGTCAGGCTGGGCGATGTGTAAGTCTTCTTGCTCATTTCCGTTTCCTTCTCGTGTAAGGTGTTTGGTGTGGGCTGATGTGTAATTGCGCGCCATCTGACAGGTGCTGGGCGAGGACCTCCAGAGGCTGCCGGTTTCGATGAGGGCCAGGCCGGGGCAGCGCATGCAACCATAGGCAAGCTCACAATCCCGGCAGTCAGGTATCGGGAGTGTGAACATACCAGTCAGATAGAGGTTAAGTGGAGAATGATGCCATATTTTCCTCAATGTGCTCCGCCGGACGTTTCCCATCGAGGCGCGCAATTGCAAGCAGGGAAACACCTCGCCGTCGGGTGTGACGGACAGGGTCGAGAAGCCGGCGGTGCAGGAAACGGCGTGAAAGACCCTCAGCCATTCCGTTTTCTCCGGGGGCTCGCCATCCGGTGGTTCATTTCGCAAGCGTTCGTAGTTATCGAGAATAAAGCAGTGCTCCTCGGCACCGAGCGCCTTTTCGAGCGGTCCCGTGCCGCCGTCGTTGGCCGGGGTGATGTTCATGTTCAGGAGCGGGCGGCCTCCTAACGACAGCATGTACCGGTCCAGCTCGTTGACCACGCTGTAATTCGACTTTAAAAGACTGCCCTTGAGATTGACGAATACCCCGGCGGCCCGGAGCCTTTTTACCGCCGCAACCGTTGCGTCGAAGCTGCCGGGAGTGCGGGTCACGGCCTCGTGCGTAGCGGCGTCGGGTCCGTGGAGGGAGATGTCCACGTAGCGGACCCCGCACATGACCAGGCGGTCCACATCCTCCCCGGTCAGGGTCGTGGCGTTGGTGAAGACGCGGACCACCGCTTCCCGCCGTTGCAGCTCCTCCAGGATGTCCCAGAATCCCGGGTACAGAGTCGGTTCACCACCGGTGACGGTCACGTAGAACGCCCCCAGGTCGGTGAGTTCGCGGATGGTCCGGAGCCAGTCCTCGACCGGCATCTCCTCCCGGTGGGGGTCGTCCGGCGTCAGGTAACAGTGAGTGCACCGGAGGTTGCAGCGGTAGGTCAACTCGAGGGTGACGAGGTAGGGGATATGACGTTGGAAGGTTTTCCAGCGGAGCTTCGCGAAGGTTTTCGGTTCTGTGGCCCCGTCGTTCATTCTGCCGAGAGCCGCCTTTACGAATCGCGCGGTGTAGGTCAGCGTTTGTATCCCACCAAACCCTTTTCACCGAGCGCCTTGAAGAACGTCGTCAGATCGTTCCTGAGCTGGTTCGATTCCACGTCGTACTCCGCGATGATTGAGCCTTCGATGTCGGCGAGGCTGCGTTTCCCGTCGATCAGATTCCAGATGAAGCTCCCGACCTCGTTGAAATTGTGGAGCATCCCGTCTTCGGGGGTGATGGCGAATATCTCGCCATCCACTTCCTGGGAGGGTATCCGCCCCGTTTTCACGGGCACCGCGTCGGGATCGTACGTTTTCATCGGAAGATGTCGAGCCTTTCGCCGAGGTGGCCGAGAACGTAGGTCAGAGAGCGTATCGGCGGATCCGCGAGGTAGAGCCCCAGCAGCCTGGACCGTGCCCGGACCCTTTTATGTTTCTTTTCGAAGAATCCCTTCCCGAATCGACCCGGCCGGAGCGGTTCCCCGGGCGGGACGAGCCCCCTCAGCGTCGGGTAGCCTCTCAGATATGCAACCGCGAAACAGACCGTCCGTTCCAATCCCGCCTTGCGCGCACTCGCGTAGAGTTTACCCCAATCGAGGCCGGGACACAACATCCAGATGTCGTAAACCGACAGGAGGTGTGAATCGAAGAAGTGGTTCCCGCAGAGGTGGACCAGGCAGAAGAGCGTCGCGTCCTCCCTGGATGGCACCCAGAGCGTTACTCCGTGCAGGTCCAGGGGGGTGGGATTTTCCCCGAACCTGAAATCCTCGTTGTACCTCCCGGGTGCCGTGAGGGCGTAGTGAACTTCCAGAACGGTCTGATCCTTGCCCCAGATGAGATGGTTCCAACGCCGCCAGAGCCTGCGCCCCAGCCTCCCCCGGGTGTCCAGCCTCCAGCCCGTTTTTTCCGCCGCCTCGGCGAACCGGCCCATCTTCCCGCGTTCTACGTAAATGTCGATGTCCGACGCCGGCCTGGTGGCGGGTGGGTACAGCCGTGCGCGGAAATCCAACCCCTTGAGGGCCAGCGGTTGCAGAGTCGCCGTTTCCGCCAGAAGGTCCAGGAGCGGAGCGGTTTGGACCAACTCCCAGCGAGCCTCTCGACGCCTTTGTTCCTTCAGGGAGGCACGAACTTCTTTTTGCAAGCCCTGTGCCAAACTCCCGCCGCCCAGCCTCCAATCCGCCAGCGGGGCGAGCCGCTCCTCCCTCAGCCATTCAAGGGCGTCCGGCGTCTCCATAATATGACGAGCCAGATCGCTGGGATCTCGACTCGTCAGCGCGGTGAATAGGGTTACTTTTTGCCCCGGAAACGTTTCCAAATCGAACCTTTGGACCGCTCCGCCTCGTCGTCGTCGTGGTAGTAGTAGTAGTGGTAGTACCTGTGCGATCTGTACGTTCGGGTGAGATCCACTTTGTTTAAAACGAAGCCCAGTATCTGAGCCCGCGCGTTTTTCAAGAGGTTCACCGCTTCCTTGACGGCCTCGGCCTCGCTCACCTCGGATTCGACGATGAGGATGGTTCCGTCGACCAGGGTCCCCAGGATTGCGGGGTCGGTTACCGCCAGGACGGGGGAGGTATCCAGGATCACCTTGTCGTACTCCTGGCGGAATCGTTCGAGGATATCCTGTGTCCGGCGGCTGGACAGGAGCTCGGAGGGATTGGGCGGCGGGTGCCCCGAGGGGAGGACGAAGAGGTTTTCGACACGGGTGGATCGGATGACCTCCTCGTCGGTCCTGTCCCCGAGGATGAGCTCGGTAAAGCCGGGGGTGTTGGGGATGTTGAAGAAGCGGTGCATCTTCGCCTTGCGCAGATCGGTGTCCACCAACAGGGTTTTATGACCCTGCTGGGCGATGGACACGCCCAGGTTCGCCGCGGTCGTTGTCTTCCCTTCACCCTTGCTGGGGCTCGTAATGGACAGGACGCGGATCTGCTTGTCGATGCTGAAGTATTGGATATTCGTGCGGATGATGCGGTACGTTTCCGCGATGGGGGAACGGGGATTTTCTAAAACTGTCAGATGACCCTTGCCGAGGTCCTCGAACTCCTCGGTCGCTTTCGGTATTGTGCCGATCAGCGTTAGCCCGGTCAGGTTCGTAACCTCATCGGCCGATTTCACCGTCGTGTCGTTCATCTCGACGATCATGGCCAGGCCGATTCCGATGATGAGGCCGATGGCCAGGCCGAGGAGAAGGTCCGAAACATGGTTGGGGCTTACCGGCCCCACGGGTCGTATCGCCCGGTCGATGATGCGGACGTCGCCCGTTTCCATGCTCTCGTTGATGCGGGCCTCCTCGTACCGTTCGAGGAGTAGCGAGTGGATTTTCGACGCGACGTCGCTCTTTCTCTCCCGGATGGAGAGCTCCATTTCCTCCCGCGGCATGATGGAGAGCTCCGAAGTGAGCACGGAGATGGTGCTCGACGTTTCCTCGATCTTGGATTTGACGCCTTCTATGGAGATGCCGAGGGCGCCGGAGTCGATGATGTAGGAGAGCCGATTCTCAATGTCATTTTCGAGGGCGTCCAGCTCTCCATCGATCTCGTCCAGCCTGGGGTTTAGATGACCGGAGGTTTGTTTCAGCTGCTGCTTTTCGACCGTGAGCTCCCCGGCCGTCCGGACGAAATCCCTCAACAACTGGTCAGTTTGGAACGTGGGCCAGGAACTGATGGCCATCAGCGTGTCGAGGTCTATCTCGCCTCGATTCAGGTAGTTCTCGACGGTTCTTTTCTGTCCCTCCAGCTCGGCGAGGTCCCGTTCCAGGTTGCTCTTGCTCTCCTCGGTGTTGCTCAGGCGGTTAATCATCTCCCTCGCCTCATCGGTGAAGGACACGATGCCCAGCTCTTCCTTGTACTCCCTGAGGAGATCCTCGGTCAGCCGCAGCTTGACCTCGGCCACCTCGATCTGCTGCCCGATGAACTCTCGGGCCTTACGGGCGCGCTCCTGTTTCCAGCGAAGATTCTCATCCACATAGACCTCGGCGACGGTGTTCGCCAGCCTGGCCACCATCTTCGGGTCCGTATGGGAAACGCTCACGGTGAACGCGTTTGAGTCGCTGGCCTGTTGTACGCTGATGGAATGGCGGATGCTCTCGGCTTCCTGGATGGGGTTGGTCGCCTTGATGCTGATGATTCGCTTGGGGTGGGGCTCGGGGTCGTGGAGGGTGAAGCCGAAAAGCCCGTCGTTCGACACGAAGGGCTGGTCGTAGAGACCTTCACCGATGGCGTCTTGCGCGTCGTCGAGAACCGAGAAGCCGGTCTCGCTCTCGATCACCCTGTACCGGCCGACGGGGAAGCCTACTTCGACGAAGGGATCCTGGAAGAATACGCCGTCGGGGAGCTGTTCCTGGGGATGGAAGGCGAGGTTCAGCCGCTCGACCACGCCCAGGCAGATGGAACGGCTCGAGATGATCTGGAGCTCGGTCTCCAGGCGAAACGGCTGGAAGGCCGAGTAAAAGCCCTGCAGGAAATCGGTGTTCTGCCCCGAGGCCTCGAGAACCAGGGACGCCGTCGCCACGTAGGTCGGGGGAGTTGTGTAGGATTGGTAGGTGGCGATCGTGAGCGAGATCAGCACGGCGAAAATGATTATCCACTTCCGCTTCCGCAGTACGAGGAGGTATTCGGATACCTTGGGTGCGCCGCGTCCACGGCCTGGGTTGGTCGGTTGTTCCACTCTACCAGCTCAGGTTGTAAAGTCGGTTCGCGTCGAATACGGCGCGCAGTGTCGGGGCGATGTTGTTCAGGAATTCGTTCCAGTCGCCGATGAAAGTGCGGGGGACGTACACGATGTCCCCGGCGGCCAGCGGCACGTCGAGAGCCGCCCGACCCTCCTCCAGGATGCCCCGCACGTCGACCAGGTAGAGGCGGGTCACGTCCGGCAATACACGGATGATGGCTACCTCGCTCTCCACGGGATTGCCCCAGAACCCGCTGGCTTCGGCCAGGGCCTCGACCAGGCTCAGCCTCACCCGGTAGTTGTAGCGGCCGGGGTCTTTCACCTCGCCGAGCACGTAGACCCTGCAGCTCGAATACTCCTGGACCTCGAGACCTATCTGGGGGTGGCCCAGATAGGGGGCCCACTCCTCGAGCAGCTTCTTGCGCAGCTCGTGGGGGGTGTACCCCACGGCGATGAAATCCTCCAGGTAGGGGAGGTTCAGATACCCCTCGGGATCCACGTGGTAAGAGCCGGAGAGTTCGGGATGGCCGACGATGGTGATGGACAGGAGGTCGTCCACACCGATTCTGTATGTCGTTTCGGCGATGAATTCGGGCGTGGGGTATTCGACCTCCACGACCTCCACGGACCGGTCGGCCAGGGTGAGCTCCCCGTCGGCCTCGGCCAGGCAGGCGGACAGCAGCAGCAGGACGACGCCTGTTATTTTTCGACCCATCGTTCCAGCGTTCACGTTCGATGGTCCCCGGGGTTTTCCCCTCCATTATTTGTTGAGATTATACGCCTTGGATGGGGGCTGGTCAAGGCGTGCTACGCGGTCGGCCACGCGTGCGGGACGTTCCCAAAGCCCATGTTATCGGCTGTCCGAGACCGTGCTGGTGAATATCCCGGGCGGCGTCTCCCCGGCGGGCACGGCGATGCCGTAAAAGTTTCCCGGTGTGACAAAATGTGGCGCTTTCCCGGGCGCCGGACCGTGATTGTAGTTGTGCGCAAAAACGGTGCCAGATGCAGGCGGTTTTGCCGAAGGCATAGCTCGGTTCGCTCGGTTCGCTCGGTTCGGCGAGGTGCAACCTACACCGCGCGGCTTGACCCGCTTCCGGGGCGCTGCTATTATCACTCCCGACGATGCCGCCGGCCGTACTTCCCCATCAGACAAGGTTTCAGAACGCCCTGACATGCATTACGTAGTTTGCATCAAACAGGTCCCCGACGTCGCCACGGTCCGGATAGACCCGAAGCGCGGCACCCTCATCCGCGAGGGTGTGCCCAGCGTCACCAATCCCTTCGACCTCTACGCTCTGGAGGCGGCGCTCGAGCTCCGGGACGCTTACGGCGGCAAGGTCACCGCCCTGACGATGGGTCCTCCCCAGGCCGAGACGGTGCTCCGGGACGCAATCGCCATGGGCGTGGACGACGCGGTGCTCCTGTCCGACCCCGCCTTCGCGGGAGCCGACACCCTGGCCACCAGTTTCGTCCTGGCCCGGGCCATAGAGCGGCTAGAACCGGCGGTGGTCCTCGTGTTCGCCGGGAAGCAGGCCATAGACGGCGACACGGGGCAGGTCGGCCCCGGTATCTCACGGCGCCTCGGCTGGACCCAGCTCACCTACATCGACCGCATCGGCCGGCCCGACGACGGGGCAATAGAGGTCCAGAGGCTGCTGGAGGACGGGCGGGAGGTGCTGGAGGCCCGGCTGCCGGCCGTGGTCTCCGTGGTCAAGGACATCAACGAGCCGCGGCTGCCCAGCCTGCGCGGTCTCCGTCGCGCCAAAACCGCCGAGATTCCGGTCTGGGACGCCGACAGACTGGGTTTGAGCGAGGAGGAGGTCGGCCTGGCCGGCTCGCCCACCCAGGTGGTAAGGGTGTTCACCCCCTCTGCGGTATCCTCCGGGGGGGAGATGACGGAGGCCCCGGCCCGCGAGGCCGCCGCCATCTTCGTCAAGTGGCTCGAGGACAACCGCATCCTGAAGGAAAGCTGATGCCGTACCTGCGCATCTCCGAGAGGCTCTGCATCGGCTGCGCCGCGTGCGTGAAGGTCTGCCCCTTCGGCGCCCTCGAGATGGTGGAGGAGCTGGCCCGGGTGAACGAGCGCTGCACCGACTGCGGCGCCTGCGTCGAGAGTTGCCCCGTCGAGGCCATCATCCTCGACCGCCCCGACGCCGCCGGCGGGGTGGACCTCGCAGATTACCGCGGGGTGTGGGTGGCGGTGGAACTGCAGTCGAAGAAGGTCGCCGCGGTGAGCCTGGAGCTCCTCGGCAAGGGGCGGGAGCTGGCCGACGACCTGGACGTGCCGCTGTCGGCGCTCCTGCTGGGTGACGACGTCGGGCACCTGGTGGACGGGCTCATCGCCCACGGTGCCGACGTGGTGCACCTCGCCGAGCACCCGCTCCTTGGTCGTTATTCGAACGACACTTTCGTCGAGGCGGCGGCCCAGGTGGTGGAGTATCACCGTCCCGAAGTCATCCTCTTCGGCGCCACGGCCAACGGCCGCGACTGGGCCGGAGCGCTGGCCACACGACTCCACACCGGCCTGACCGCCGACTGCACCGGGCTTTCCATCGACCGCGAGAACCGGCGGCTCCTCCAGACCCGGCCGGCCTTCGGCGGCAACATCATGGCCACCATCATCACCCCGAACCACCGCCCCCAGATGGCCACCGTCCGCCCGAAGGTCTTCGCCCCCGTCCCGACGCCCGGCCACGAGGGCCAGCTCGTCCGGGACACCGTGGCCCTGTCCAAGGCGGAGCTCAAGGCGGTCCTCAAGCGCTTCATCGCCTCCGAGCCCGAGGTCAACATCGCCGACGCGCGGGTCATCGTCTCCGGGGGGCGCGGGGTGGGCAAGCCGGAAAATTTCAAGCTCATCCGCGACCTGGCCGAGGCGCTGGGCGCCGCCGTGGGGGCCAGCCGCGCCGCCGTGGACGCCGGCTGGATTCCCTACCCCCACCAGGTGGGACAGACCGGCCGCACCGTCCGGCCCAAGCTCTACGTGGCCTGCGGCATCTCCGGCTCCGTCCAGCACCTGGCCGGTATGAAAACCGCGGAGCACATCGTGGCCATCAACCGGGACCCGCGGGCGCCGATTTTCAACTACGCCGACTTCGGCATCGTGGGCGACCTCCACGAGGTCATCCCGGAAATCATCGGGATGCTGAAGCGGTAGGATGGGCAATTGCGTGGTTCCAAATGTAGGGCGGGGATTTCTATCCCCGCCGCTTCGACTAGGGCGGCATACAGAGCTGCCGCCCTACGGATTATTGTATCGGTCGTAGGGCGGGGAATCCTTTCCCCGCCGCTTATTTAAAACGGCGGCCCGCAGAGGATTCATCCTACGGGGCCGCCCTACACAATTTCACATCGGATGTAGGGCGGGGGCTCCGTACACCGCCCGTTTTTCGGGCTTTCTTCCAATGTAAAAAAAGAACCTCGCGGTTCTCGTTTTCCGTTGGTTTAAAGAAGACTACGGGTGACGGCGTCACTCTTTCCGTATAAAAAAGAACCCCTCGGTTCTCAACCACCCACCGGCCACCGCACGGCCCTCAGCGCTTCTCGAAGTCGTCTGGGGTCAGGCCGTCCAGGAAACGGGAGAGGTCCTCGGAGTTTAAAATCGCCGACTGCTGCTTGGACTCCTCGAAGGCGAGCACCGACTCGGCCACGAAAATCGGGGCGTTGAAGCGCAGCGCCAGGGCGATGCCGTCGGAGGGCCGGCAGTCCACCAGAATTTCGTCCTCGCCGTACATCAGGTGCAGCTCGGCGTAGAAGGTGTTGTCCCGAATCTCGGTGATGACCAGGCGGTCCACGGCGGCGCCCAGGGTGAGTACCACCCGCTTCAGGAGGTCGTGGGTCATGGGCCGCGGCGACTTCACGTGCTCCTTCTCGGCGATGATGGCGTTGGCCTCGAAGGAGCCGACCCAGATGGGCAGGACGCGCTCGGCGGCGGCGTCGCGCAGGATGACCACCGGCGACTTCTTCTTGGGGTCGAAGGCGATGCCGGCCACGTCGACTGGGATTTCTTGCTCGGCGCTCATGGGCCGCTCCAGTGTGTTCCGCTGGTAGTATAGCCCAGTTTCGGCCATAAATCCAACGCCGGCGGGCGGCCGGCCATGTTTTTAAAAGCCGCCGCCCATCATCTGCTCGGCGATTGCCGGGGGGATGCCCGCCTCCTGCGCGGCCCGGGCCATCTCCTCGTGCACCATCTCGTCGGCCTTGACCCTGGCGTCGGCGACGGCTGCAACGATGAGGTCCTCGAGGAGCTCCACGTCCCCGGAGCCCGCGGCCCCCGGCTCTATGACTACGCGGGTGACGTCGTGGCGCCCGTTCATCTTGACCTTCACCAGGCCGCCGCCGGATTGGCCCTCGACGAAGGTCTCCGCCAGCCGGGCCTGGACCTCGGCGATCTTCGCCTGAAGCCGCTGGGCCTGGGCCATTATGCCTTCGAAGCCGCCGGCAGTCATTGAAGCCACCTCCCGCGCGTCCGTTACGTCTCGCCCCGGCGCTCCCCCTCCACCCTGACCACCCGGGCGTCGAAAACCTCGATGGTCCTCTGTACGACCTGCCGGTCCTTGGACGAGAGGCCGTCCAGGTCGGCGCCGACCGCCGGGCGCTCCTTGACATTTTCCGCGGCCGTTCCTTCCCGGTCCTTGGGCGGGGTCTCCAGGAGTGCCTCGAAGGTTATAGGCCTCGAAAAGAACTCCGTCGCGGCCCGCTCCACGACGCGCACGTTCTCCATCTTGCGGAGCTGCTGGTGGTGGAAGCTGAACTCGGGCGGGAAAACGAGGATGAGCCGGTCGTCCTCCAGGCGGACCCCCCGGGCCTCCGCGGCGAAGGCCCCGACGCTCGTGTTCGCCTTCCGCAGGTGGGGGAGGAACTCCTCCCAGGTTCCGTCCTCCCGCCCCCCGGGTTCTGTGCTCAATCCCTCATCGGTCGGGGGTCGAGTTTTTTTTTGCGCGGCGGGCGGGTTTTCCCCCTGTGCGCCCCGCAGCTTCTCGGCCAGCTCGGTCAGGGAAATCAGCCTGGGCAGCCGGGACAGCTCCACCAGGGCCAGCTCCAGGGTCAGGCGCGGCTGGCGGGAGAGCTTGAGCTCCACCACGGCCCGGCGCAGGGGGGCCAGGAGCGAGAGCCAGGTCTCCGGCGGGACGGCGCGTTCCGATGCGGCGGGGGCCCGCTCGGCCGACCCCTCGACCAGTCCCGCGGCCTCGCCGCCCAGGGAGAGGATGAACCGGTCGCGCCACAGGTCCAGGAGCTCCTCGGCGAGCGCCCGCGGGTCGATTCCCGAATCCACCGTCTCGGTGACCCGGCGGACGACGGCCGCGGCGTCGCCGTCCAGAACGGCCACCGTCAACTCCACCAGGGTATCCACGCCGACCTTGCCCAGGACGGTCCGCGCGTCCTGGAGGGTGATCCGCTTCTCCCCGTACGCGAAGAGCTGCTCCAGGGTGCTCTCGGCGTCGCGGATGGCCCCGCTCGCGGAACGGGCCGCCAGAAGTGCCGCCTCGTGGTCCAGCTCATAGTCCTCCTCGCGGGCGATGCGCTCCAGGAGCGCGGCGATTTCACCCGTGGGGATGCGGCGGAAGGTGAGCCGCTGGCAGCGGCTGGTTATCGTGGGGGGTAGCTTGTCCGGGTCGGTGGTGGCCAGGATGAAAACGGCGTGCTCGGGTGGCTCCTCCAGCGTCTTTAAAAGGGCGTTGAAGGCCTCCCGGGTGAGCATGTGAACCTCGTCGATGATGTAGATTTTATAGCGGCCGCCCGCCGGGGCGAACTTCACGTTCTCCCGCAGCGTCCGGATTTCGTCTATTCCGCGGTTCGAGGCGGCGTCGATTTCGATGACGTCCACGTTGGCCCCGGACGCGATGGAGCGGCACTGGTCGCACGCATTGCAGGGCTCCGCCGTGGGGCCGGTCACGCAGTTGAGCGCCTTGGCCAACAGGCGGGCCGTGGTGGTCTTGCCCACCCCCCGCGGCCCGGCGAAGAGGTAGGCGTGTCCGACGCGGCCCTGGCTCACGGCATTCTGGAGCATCCGGCAGATGTGCTGCTGGCCGATGACCTCGCCGAAAACCTGGGGCCGCCATTTGCGCGCGATGACCTGGTAGCTCATGGATTTCCCTTCGGGCGCAGATACCCCTCGTGTGGCGCGGTGATTATAACGCAGCGCCGGGACCCCCGCCACCCCGACGGCGGCGTCCGGGACCGCCTCTTGACAGGCGGCTCGCGGGCGTGTTAGGCTACCGCCGCTCATCCGGAGAAATAAGGACGGCGTCATGAGCCTACGGTGCGACATCTGCGGCAAGGAAAGCAGCTCGGGGTCCAACGTCAGCCACTCGCTGCGGCACACCAAGCGCGTCTTCAAGCCCAACATCCAGCGGGTCCGCGCCGTGGTGGACGGGAAAGTGAAGCGGATTCGCGTCTGCACGCGGTGCCTGCGTTCCGGGAAGGTCGTCAAGCCGTAACCGGTTTTCAATTTCAAAAAAAATCGGGAGGTCCGTGACCTCCCGTTTTTCATTGTCCGCGTTACGCCTCCCACCCCGCGGTCAGATGAAAGAGCCGCCAGGACATGCCGACCTTGAAGGTTTCCGGTCCGCGCCATTCGGGGTGGGGCCGCTTGGCCTTGAAATCGTACACCCCGGGGAGGTTGCTCATGGCCGCGGCGTAGGGCAGATTGATGAGCTCGGGCGGCGTCTCGCCCCGGGCCAGTTCCTCCAGTCCCCCGCCCACCACCAGGTCGCCGTCCTCCCAGCCGGCGTCGAAACCCCGCGCGTAGAGCTTCCGCTCCAGGTCGCTCTTTCCCTCTCCGAACCACCACGACGGGAAGGCGATGAGCGCCATCCCCATCGGCGCTATGTATCGGCTCAACTGGGAGAAATTTACGAGGTTCTCCCGGCGGAGGCCGTCGTAGGAGACGACCAGGACGAAGGAGCGCTCGCGGGGCGCGACCACCTTGTCCTTCGGTCCGGCCAGCCCCGGCAGGCTCCCGTGGAAGACGGTGACGTTCTCCCGGCCCAGGGAGTAGAGGATGGAGACGGCCACGATGCAGTGGGTCAGCGAGCGGTCCAGGGCGACCACGTGCCCGGAGCGCCCGGCCAAGGCATTGGTCAGGTATCCCACCCCGCAGCCGACCTCCAGGGCCGTGCCGCCCAGGGGACGGGTCCCCAGCACTTCGGCGCAGAACGTCTCACGTTTCTGCAGGGTCTTCGGGTCGGAGAGACGGCTCGGGGAGTAGAGGCCGGTGACGCTCGAATCCGCGTCGAGGCCGACTCCGGCCAGGGGGTTCGCGGGTCCGGCGGGGTCTTGGGAATCGGGCATGGCGCGCTCTCCGCGGTTACGTTTTAATTCGACTGTTATAATTTTAGCAGCAATCCCCGCGCCTTGCCAAATCGCGGACCCGGGTTGTCATAGGGTTGTGGTAAGCTATTGAGGTAGGCGAAGGAGGCGGAGATGGAACTGGTGTACGTGGGTATCGGGCTCGTGGCGGGCTTGGCGCTGGGGGTATGGATCGGTCGGTTGACCGCTAAAACCCGCGGCGACCAGTCCCCGGTCATCTCGGAGCTCAAGGAGGACAAGACCGAACTCATCAAGCAGAGGGGCGAGCTGGAGCTCCTACTGCGCTCGGCGGAGGGAAGAATCAAGGAGGCGGAAGCCCGGTACGAGAAAGAGAAGGAAAATATCGCCGAGCAGCGCCGGATGCTCGAAGAGACGGAGAAGAAATTCAGGGACGTGTTCCAGGCACTGGCCCAGGAGGCGCTCGTCACGAGCAAGAAGGATTTCCTGCTGCTGGCCGAGGAAAATTTCGAAAATAAACGCAAAGAGGTGGATAAAACCATCCAGCCTCTTTCAAACGCGCTGGACGAATACCGCAAACAGACGACCGAGCTGAAAACCACGCTCGACCAGCAACAGAGCCTTATCGGCAAGCTGGACGATGAAACCGGCAGGCTGCTGGACGCGCTCAAGCGCCCCGGCGTGCGCGGTCGTTGGGGGGAGGTCCAGCTAAGGCGGCTGGTGGAGTTGGCGGGGATGCAGGAGCACGTGGATTTCGAGGAGCAGGTCTCCGTGGAGGGCGAGGGGGGAAGGTTGCGCCCCGACATGGTCATTTACCTCCCCAACGAGCGGATAGTCGTCATCGACGCCAAGACCTCGGCGGACCACTACCTGCAGGCCCAGGAGAAGAAGACCGACGAGGAGCGCCGGCACGAGCTCAAGGAGTTTGCCCGGACCGTCAAGGACCGGATGAGGGACCTCGGCAAGAAGGATTACTGGATGCAGTTCGACAGGTCTCCCGAGTTCGTCATCCAGTTCCTGAACGTGGAATCCTTCTTCGCCGCCGCTCTGGAATACGACCCCACCTTGATCGAGCACGGTCTCGAACAGGGCGTGCTGTTGAGCTCCCCTCTGAGCCTGATGTCCCTCTTGCTGGCGGTGAAACAGGGGTGGCGCGAGGAGGCGCTCCAGAAGAACGCGCAGAAAATCGCCGCCCAGGGCCGGGAGATATTCGAGCGGCTGTGCACGATGACCGAGCACATAGACAACCTCGGACGGAGCCTGGTGAAGGCCCTGGAGAACTACAACAACCTGGTGGGGTCATTGGAACGCAACGTGCTGCCCTCGGCCCGGAGGATAAAGGAGTTGGACATAACCACGACCCGGGAGCTCCCCCTCCTGGACGAAAAAGACGTCCAGCTCCGTCGGATACAGGCCCCGGAGCTGTTGCCCGGGGGGGAATCGGGGACGCCGCCGGACGGGGAGGGCGGGTCCTGAAATAACTGCATTCCACGGTCCGCGACGCCTTGTATTCCAGCCGGCTATCTGTTAGTATCCGGCTGGCTTTTTTCTAGCCCAAACCGCGTATAAACGCGCATCCCTTTTTTTGCCCAGAGGAGGAATTGATGCCCAAGATGCTTGAGCTGCGCTGGCACGCTCGGGGCGGACAGGGCGCGGTGACGGCCTCCAAGGTGCTCGCCGACGCGGCCCTGGAGTCGGGCAAGTACGTCCAGTCCTTCCCCGAATACGGCTCCGAGCGCATGGGCGCCCCGATCAAGGCCTTCAACCGAATCTCGGACTCACCGATAACCATCTACTCCTCCGTCACCGACCCCGACATCGTCATCGTCCTGGACGAGACGCTGTTGAACGTGGTGGATGTGAGCGAGGGGCTGAAGGAAGACGGGATTCTGTTGGTCAACACGGAGCTTTCGCCGGCCGAGGTCCGCGAGAACATCGTCGACGGCCACCGGTTCCGCATCTTCACCGTGGACGCCACCGCCATCAGCCGGAAGTACCTGGGCCGCCGGATGCCGAACACCCCCACCATCGGCGCCTTGACGGGCCTCATCGACGTGCTCTCCGCCGACGACATCTGCGCCAGCTTCAAGGCCAACTACGCGGACGTGTTCTCCAAGGACGTGCTCGAGGGGAACATCAAGGCCATCCGGGAGGCGGCGGTCTCTATCTCCAAGCCGGGAGACGCTAAGGGGCCCGGCGGCCGCGGCCAACTGGCCGAGCCCAAGTACGGGAACGAGAGCTACAAGGAGCTCCCCCGGGCCGGCTACATCGTGGCCTCGAAGCTGCACCCCTACATGCGGGCCGGCAACGCCGAGGACTACAACACGGGCGCCTGGCGCGCCGACCGGCCGGTCTGGGACTCCGAGAAATGCACCCACTGCTTCCGCTGCTTCATCTTCTGTCCCGACGCGGCCATCACCTTCGACCCCGAGACCGGGAAGATGACCGGTCACGACCTCGTGCACTGCAAGGGCTGCGGCATCTGCGCCGAGGTGTGCCCCCCCAAGGTCAAGGCCATCACCATGGTCAAGGAGACCAGCAAGTAAGCGGGGTTACGAGCCCCGAGGAGGTTTTGCCGTGCCTGATAAAATGCTCGCCTTGACAGGGAATCAGGCGGCCGCCTACGCGATGATGCAGATCGACCCCGACGTCGTGGCCGCCTACCCCATCACGCCCCAGACGAGTTTAATGCAGAAGTTCGCCGACTTCCACGCCGACGGCGACGTGTCCACCGAGCTCATCCTGGTGGAGAGCGAGCACTCGGCGATGAGCGCTTGCGTGGGCAGCGAGGCGGGCGGGGCCCGGACCATGACCGCCACCAGCGCCAACGGCCTGGCGCTCATGACCGAAATCGTCTACATCGCCGCCTCCCTGCGGCTGCCCATCGTCATGCCCGTCGTCAACCGCGCCCTCTCCGGCCCGATCAACATCCACTGCGACCACTCCGACGCCATGCTGTGCCGGGATTCGGGCTGGATACAGCTCTTCTGCGTGAACGCCCAGGAAGCCTACGAGAACACGATTCAGGCGATCCGCATCGCCGAGCACCCCGACGTGCTGCTGCCGGTGATGGTCAACTTCGACGGCTTCATCACCAGCCACGGCATGGAGAACGTGCTCATCCACGACATAGCCAAGGTGAAGAAGTTCATCGGCGAGTACCACCCGCAGTACCCCCTGCTCGACCCCGCCCTGCCGTTGACGATGGGTCCGTTGGACCTGCACGACTACTACTTCGAGCACAAGCGGGGCCAGGTAGACGCGATGGAGGCCGCCCGCAAGGTCGTCCTCGACGTGTCCCGGGAGTTCTCCAGGGAGTTCGGAACGCGGGACGACGGCTACTTCCGCTCCTACAAACTGGAGGACGCCGAGGTGGCCATCGTGGTCCTCAACTCCACCGGCGGGACGGTCAACATCGTGGTGGACCGGTTCCGTGAGCAGGGCAGGAAGGCCGGTGCTATAAACCTGCGGGTCTTCCGCCCCTTCCCCGGCGAGGAACTCACCCAGGCCCTGGCCCACGTGAAGTGCGTGGCGATGATGGACCGCGCGGTGAGCTTCGGCGCCATGGGCGGGCCGATATACAACGAGCTGCGCTCGGCCATGTACGAGATGGATTCCCGTCCCGAGGTCATCAGCCGGATGTACGGTCTGGGCGGTCGCCAGATAGAGACCTACCACATCGAGGAGGTCTTTGAGGACCTGTTCCGGCTGCTCGGGGGCAAGAGCGTGGACGATTACGGATACTTAAACGTCCGCCAGCACGAGCCGGCGGCGGTCAAGGCTTAACGGGCGCCCCGACGCCCGAGGAGGAGATATGGCCAGTTTCAAGGAAATCGCCCTCACGACGCGGCAGCGGCTCTCCGGGGGTCACCGCATGTGCGCGGGCTGCGGCGCCACGATGCTCATGCGCCAGGTCCTCCACAGCCTGGACGCCGAGGACGAGGTCGTCGTCACCGCGGCCACGGGGTGCTTGGAGGTCTCCACCACCATCTACCCGTTCTCGGCCTGGCGGTGCTCCTACATCCACAACGCCTTCGAGAACTCGGCGGCCACCTGCTCCGGCGTCGAGACCGCCTACCGCGCCCTGAAGAAGCGGGGCAAGATGCCCCACAACTTCAAATTCCTGGCCTTCGGCGGCGACGGCGGCACGTACGATATCGGCCTGCAGAGCCTTTCGGGGGCCATGGAGCGCGGGCACAATATGGTGTACATCTGCTACGACAACGAGGGCTACATGAACACCGGCTACCAGCGGTCCGGCTCGACGCCCCACGGCGCCAGCACCACCACCGCCCCCGCCGGCAAGGTGTCCTACGGCAAGCCCCAGTTCAACAAGGACCTGACCGGGATTCTGGCCGCCCACCGCCTGCCCTACGTGGCCCAGGCCATCCCCGCCAAGCCCAACGACCTCATCCGGAAAGCCCACACCGCCTTCTACACCGACGGGCCCTGTTTCATCAACTGCCTCTCACCCTGCATCCCGGGCTGGAAAATCTCCCCCAACGAGACGGTCCAGACCGGCTTGCTGGCGGTGGACACCTGCTTCTGGCCGCTGTACGAGGTCGTCGACGGCCAGTGGAAGCTGAACTTCAAGCCCAAACAGAAGAAGCCGGTCGTGGACTGGCTGCAGGGGCAGGGTCGATTCCGCCACCTGTTCAAGCCGGAGCTGCGGCAGGACGTCATCGACGAAATCCAGGCCGAGATAGACCGGCGCTGGCACGAGCTGCTGCTGAAGTGCGGCGAAGGGGCCTAGTTCCTCAGTTCGTTCGATTCGGGAGGGGGCGGTGGAGCCCCCTCTTTGTTGTCCGGGAACGGGGTGGAACCGGACTGAAAATGGCGGCGTAGGGGTCTGGAAAGGTCGAAGGTAAAGGCGCGCTTTGGTCAAGTTTACGGCATTGTTGGCGCTGGCGTCGTCCGCGGTGACGGCCCTGGCCCAGGGCTCGACCTGAGGCACATCCTGCGAGGGGTCGGAGCTTCTGACCGCCGTTTTCATCGTCGCCGGGGTTTTGATTATCTACTACGCGGTCCGCTGGCTGGTGCGGCGGTTCAAGCGGCAACAGCCCTGACCTTGTATTTACAAAAAACGGTGGCCCGCGGAGGACTCGTCCCGCAGAGCCGCCCTGCATTTTCATAATCCGCAAGTGTGGCGGTTCCCCTCTCCCTGTGGGAGCGGCGCGCCGACGGGGTTGGGGGTGAGGGCTTCCTTTGATAAAAAACGGCGGGGATTAAAATCCCCGCCCTACATTAGTTCCTGATACGGGCCGACCTAAACGGCGTGCCGTCGGTCGGCCCCTACGCCATCGCAATACGCGGCGGACCGTGGAAGGGCCGCCCTACATTTTAACCGTAGCGGCACGTGGAGGATTACCTTCGGTCGCAGATACATTCTGCGTAGCCGCCCTCAACGTCCGAGCCGCCGGGTAACCCCCGGCGGTTTGATGCTATAATCGGTGGACAGACGGAGGTCAAAATGCGCCGAGCGGCCCTTTTCCTTCTGTTCGCCGCCGGGCTGACGGTCGCCGCGGAGCCGATAACCCTGGCCGTGACCGACTTCCAGCCGCTGGGCGTCTTCCCCGACCAGGCCCTGGCGGTGGCGGAGATTCTGCGCACGGAGCTGGTGGGGCTTCCCGACGTGCGTGTCATCGAGCGGGCGCAACTGGCGCGGATTATGGAGGAGCGGTCGCTCTCCGCGGCGGGCATGACGACGGGCGAGGCCGCGGAGCTGGGCGCGCTGACCGGCGCCGACTACATCGCCGTGGGGTCCCTCTCCGCCCTGGGCGAGACGTACACCCTGGCGGTCCGCCTGGTGGACGTGGAATCTTCGGAGGCGGTCCTGGGCGAAACGGTGACCGTGGGGACGACGGCCGAGTTGCCCTGGGCCTGCCGGGACCTGGCAAAATCCCTGGCCGGTGCCGTAGGCGCCGAGTCGGGAGCGGTCGATGTAGAGGTGGTGGAGCCGACTACTCGGCCGCCCGAGGTCGTCTCGCTCGACTTCTACCGCCACGGCGATTATTCCTCCCCCGCGACGCACTTCGGCCTGGCCGAGACCGAGATGGTCGTGTGGGTCCTGAAGCTCGCGCGTGAGTCGAGCGGCCCGGAGGAGGCCCACGAGGTCACCGTGGTCTGGACCGCCCCTGACGGCGAGGTGCGGTGGGAGGAGCTGCGCTCCGCCGTTTTCGCGGACGGTGAAGGCACGCTGCGCGTCATCGGCGGCAAGGGCTACACCGAGCCCGGCGTGTGGCAGTCCGGCGAATGGAATATAACGGTGAAGCTCGACGGCTCCGAGGCGGCCTCGGGGGCCTTCACCGTGGAGTGACCCGGGACCGACCGTCCGCGTGTTATAATGCTGATTTCCGGCTTCGCCGGCGCAGTTATGCGGTTGCGTCGTTGCGGAAACGGGCGGCGGGAACGTCTTCGGTGCGGGGAGGAGGGTAAATGGCGGCGCTCATCGAGTGGGTCCCCAACATCAGCGAGGGCCGGCGGGCCGACGTGGTCAAGTCCTGTGTCGAGCCCCTGCGGTCCATCGAGGGCGTCAAGCTCCTGGATTTCTCCTCCGACCCGGATCACAACCGCTCGGTCATCACCTGTGTCGGCGGCTTCAAAGGATTGAAGGAGGCCACGCTGGCCCTCTACAACCGGGCCGTCGAGCTCATCGACATGAACCACCACTCGGGCGAGCACTCGCGCATCGGCGCGGTGGACGTCTCCCCCTACGTGCCGGTGCGCGACGCGCAGATGTCCGACTGCGACGCGCTGGCCAAGGAGTGCGCCGGGGCAGTGGCGGACAAGTTCGGCGTGCCGGTGTACCTGTACCGCGAGTCGGCGACGGCGCCGCACCGCCAGAGCCAGTCCGACATCCGCAAGGGGGAGTACGAGGGCCTGGCCGCGAAGATGAAAGACCCGCTGTGGAAGCCCGATTTCGGCCCGGACTCGCCGCACCCCACCGCCGGTGCGACCATCATGGGCGCCCGACCCTTCCTCATCGCCTTCAACGTCAACCTGGGCACCACCGACGTCGGAATCGGCAGGCGCATTGCCAAGGCCATCCGCGGCTCCTCGGGCGGCTTCATCAACATCCAGGGGGCGGGTTTCTACCTCGAGGACCGCGAGGAGGGTCCCGTCGACGTCAAGAGCTACGACGAGCTCGGCGCCATGGTCACCCACCGGGGCTCCTTCACCCGGAAGACGGGCATGGTCCAAATCTCGATGAATTTTCTGGACTACACCAAGACCCCGCTCTTCCGCGTCGTGGAGACCATCCGGCGCGAGGCGGCCCGCTACGGCGTTCCCATCATCCAGACCGAGCTCATCGGGCTCGCCCCCGCCGACGCCTTTATCGATTCCGCCAAGTGGTACATGCAGGTGGACAACCTGAAGAACACCCAAATCATCGACTTCCAAATTTAAATGATGAACCCGCCCAAACCCCCGTTGGTGAGAGACCGGGACGACGGCTTCCCCGACCTCATCGTCCACAACGCCTCGCTGGTCCTGACCTGCGCCGGGAAGGAACCCCGGAGGGGTCCGGAACAGGACGACGTCCACGCCGTCCCCGACGGAGCCGTGGCCGTCACCGGCAGCCGGATTACGGCCGTGGGCTCCGTGACCGACATCATGCAGCTTGGCGGCCCCCCCACCACCCTCCTCGACGCCCGCGGCGGGATGGTCATGCCCGGCATGGTGGATGCGCACACCCACCCGGTGTACGGCGGGAACCGGGCCGACGAGTTTTTGAAGCGGCTGGGCGGCGCGAGTTACGAGGAGCTGCAGGCCGCCGGCGGAGGAATCCAGGCCACCGTGGACGCCACCCGCAAGATGCGCGTGTCCGACCTCGTCGAGAGCGCCCGGGGCAGGCTGTGGAGCATGTTCTTCGCCGGGGTGACCACCTTCGAGGCCAAGTCGGGCTACGGCCTCTCCGTAGCCGGTGAGATGGCCATCCTTCAGGCGATTAAAGAGCTCGACGCCGAGGGTCCGTGGGAGCTGGTGCCGACCTTCCTCGGCGCCCACGCCCTGCCCCGCGAGTATGCCGGGGACCGCGGGGGCTACGTGGACCTGGTCTGCGAGAAGATGATTCCCAAGGTGGCCGCCCTTGAGCTGGCCGAGTTCTGCGACGTTTTCTGCGAGCGGGACGCCTTCACCGTGGAGGAGAGCCGCCGCATCCTCCAGGCGGGCCAGGCCCACGGCCTGCTGCCCAAGGTCCACGCCGACGAACTCTCCCCCTCGGGGGGCACCCGCCTGGGCATCGAGCTCGGCGCCCGCAGCGTGGATCACCTGCCCTACATAAGCGACGAGGAAATCGGGCTTCTGGCGAACTCGAAGACCGCGGCGGTCCTGCTGCCCGCGACCACCTTCTTCCTCTTCGGGGAGAGGTACGCGCCGGGGCGCAAGCTGGTGGACGCGGGGGCCATCGTCGCCCTGGCCTCGGACCACAATCCCGGCTCCTCCCACACCCTCTCCATGGGGCGGGTCATCGAGCTCGGGGTGATGCGGTGCGGCCTGACGGTTTGCGAGGCGCTCAACGCCGTCACGGTGAACGCCGCTTACGCCGTGGGGCGCGAAAAAGAGCTGGGCAGTCTCGAACCGGGCAAGCAGGCCGACATCATCATCCTGAACGTGGGCACGCCCGAGGATCTCATCTACGCCTGGGGCGTGAACCACGTCGTCTCCGTCATCAAACGGGGCCGGCTCGTGGACCGGCGGCGGCAGCCCGACGAAACCCGACCCAAAACACAGCGGTTCTCCGACCTCTTCAGTTGACGTATACGGCTTTATACGCCGGGCCCCCCGTTACGCGAAGGAGCAACGGATGCTGACGGACCTCACCATCACGGATTTCCTGAAAAAGCTCGGCAGCAAGGAACCGGCCCCCGGGGGAGGCTCCTCGGCGGCTCTGGCGGCCGGTCTGGGGGCGAACCTCCTGGCCATGGTCTGCCAGTTGACCGCGGGGAAGAAGGGGTACGAGGAGTTCTGGGACGAGTGCCGGGGGGAGCTCGTAGGAATAGCCGAGGCCGCCGACCGGCTCCGCGTGCTGATTGACGAGGATACCGAGGCCTTCAACGCCCTGATGGCCTCCTTCAAGCTGCCCAAGGCAAGCCCCGAGGAGAAGAGGGCCCGCGGGAAGGAAATCCAGAAATGCACGAAGCGGGCCATCGAGGTGCCCCTCGAGGTGGCCCGCCTGAGCCGCCGCCTCCTGACCCGGGCGCCCCGGCTGGCGCTCATCGGAAACCAGAACGCCGTCAGCGACATCGGGGTCGGCGCGCTCCTGTTGACCGCCGGTATAAACGGGGCGATTCTCAACGTGGAAATCAACCTCGGCGGGCTCAAGGACGAGGGGTTCGTGCGGGAGACCCGGAACGCCGTCAAGAACCTCCTCGAGGGGGTTCCCACCGATCTCAACGCCGCCATGGCCAAGGTCCACGAGCGGTTCTAGGTCGACGGGGGTGGGCATTTGCTCACCCCCTCTTCAGCAATGCCTATTCCGACGCTGAACTACAATTCACATAAGGGGGTGTTATGCTTACCAAAAGGTGAGCATCAATGCACTCTCAACGATATTGATGATTGTTTTACATTTAACGATTGGCGTAAAAAGCTTTTTGCTGTATTTGTATGTGCTCATTATCAAATTATACAAAAAGCTCAAATACAAAGATTGTATTTTGGAGGGAGCTTTGTAAGTTCAAAGGAAAAACCTTCTGATATTGATTATATAATTATTTCAAATAATACAATTGATATTCCGCTACTTATTGATAAATATAATGAAGCTATTCAAAAGGAATGTGAAATTACTAGTCTTTTTCATTATCAGCTATTCGCTTCGCACACAACTTTTAGATGCCGAAATATACTAAATCGGTTCCAAGGTGGCGGGGTTGGGATTGTGTTGGTTAATGATTCTAGTTTGAGTAAATGTATAGTTAAGTTGTTTGAAAAATATAAATCTATATTACATTGAAAGAGCTATATTTACTTCGACACGCCGAGACGACGGCCAACGAGCGGGGTATCCTCCAGGGTCGGACGGATTACCCCCTTTCCGCACGCGGCGTTCGGCAGGCCCTGGCTCTGACCGACGTGCTGGTGAATCTCGGCGTCGACGCCGTTTACACTTCGCCGGCCGGGAGGGTGGCGGCGACCCTGGCCCCTGCATTCGAGCGGGGGCTTTCCCTTCGGGTACAGATACCGCGTTCCGTGGTCATCGACGAGCTGGAAGAAATCGACCTGGGGACGGCGGCCAACCAGACCTATGCTGAGTTCCACGCGCATTTCCTGCCCGGAATTGACCCGGATACGTACCGCCGGGGCGAGTACCGCTTCCCGGGGGGCGAGTCCCGCCGGGACGTTTACGAGCGGGCCTCGGTTGCGCTGGAGAAGGTTCTGGGCGGGGAGTGGAACCGGGCCCTCGTCGCGGCCCACGGGGGTATACTCTCCCACTTCCTCGCCCGGGTCCTGGGCATTCCCTTCGACGGCTGGATCCGGTTCCGCCTTGACAACGCGTGCTTCTCGCGGGTCGTCTGGCAGGGCGAGCAGCCGAACCTCGCCTCGTTCAACGACCGGGAGCACCTCCCCCCGGAGCTCCGCTCGGACCCCTTCCCGCCCCTCTTCCCCAAGGCTTGAACGTGGAGCTCGACCGCGGGCAGCTCAGGCGCGACCTGGCCCTATGCACCTGGGAAGGCTGCCTGGCCCAGTTCCACCTCTCCATCGCCGCCGGTGTCGTCTTCACCGGCTTCGCCATCAAGCTGGGGGCCGACGAGCTCATGCTGGGGCTCCTGGGCTCCCTGCCCTTCCTGTTCCGTCCCCTCCAGCTCCTCTCGGCCTACCTCATCTCCCGAGGGGTGCGGCACCGGCCGATTTTCATCTGGACCTCCGCCGTGCACCGCATGGTGTGGGTCGTTCCGGCGGTGCTCCTCATCCTGCCCCTGGATTCGGACACGCGCCTCATGCTGCTCGTGTTCACCGCGGCCGTCAGCTACGCCTTCGCGGCGCCCCTGGAAAACGCCTGGGTCTCCTGGTCCGCCGACTTCGTCCCGGTCACCATCCGGGGGAGGTACTTCGGCACCCGCAACATCTTCACCGGCGCGACGGGGCTCGCCGCCGGTCTGGGCGCCGCGGCGCTCGTGGACCTTCTGGGGGAGGGCCACCTCGCCCTGGCGCACGTCATCGTTTTCGGCGCGGCGGTGGCGGGCGGCGCGGTGAGCGTGTACCTCCTGGCCAAATACCCGCCCTCACCCCGGCAGAACAGGACCGAGTTCAACATCTTCCGGGGGCTGCGGGACGCCGTGGACAACGACAACCTCCGGCGGTTCCTCTTCGCCGTCGTGTGCTGGAACTTCGCCATCGGCGTGGGCGGCCCGTTCTTCCTGCCCCACGCCCTGAACTACCTCGGCTTCTCCTACACCACCATCCAGGCGTACGGCGTCATCGTGACGGTGGCGGTCCTGGTCACCAACCGGTTCTGGGGCCGGGCGCTGGACCGCTTCGGCGCCCGGGCGGTCCTGGCGACCTGCGGGGTCGTGCTGGGCCTCTTTCCGCTGGTCTGGAGCGCGACCGGCCCGGGGTTCAGCTGGCCCGTATGGCCCGAGGCGGTACTGTCCGGGGCGTTCTGGTCGGCGATGAACCTGGCGGTCTTCGCCGCTCCGCTGGCCATCGCCACGAAGAAGAGCCGCCCCTACGCCATCGCACTGGTGGCGGTGCTCTCCGGCCTGGGGTACTTCGGCGGCTCGATGACGGGCGGCGCCGTGGCGAAGCTCATCGGAGGCACCGTGCCCCTCGCCGGCGGCTGGCCCACCGGCTATCAGCTCGTCTTCGTCATCTCCGGCGCCCTCCGGGTGGCGGCGGCCTTCCTCTTCCTGCGGATGAGCCGGCGGACGGACAGCTACGTCCAGCCGCTGGTGTCCCATCTGGGCGAGACCGGGTTCAAGCGCCCGGTGTACTGGATGCGCGGCCTGTTCCGCCAGAATTCGCGGAGAGGTTGACGGTGTATGTCCGGGCCGTCATCGCCGGCCTCGCCCTCCTCTGGATTCTAACGGAGGGCGTCGTCGCACTCATCGACGGACGGGCGCCGGTCTTCCTGCAACAGGAGCTGGACTGGCTCCAGTACACCCTGCTGCTCGTGCTCGTCGGGTTGCTGGTCTGGGCCGCGGTGAGGCGCGTTATAGTCGACCGGCGGAAGGGTGGTGGAGAGGACCGGGAAGCTCGATTGTAAAGCCCCGGCAAGGACCGGAGCTTGACGCCGGGGCAATTTGCGGCTATATTAACACCGCTCCGGGGGCGATTCGGGTTCGACGGTGGTCGTCCGAGCGCCGGTTGCATGCCGAGGTCGCCGCAGGCCTCGTAAAACAGGCGGCAAAACCACAAGCGCCGATTACGATCTGGCGTTGGCCGCTTAAGTTATCCTTTCGGATAACCTAGGCACGTAAGGCCCGTCCCCCGCGGCTTCGGCCCATCGGGCCGCGGAGAGGGCGTGAAACTGGTGGGCGTCGAGCCCGGGGTGGCTCTCTTCCCCCGGGGGAGACTATTTTGAAGGGGCTAGTTTCGGGTTGAGGTCGCCGTCGCCCTGCCCGCGGCGAATGTTAAGCACGGCTAAGCATGTAGAGCTGTCGTGAGGGTATCATCGGACGGGGGTTCGATTCCCCCCGCCTCCACCACCGAAAGAGGCTCCTCCGCGAGGGGGAGCCTTGCGTTATATCCGCCGTCGTCGGCGTCAATCCACCGCGGTCTCGACCTGCGGGGTCACGTAGAGCCGGTCGGTCTCGTAGCCTACGGCTTCCAGGCGCTCGAGGATGCCGGAGTAAACTCCCTCGTCCATCTGCGGGGTGCGGCAGAGTATCCACAGGTAGTCGCGGCTGGGATGGCCGACCACGGCCCAACTGTAATCGTCGGCCAGGTCGATTATCCAGTAGTCGCCCCAGAAGAAGAGGAAGAAGGTCACCTGGAGCTTGGCGTTGGTCTCCACGTCCACGACGCGGGCCAGGCCGAGGGCGTTGCGCTCATCGCCGTCGAGTGTCTCATTGCGGCAGGTGTTGAGGACGTCGATGAGTCCGTCCGACCGCAGGGTGTAGGTGGCGGTCGAGGCCACGCAGCCCTCCTGGAAGGACTGGGGGAAACGGGCGATTTCGTACCAGGTGCCCAGGTAGCGTCCGAGGTCGACGTGCCCGACGGTTTTGAGCGGTCCCAATCCCAGGCGCTCCGTGGTCGTGATTCCGCATCCGAGCGTCGCCACCTGGATGATTACCAGAAGAGCCGCGATTGTAATCACGGTCTGAGCGCGCCACGTGGTACGAAAGCTCATCTCTTCCCCCCTTGAAAGTAGGTCTGTATCTTGCCCTTTATCTTCGCCCGAATTGTATTTTACCCGGTCTCCGGTTGATTGGCAAGAGCCGGTCCTATCCGCCCCCGCCTGGTATCTGACCGTTGCTGGTCAGCAACGCCCACAGGCACAGGCTGCATTTCGTCCGAAAAAAAAACCCGGCGAGGGCCGGAGAAGGCCCGCCGTCGCCGGGTTACAGGGTGAAGCCGAGGGAGAGGGAGCCGCCCAGGCTGGCGTCCACGTCTCGGGGCCGGATGAGGTTGCTCATGAACGCCAGGCTCATGTGGAACACCTCGCCGATGTCGAACCCAATCCCGGTGGAGAGGATGAACTTGGCCGGTGACTCCTCCTCGAAGAGGGCGTTGTAATTTGTGCTCATCCCGGCGCGCACGGTGAGAACCCCTCCGACGTTGTACTCGGCGCCCAGGGCGATGCTCCGCTCGTGGTAGGAGACCGCGTCCTCCTCGACACCGGTCAGCGGGTTGTACCTGCAGGACAGGTTATCCACGGGGAGAAGGTCCAGGTCCAGCGCCAAGTAAAGGCCCTCGACGGGCTCGTAGGCCGCTCCGAGGCGGAGCTCCGGATTTATCGGTGTGGGCTTGAATCGCGGGTCGTCCCAGGCCAGTTGGGTGGGGATGAGATTGCGCGCCAGGAGCCCGTAGCGGAACTGCTTGCCCAGCCTCCCCTGAACGCCCAGGTCCACGCTGAAGCCGCTCCCCGTGGTCATGGTGCGCAGGGTGAAGATGTTGTTGAGAATCCAGTTCGAGCCGACGTCGAGGATGCCCGGGTCGAAGGTGTCGAGGTCGGCGTCGATCAGAATGCCGGTGGAGTCCCCGCTGCGCTCCCCAAAAATGAATTTGAGGGTTCCGCCCACCGCGATGAAGTCGTCCCGGGTCAGCTCGAAGGAGTAGCCGTAGCTGAAACCGATGGTGTTCGTCACCAGACCGGAGATGGTGATGAGAGAGCCGTTGTCATCCAGGCCGATGCTGTTCCCGAGGTGGTCGCCGATGAACGAATCCTGATCAGGATTGTTGGGATTGTAGCCGGGCCAGAGCAGGGCGAACTCGTCGCCGCTCAGGAGCCCTTCGTTGTAAAGAGAAAGGACGTCGTTGGGGGATCGCAGGTACTCGGTGGGTATGAGGCGTGACAGGTGGTTGTCCACCCAGGGACCGACCTCGATGCGGTTTTCGTAGAGCCAGGAAACGACCGCCGGACCGACCCGGGTCGCCACGCCGGAGTGGAGGTCCCAGACTATACCCACGCCGGGGTCGTTGAAATCGCCGAGGGAGTCCACGATGTCGTCTATGTAACGGTGCGCCTCTTCGGAATTGTCGTCCATGTAGTCCAGGAAATCATTGTAGTTGTTCGGGATGGTGTCTTTTAGGGTGTAATACTGGTTCAGTCCGTTTACGTACTGGGTGAGGTTGTCCTCGCCCGTGAAACCGAAGATGCTTTCGGTGGTGGAGAAGCTGACCTGGTTCCCGAAGGCCGCCGGATTCCAAAAGGCGGCGGTGGCGTCGTCGACCAGCGCCACCTGTGCGCCGCCCATCCCCATGGCCCGGGTGCCGAAGATGTTCATCCCGGCGGCTGGAATCATGAGGATAATCACACCCAGAATGATTCGTTTCGAATAAATCACGTTGTAATCCCGCGCGTCTCGCCCTCATTGTAGGGTTTAATTTCCAAGATTACAAATCTTTTACTCCGCATATCCGAAGCCGGTTTCCCGAAGACGGTTCGATCCATTGCTCCGCCTTCCTCTGTGGTATGAAGAAAGGCCGGCGGTGGGCGGCCTTAATCCCTCGGGTGCGCTCGGAAGATGACGCTTCAGGCCTTCTTTTTTCCCAGACACTCGTAGGCCGCGACGCGTCGTCTGAGTGTGGAAAGTGATATCCCCAGCGCCATAGCCGCGTGGGTTTTGTTGTACCGGTGAAATTTCAAGGCCCGATCGATGTGCTCCCACTCTACATCTTCCAGGGAGCGGATATCGGTCGTCCCCGGTCCGCCGTAATTCCCGGATACGCCTTCGATAAGCGACGCGGGGTCGAGCACCCCGCCGGCCGCGAGAATCACCGAGCGCTCCAGGATGTTGTGAAGTTCACGTACGTTGCCGGGCCAGCGGTAACTCATCAGCGCGGTGAGCTGCTCCGGGGGCAGCTCGCTGTAGATACCGTTGGTCATGCCTTCCAACAGGTTTTTACAGAGTATGGGAATATCCTCCCGGCGTTCCCTGAGCGGGGGAACGTTGATGGTGATGATGGCCAGCCTGAAGTAGAGGTCCTCGCGGAAACGGCCGTTCTTGATGTCCTCGACGATGGGCCGGTTCGTGGTGGCGATGACCCGGACGTTCAGGAGTATCTCCACGTCGCCCCCCAGGCGCCGAATCCGACCCTCTTCCAGCACGGTCAACAGCCTGCTCTGAAGCTGGAGGGGCATCTCGGCAATCTCGTCCAACAGAAGGGTGCCGTCCTTGACCAGCTCGAAGACCCCTTTCCGCCGTGAGTCGGCGCCGGTAAAGGCCCCCTTCTCGTAACCGAAGAGCTCCGATTCGATGAGGCTCTCGGGGATTGAGGCGCAGTTCACGGACAACAGGTCGTCCTTCCGGCCGCTTTTACGGTGGATGGCCCGCGCCGCGACTCCTTTGCCCACCCCGGTTTCCCCGGTGATGAGTATAGTGGAATCGGTCTGGGCGGCCAGCTCGATGAGCCGCTGCGTCTCCTGAATCGCCGAGGAATCGCCCGCGAATTCGTCGGTCTGCCGCGCCCGCGAGAGTTGGAACTCCGTGATGCGGGTGCGCCGTTCGAGCTCGGCCAGGCGGGCGGCCTTAGCCACGGTGAAGTAGAACTCGTCTATCTCGAGCGGTTTCGTAAGGTAGTGGAAGGCCCCGTTCTTGACCGCCTCGACCGCCCCGGAGAGCGACCCGTAGGCGGTGGCGAAGATGACCTTGACCCCGGGGTCCGCCTCCCGGATCTGCCTTTCGACCTCCGTTCCCAGGATGTCGGGGAGTTTTTGGTCCAACAGGACGATGCTCGGATTCCAGGATTTGAAATATTCGAGCCCTTCTTTGCCCGTGGTGGCGTACCTGACGTCGTAACCCTCGAGGCTGAGGCCGTCACAAGTGCTTTCGCAGAAGTTGGAGTCGTCGTCAACGATTAGTACTCGGGTTCTTTGTTCCATTTTATTACCTCGCCTGAGGGGAATGGTTTAGCCGATTTTGCTGGATAGCAATTATTCGTGGTGCACGTTCTCGTCGCATGGGCGCCGGCGGTTATCCTTGGGCTCAAGGTACGCCCACCGGTGGACGGCGCCCTTTCGGCATGGCCCCTGGTTACGAGGCTTTGATGCTCCTTGAGTTTTGCAGGACGCTTTCGATCGTTCTCTTCAAACCGAAGAACTCGAAGGGTTTCACCACGTACCCGTCGCATTCCCGGGTTTCGGTGTTTTCGGGTAGGGCGCTGAGCATCACCACCGGCGTGTCGTAGAGCGAGTGGATGAGCTTGGTGGCCTCGAGGCCGTTGAGCTCCCCCCGGAGCATGTAGTCCATGAGGATTATATCGGGGCGGGTTTTGGCGCACTGTTCCACCGCTTCCTCGCCGGTGGAGAAGACGCCGATTACGTCGTAGCCGAGCCGTGAGAGCCGAAGGCTCAGGTCCATGGCGACGATGATTTCGTCCTCCACGATGATGATTTTTTCGGGCATGGGCTGATTCTCCTTGACGGGGGCGGCGCCTTCGCGATAGCCGATTCCCCCTATTACAGTTGTCTCAATAATGTACGTGAGCGATTTAAACGTTGTACTGATTGTTGAAGCAATCTTTATGCCCCGGTTGCCGGTGTGCATCAAACCGTTACCCGATGTCGTCCGTAGGTGCGTAGTGGGGGTGTTTGGCCGTTGATTAATAGACCGGCGGTCGTTTCCGAACTGTTTGCCTCGATGTACTTCTCGAATGGATATCCGCCAGAATGGTCGTTTCAGAATGAAGGGGTGCTCCGCTATGGTATAAAAAAAGCCCTCCCGGGCCGGCTGTCGTCGCGCCGTCGTCGGTTACACGACGTAGCCCCGCTTCCCCATGGCCTCGCGGAAGGTCGCCCGCAGCCCCTCGTCGCCGATGTTCCCCAAAATCTCGTTGAACATGACCCGGGCCGACTCCCAGTATCCGGCGGCCTTTTCCCCTTCGCCTATCCGCTCGTAGAGTGTTGCCAGGTGCACCGCCTCCTCCAGCCGGCCGTTTCTGTCCGTTTCCTTTTCGTATCCGACCTCGGCGGCGGGCAGGAATGACCGGAGGCGTTCCCGCTCATTCGCGGAGAATTCCCGGCGACGCGCCGTGAGCCCCAGGGCGCTCAGGCGGTCAACGACGATCTCCTTCTCGTCCATGAACTCGCCCACCTCGGCGAATAGCGCCTCGGATTCCCCCTCGCGCCCGATCTCCGCGTAGAAGACGGCGAGGGACAGCTTGACGACCAGGGTCATCCGGTGGGCCCCCACCTCTCCATAGATTTCAATCGCCCGGCGGAAGTGGTTCTCGGCCTTGTCGTACTCCCCCCGCAAGCGGGACAGGGTGGCGAGGCCGTAGTTGGCGTATCCGTCGCCCAGGCGGTTGTTAATAATTGCGTTCATCTCCAGGTAGCGGGAGTAGAGCTCCTCGGCGCGGTCGAGGCGGCCGAAGGTGGTGTAGATGGAGGCCAGGTTGTTGCAGTTGATGGCGAGCCCCAGCCTGTCGCCGCAGCGATCGGCGATTTCATAGGAGCGCTCCAGCAGCTCGAGGGCCGCCCCGTACCTGCCCTCCTCCATCTCAACGGTGGCGATGTTGTTCAGCACGCTCTGCATGCCTAGGAGGTCGCCGTGCTTCTCGTACAGCTCCAGGGTGCGGCCCTGGTACTCGCGGCCCTCGTCGAGCCGCTTCAGCTCGTTGAGGATGCTGCCGTGTATATTCGCGATGCGGGCGCGGACCCTGTCCGAGACGATGTCTTCCCCCCCCACCCGGGCGATGACCTCTTCGGCCCGGGTGATGTTATCCAGGGCCTCCCGGAAATCCCCGCGGAGGTAATGGACCCAGGCGATGCCGTACAGGGTCTTGCTCTGGAGCAGCGACGGCGGCTCATCCTTCAGCAGCGTCAGGGCGTCGTCGAAGTACTCCAGGGAACGGGGGTACTCGCTGAGCTTTTCGTGGGCCGAGCCCATGCGCTCCATGATTTCCGCGCGCTCCGCGGTGTCGCCGCAGTACCCCAGCGCGGCCGTGAAGAGGTCGATGGATTCGTGCGGCTTTCCCGTTTCCAGACAGACGTCGCCCCACTCGAGGTAGGCCCGGCGGGTGAGGTCCCCCTCCTGTGTGTTCTCGACCGCCTTGGCGAAGAAGAGCTTCGCGTCCTCGTTGGCGTAGAGCGACGCGGCGTGCCTTCCGGCTTCGAAGTAGTACCCGGCGGCCTTCTCGGGCGCGCCGCCGTTTTCGAAGTGGTTGGCCACGAGCGACTGGTAGGCCTGGATTCGGTCGGAGTAGTTGTTCTCGATCCACTTCGCCGTCTTCAGGTGCAGCTCGCGGCGCTCCCGGTTGAGCAGGCTCTTGTAGACCGTCTCGTGCAGCAGGACGTGCTTGAAGATGTACTCCAGGTCATCCTCGAAGATGGACTCGAGCCGCCGGTGGATGAGGTCCCTCTTCTCCAGGTCCGCCAGGTAGTCCCCCACGGCGTAGCTCATCAGCTCGGTCACTATCCTTCGCCAGAACACCTCACCGACGACGGAGGCGCGCTGGATGACCTTCTTCTCCTTGTCGGGGAGGTTATCTATCCGGGAACGGAGCACCCCCTCCACGGTGTCGGGGATATCGAAGCCGCCCACCTCATCGTTCGTGTACCAGTGCCCGTCCCGGTATTCGAGGTCCCCCTTCTCGATGAGGTTCTTGATTATCTCCTCGACGAAGAATGGATTGCCGGCGGCGAGCTTGATGATGGCCCGCCGTTTCGTATCGTCCAGTTCCTCGACGGTCAACAGCTCGGACAAGAGCCGGCGCGTATCGTCGGCGGTAAGGTCCTTGAGGTTGATCCTCGTGTGGCGTTCCGACTTCTGGAGCTCCTCCAGGAAGGCCCGCGTGGCCTCGTGGTTCCCGGGCGGGCGGGAGTTGATTAGCAACAGGCAGCGGGAGTCGGTCAGGGACCGGACCAGATGGCCCAGGAGCGTAAGGGAGGAGCTGTCGGACCACTGGACGTCCTCCACCAGCACCACGACGTTTTCCTCTTTGGCCAGGGCGCGGAGCAGCTCCTCGACCACCAGGAGCACCTGGTTGTGAATCTGCCGGGTATCCCCCTCGTCGGGTGAATCCCCGTCCTGACTGAGGGAGAGGATTTTCCACAGGATGCCCACGGCGTCCACGTCGCCGATCATCCGGCGGCCGAGTATCGTCTCCACCGACGAGGCGAGCTGGTCGGCCATCTCCCTCTGGGGCATGTCGTCCTTGATCCCGGTGGCCTTCTTGATTATCTCGGCGACGGGATAGTACGGGGGGGCCCCGGCATAGCCCAGGCAGCGGCCGTGCAGGACGCGGGGACTCGAGTCCGCCTGCTTGAGGATGAGGAAAAGCTCCTCCACCAGCCGGGTTTTCCCTATCCCGGCCTCACCGACGATGGTTACGACCCGCAGCCCCTTACCATCGGCTACGTCTTGGTAGATGCCCCGGAGGATGTCCAGCTCCGCTTTGCGTCCTATCAACGGCGACGAGAGCCCGGGAACACCGCGGATTTTTCCCCGCGAGGCCTTTTCTCCGACGACCTTGCGGCGCTTGAGCTCCGACCGTACGCCCTTGGCCCGGATGCTCGGCAGCTCACCGAACTTGAAGAACTCCTTCGTCTTCCGGTAAACCTCGTCCGAGACGACGACGGCGCCGACGAGGCCCGTGGCCTCCAGCCGGGAGGCGAGGTTGACGGCGTTGCCGAACACGTGGTGCGCGCGGCCCGGCGCCTGGGAATGACGGCTGACGATGACCTCGCCGAAGTGGACGCCGACACGGACCTCGAGCTCAAGGTTCTCGTGGATGCCGTAGCTGCGGGCGCTCTCCACGATGCGCAGCCCGGCCCGCACCGCAAGCTCGGCGTCGTTCTCGTGGGTCACGGGCACGCCGAAAACGGCCATGACCGAGTCGCCGATGAATTTCTCCACCACACCATTCATGGCCACCACGCCGTCAGCCATCACCCGCAGGCACTGGTCGATTTTGTCCTTGGTCTCCTCGGGGTCGTGGGTGGCCACGAGCTCGGTGAAGTTGCAGATGTCGGCGAAGAGGATGGCGACGTCCTTGCGCTCCTCCTCCACCGTCACCTCGACGAGCGGCTCACCGCAACCGCCGCAGAAGCGCACGTTGGGTGCGTTTTTAAAACCGCACAGGCTACAGGTTTTTGCCGGGGGCATAGCTCGGTTCGCTCGGTTTGTCTCGGTCATATCAGGGTTTGGGAGCGCCGACTTCCGTCGTCTCGTAAATTTCCATCAAGGAACGTGCTACCCGCTCGGAGTTGTAGGTGCCGATATGGGCAAGGTCGGCGTAATCGTTGGGGTCGCCGCCGTAGGCCTCCACGCTGGTGAAGTCCCGCCAGGTGAAGCCAGCGTACTCGATGGAATCCCAGTATGCCGTCACTTCGGCCAGTATCTTGTCGTACTCGGTGTACTGCCGGAGGAAGTCTATCATGGTCGGGTGGTTGCCGGTGACGTAGCCGATCACTCGGATGTCGTTTTCGGAGCAGAGGTCGATGAATTTGTCGAAATAAGCGATCCGGGAGGGGTCTAGCTCGGTGAAGCCGGAGTAAATATTATAGAGTGATTGCAGCAGGTTGCTCGATATCTTGACCACGCTTCTGCGCGCCTCCCTCTCCACGTAGTCGCCGGTCAGGGGGTCGAACTCGTATTTGCCGCTGGGTTTGATCCCCATCAGTTGGTTCCACAGGGCCGTGAAAGAGTAGCGCAACGAATCGCTGATGGTCTGCAGGAATTCCTCGTGACCCGCCTCGGGGAGGGGCAGATCCGCGACGAGGTAACGGCACAGCTCGGGAACCTGGAGAAGCTGCCGGTGCACGGGCCAGGTGTTGCTGAAGAGCTCCGGTTCCAATCCTACGATGATCAGTTTAATCGGTACGGTGTTGTTCTCCAAAAGCAGCCGCAGTTGGCAGTAATAATCCTCGGCGCGGGTCATGTTGATGCCGTAGTTGAAGGCCTTCAGTCCGTACTGCTCGAGCTGGGCCGCCTCGATTCGCATCACCCGGCTCGAACCGAAGATGAAGGCATCGTAATCCCGTTTGTTGTCCGGATTGTAGAGGTAGTCGTTGGTTTTGACGAAGCGGTAGTGGGAGGCGACGGGGATGATAAGTTGTTCGCCCGGGTAAATGTCCAGCGGGTCGACTATATACTGAAGAACCAGCAGGGCCAGGATGGGGAGCAGGAAGATTAATAAACGCTTTAGAATGGAGGACACGTCCGCTCCTAGAACTGGGCGTAGATGAACTCGGAGCCGCCGAAGGTGCCGAAGCAGAGCACCCCGATGACCAGGGCGTAGTAGATGACCCAGCGGGCCCAGCCGGGCAGCTTCTCGATTCTGAGGGCGTGGGGCTTCCTCCGTTGGACCCACTCGATGATTAATAGGCCGATACACACCAGTATCGGAACCAGGTAAAAGCGGTAGCCGACCTGGCCCAGCATGATCGGGTGGGTGACCATCCGGGCGAGGTACCCGAAGGCCTGCCCGAGCGAATCGGATCGGAAGAACACCCAGCCCAACAGGACCAGAAGGAACGTCCCCAGCATCTGGCCCGTCTCCTTGAGGCTGGGCAGGCGGCGCTTCTTCGCCACGACACCGGTGAAGGTCGGCGGCTCCTTCTTCAGAATCATGGGGATGAAGTACAGCCCGTTCAACAGGCCCCAGGCGACGAAGGTCCAGTCGGCGCCGTGCCAGAGACCGCTCACGGTGAAGGTCACCAGGGTGTAGAGTATCCAGCGCGCCTTCCCCTTGAACGGCCCCCCCAGCGGGTAGAAGATGTAGTCGCGGAACCAGCTCATCATGGAGATGTGCCAGCGCCGCCAGAACTCGGTGATGTTCCGGGAGAAGTAGGGGTAGTTGAAGTTGGGGTTGGTCTTGAACCCCATGAGCTTGCCCACGCCGATGGCGATGTCCGAGTAGCCGGAGAAGTCGGCGTAGAGCTGGATGGCGTACAAAAAAACCCCGATGCCCAGCACCAGGCCGTCCTGCTGGTTGTAGGTCAGGAAGACCGTGTCCACGTACCCGGCGAGGAAATCGGCCACGGCGATTTTCTTCACCAGGCCCCACAGAATCTGCCGCAGGCCGTCCTTGGTCTCCTCGACGTCGAAGGTCCGGGACCTCAAAAACTGGGGCAGCAGGTTCTTCGCCCGCTCGATGGGCCCGGCGGTCAACTGGGGGAAGAAGGCGACGTAGGTGAAATACGCCACGGCGTCCCGCGTCGGCTCGCATTTTTTCCGGAAAACGTCTATGGAGTACGACAGGGACTTGAAGGTGAAGAAGCTGATTCCCAGGGGGAGGACGATGTCCAGGGTGGTCCGGCTGGCCTTCATCCCGAACAGGCCCAGGAGCTGCGCCGCCGAGTCGGCGAAGAAGTTGAAGTACTTGAAGAATCCGAGGATGCCGAGGTTGACGACCAGGCTCACCGCCAGCAGCAGCCTCCGCCGTCCCGGCCGCTCCTCGACCGCCAGGCCCCGCCCCACGAGGTAGTCCGTCAGTGAGACGACGATTATCAGCCCGAGAAAGCGCCAGTCCCACCAGGCGTAGAAAAAGTAACTCGCGGCGAGCAGCAACAGGTTCTGCCAGCGGGGGGGCTTGCGGCGCAGGAGCCAGTACCCGACGACCACCGCCGGGAGGAAGATGGCGAACTGGAGGGAGTTGAAGAGCATCGGTGTTCGTTGGGGTTAGTGTTCCAACAGGTACCCCATTGTACCAAAACGGGGTCATGCCCGGTCGTCAATGCACGGGCGCAGCCGTAAAGCGTTCCCCATTCATTGCCGCCGGCGGGGCGAGGGTCTTCCGGGCCACGGTGGACGGCGAAGAGTATATCTGGGAAGTGGTTAATTCTTCGGGAGTTACGCTGGCCTCGGGTATGTACCTGTACACGTTGAAAACGCCGGACGGGACGCTTACCACGGGCAAGCCGGCCGTTATACGTTAAATTTTTTATTTACAAGCCGAAGTGCGGGTGCTATGATTCCGTCGCTCTAGCCCCTAACTTGCTAGAGTTATCAAGAGGGCGGCCACCGGCCGTCCTGCGGAAGGGGGGTCTCCCCCCAAGGGCGAGCGCCCACGAGGCGCCATCCAGAAACGAGGTCCGAGAGTGAAGCTGTTCGTGGGGAGTTTGAGCTGGGACACCACCGACCAGTCGCTGCGTGAGGCGTTTGAGAAATTCGGCGAAGTGGTCGAGGCCAAGGTAATCACCGAGCGTGATTCCGGCCGGTCCCGGGGTTTTGGCTTTGTGACTTTCACCGACGACGAGGCGGGGAGAAACGCCATATCCGAGATGGACGGTGCCGAGCTCGACGGTCGGACCATCCGCGTGGATGAGGCCCGCGAGAGAAAACCGCGCGACGACAGGTCCGATCGCTAGACAAGCACTGCCAAACGCACGGGGGAGAGGCCCAGCCTCTCCCCTTTTGTTACGCGTTTTTCCCAAAACACGGGTCGTCCCGCCGGGCGGTGAAAAGGTGGGCGTCAGGCGGCCCCCGGCGACCTCCGACTGTCGGTGAGTATTATACCGACCAGACCCAGTCTCGGTCGGTGGTGTAAAAAACGGCCCGGTGCGGGCCGTCGTCGATCAGGAAAAGACGCCGTTATCCGAGCCCGTCCTCGCCCTGGTCCTCGTGGCCGCATGTATCGCCCAGGTCCATCCTCTCCAGGTCGGGGCAGGAGCCGTCCTTCCGGCAGCGGTAGTGGGCGATGGCGGCCTTCAGGGCGTCGGTGGCCAGGTTCGAGCAGTGCAGCTTGATCGAGGGCAGGCCGCCCAGCGCCTCCGCGACGTCGTTCCGGCTGAGCTTTTCCGCCTCGTCGATGGTCAGGCCGATGACCATCTCGGTGGTGATGGAGCTGGTGGCGATGGCGGCACCGCACCCGAAGGTCTTGAACTTGCAGTCGGTGATGCGCCCCTCGGCGTCCACCTTGATGTACATCTCCATGATGTCGCCGCAGGTGGGGTTGCCCACGCGGCCGATGCCGTCGGCGTCGGGAATCTCGCCCACGTTGCGCGGGTGCTGGAAGTGGTCTATGACTTTTTCGGTGTAGGATTCCATGTTCTCTTCCGTTGTGACATCCGCCCCCAGTATGCCATCTTTTTCAGATGTTTACAATCCCCATCGTATTTATCGCTTAATCCGAATATAGCCGCTCCCCGCCGGTCGGTCGGCGGAGGAATCCCTGACAGGTTACAGGTCCAGCTCCTCGGCCCGGCAGTCGTAGGTCTCGGCGCCGCATTCGGGGCATCGGTCGTCGTACCAGGTGAACCGCGCGCCGCAGGCCGGGCAGCTCCAACGGTGCTTCTGCTCCTCCAACCAGGCGTCCGGGCCTTTCTCCTTTATGCGGGCGAGGTTTTTCAGGATTACGGAGTGGTGGGGGTGCTCGTCCGCCCGAAAGTTCCTGAGCAACTCGCACGGGTACTCGCTGCAATCGCAACAGGAGGTTATCCCCCGATCCCGGGCGCACGGGCGTATCACGCAATCCGTGCAGAAGACCGCCGTCATCTCCGACCGGCATCCCAAGCAGCGCAGCTCTCCGGGCTTCATGTTCCACTCCACTGCCCGCCGCTCCACGGTCCCGGTCTCGTTGGCCAGCAGGACCGGGCAGGCGCCGCAGTACAGGCCGCAATAAGTGTCGTAAACGGGTTCCATCCGCGCACCTCCTACAGGCGCGGCAGCGAGTGCTGGATTTCGTACTCGGTGACGACCTGACGGTAGGAGTCCCACTCGATGGTCTTGTTCGCGACGAATTTTTCGAAGACGTGGTCCCCCAGGGTCTGGCGCATGAGGTCGCTCTTCTCGAAGAGGTGGATCGCCTCGGAGAGGCTTTCCGGGAGCTCGGCAATCTCCGAGGAGCGCTCGCCCGCGTCGTACATGTTCTCCTCGGTGGGCTCGGCCAGCTCGTAGGAGCCTTCCACCCCCCGCATCCCCATGGCCAGCATCGCCGAGAATGCCAGGTAGGGGTTGCAGGCGGGGTCGGGGCTGCGCAGCTCGATTCGCGCCGACTGCGGGGTCTTGTAATGCGGAACCCGGACCAGGGCCGAGCGGTTCCGGTGCCCCCAGACGATGTAGCACGGCGCCTCGTAACCTGGGACGAGCCGCTTGTACGAGTTGACCCACTGGTTGAGCACCAGGGTCGCCTCCCGGATGTGCGCCAGAATCCCCGCGGTGTACTTCAGGGCGAAGTCGGAGAGCTTCAGCCCCGGCAGGGCCTCCGTGCCCCCCTCCCCGACGAAGAGGTTCTTCCCGTCCCTGAAGAGTGACTGGTGGACGTGCATGCCGCTGCCGTTCTCCCGGAAAACCGGCTTGGGCATGAAAGTGGCGTGGATGCCGTACATCCGCGCCACCTCCTTTATCAGGAGCTTGACAAGCATGACCTGGTCGGCCATGACGAGGGCGTCCCCGTAGCGGAGGTCGACCTCGTACTGGCTGGGGCCCACCTCGTGGTGGTTCAGCTCGCCCCGGATGCCGAGGCCCTCGTCGCCCAGCATGGCCAGGGTCTTGTCGCAGACGAAGGCTGTCTTGGATATCAGGCTCGCGTCGAAGTAACCGCCGTGGTCCAGCGGCTCGGGGTCCTTCTCGCCCTTGACGTAGAAGAACTCCAGCTCCGGGCCGACGTAGAACGTCGTGCCATCGGCTTTCAATTTAGCCAGGTTCGATTTGAGGACGAAGCGGGGATCACCGGGGTAGGGGGAGCCGCCCGGCGTGAAGAGGTCGCAGAACACCAGGGCGTACCGCAGCTCACGGTTCCCGAACGCGTCCGGCAGGACCTTGAAGCTGTCCAGGTCGGGGACCGCCACCAGGTCCGATTCGTTGATGCGGGCGAAGCCCTCGATGGAGGAACCGTCCACGCCGAGGCCGTCGCCGGCCGCCTTGTCCAGCTCCGCGGGTAATATGTTGAAGCCCTTGAGGTCGCCGATGATGTCGGTGAAGCAGACCCGGATGAGCTGGACGCCCGATTCCTCGATTAACCGTTTGATGTCCTGAAGGGTGTTCATGGAATTGACCTCTGGGTTTTTTTGACCGCGACGGCACAGCTTTAAGCAAGGTCGGATTTTGGCTTACACCCGGGGCCAAGTCAAGGGCGGAAGATACCGGTTCGCTCTCCAGGCCGCGGCTTTGAGGGCCTCGACGAAGCGGATGCGATGGCTCACTCCCGTTGACAATACGCCCGCCAACCGATACTATTCACGCGTTTCCGGATGCAATCCTCCCACGAGGAAAACCAACGAGGCTGGTGAGACGCGCCTAGCTTTAAGAGGATCTTCGTGCTCAGATGAATAATGGTGCTTATGGGATCTTTTCAAGATAACGACAAGTCCATTAAAATTCTCGTCACTGGCGGGACTTTCGACAAGGTGTACGATGAACTTGATGGAAACCTTTCCTTCAAGGGCATTAACCTCCCCGACATCCTTAAATTGAGTCGTTGTACATTGAATGTTGATATCGAGACTCTGATGCTGACCGATAGCTTATACATGACGGGCTCAGATAGAGCGAAGATTCTAAAAAAATGCCTGAGAATGAAAAAGCGCCGGATAATCATTACCCACGGAACCGATACGATTGTGGAAACCGCCGTTGTCCTGGCCGAAACTATACGGGATAAAACGATTGTATTGACGGGGGCCATAATACCTTATAAGTTCAGCGGCTCCGACGCCCTCTTTAATTTCGCAACTTCCCTGGCGTTCGTTCAAACTCTCCCGAATGGAGTTTATATCTCCATGAATGGTAAATGTTTCGATTGGGATAATGTGATTAAAAACAAAATGACGTGTGAATTCGAAGAAAAACATATGCAATCAACCCTAACAAGGAGAACCGACGATGGCCGACAAGAAAGCTGACCTGGCGGGACCGGGCATCAGCACGTACGAAGAGGTCGAGAAAATCCTCCCCGCGGACTACAAGCCGCTCCTGCCGCCCAAGGAGAGGATGAAGGCCCTCTTCGCCATAAAGCGCTATATCGAGGAAAACCTCTGCAAGGAGCTGAACCTCTTCATGACCCAGGTTCCGCTCATCGTCGACCGCGAGAGCGGCGTGAACGATTACCTGGACCGCGACGGTTCCCGCACGCCCATCGAATTCAACTGCGGCCTCGGCCTGGCGACCCCCATCCGCGCCCAGGTGGTGCAGGCCGCCACCAAGTGGAAGCGGATGGCGCTCAAGGAGTTCGACTGCAAGGTCGGCGAGGGGCTCAACACCGACATGAAGGCCGTGCGCAAGGACTACTTCCTCGACCACGACCACAGCTCCTACGTGGACCAGTGGGACTGGGAGAAGGTCATCACCGCCCAGGACCGCAACCTGGATTACCTCAAGGACACGGTTCGGAAAATCTGGAAGGTCATCCTCGGCGCCGGCAAGCTGGCCCAGGAGATGTACCCCCAGCTCAAATCGAGCAAGTACCCCGACTTACCCGAGGAGCTTACCTTCCTCCACGCCGAGGAGATTCTGGACATGTACCCCGACCTGCCGCGCAAGCAGCGGGAGACGAAAATCATCCAGAAGTACCCCGCCGTTTTCATCATCGGCATCGGCTGGGTGTTGAAGGACGGATACCCCCACGAGATGCGCGCCGCCGACTACGACGACTGGGTCACCGAGACGACCTCCGCCGACGGTAAGCCCATGCACGGCCTCAACGGCGACATCCTGGTCTGGAACCCGGTCACCAAGCGCCGCCACGAGCTCACCAGCATGGGCATCCGCGTCACCAAGGACACCTTGCGGCAGCAGCTCAAGATCACCGGCCAGGAGGACTTCCTCAACCTGCCGTACCACAAGGCGATCATCAACGACCAGATTCCGTTGAGCATCGGCGGCGGCATCGGCCAGTCGCGCACCTACATGTACCTGTTACGTGCGGCGCACCTGGGAGAGGTCAGCGTCACCGTCTGGCCCAAGCAGCTCAAGGACATCTGCGCCCCGCGCAACATCCACGTGCTGGAATAGCGCCCGTTTCAGTCCAACAGAAAGACCGTCCGAGGGCGGTCTTTTTTTGCGGCGATAGAAGGGTGAATTACTCGAATTCGGCCTTTATCCGGCCCCAGGA